>CANFMY010000017.1 GCA_947448375.1 Comamonadaceae bacterium | reverse complement strand
CGCGCAGTTGGCGCAAGGCCTCCTGCATCTTGCGCCCACCCACGGCAGGCACCCAGGTGATGCGATCCTTGGTGGCGGCGGCAGGGGCTGGAATGGCGGGGTCTGGAATGGCAGGAGCCGAAACAACGGCATCCGCTGCCGTGGCGGTGTCACCCGCCTCGGTCGCGGTGGGATGGTCAGCCTGATCGGCTGTCGGTGCAGCAGCCTCGGGCAGCGCGGTGTCCTGCGCTGGCGTCTTGTCTCCAGCCGACTGAGCAGGGCCGGCGGCAGGCACTTTCTCCACCACCTTCTTGAACAAGGCCTCGGCGCGGGTCACCAGGTCCTGACGGATCTGGTCGGCGCGCCAGCGTTGCCAGCCTTCGAGTTCGCTGGCTGCGGCCAACACGCCCTGGGCATGGTGCTCGAATTTTTCGTCCAGCCAGCGGCCCTGCTCGCGCAGCGCCTGTCGCACGGCCGCGGCCGCGCCAGCGCTGGCCTTGCCATGACCTTGGGCGAGCTCTTGTTCGAGCAGACTGAGCACGGCTTGAACAGCGGCTTGCGCCTGGGCACGTTGGGCCGGGTCAATGCGCGGTTTGGCCGGCGCCGGGGCGACCGAGGTGCCGGTGCGGGCGGCACGCAGCTGATCGGCCCAGGCCGGCACTGCCGGCAAATCCAGGGCCGGGTCACTTGCGGCCTGGACGGTGTGGGTCAAGGCCGCGTCAAAGGCTTCCCAGACCGCCGTGAGTTGTTGGCCACTGGCCTGCAGCATGGGCGGAAAGCGGGCATCCACGCAAGCCCAGTTGGCATCGCTGCTGAGGGCCTGACCGTCGGCCTGCAAGCGCTGCAGATCGGCGGACAGCGTGTCACGCTGGCTCTGGGCTTCTTCCCAGGGTTTGGTGGACAGCATCTCGATGCGCTGGGCCATCATCATGCTGGCCTCGCGCTGGACCTGGGCGCGGTGCTGCAGGTCTTCGATGCCCTTGACACGCTCGGCCAGCTGGTTTTTCAAGGTAGACAAGGGCTCACGGGACAACGGCGCACCGGCCTTGGCCGCGTCGCGCTGCCAGGCCATGGCGTCGGCCAGGTTGATCCGGGGAGCATCGCGCAGGGCTTCGCCTTTGTGGGCCCATTCCAGGGCCAGGGTGTCCTGGGCTTTGGCACGGCGCAGTTCGTCGAGCTTTTCACGCAGGGCCTTGGCGGCCCCCTTGTCGCGGGTGCTCATCTCGCGGAACACCTCCTGCATGGACTCCACCGAGGGGTCGGTGGCCAACCACTCACGCAAGCGGGCGGCACGCTCGCCGGAGGTGGGGGCGGAAAAGGCGCCACCCGTCAGCGCGTCAAGTTTCTGGGGTTCGTTCTGCGAGGAGGAGGAAGAGGTCACGTCAACGGCCTGAAGGGAAATCACACAAGGGGCTGGGACCTGACCAGTGATGGTGCGAGGCAGCCCGAAGAAACCCGTATTGTCGCCGCTGGAGGACACCCGCGCCATACCTGGCATCACGACACCCGAACGCCCGGGGGCGTTGAGGTCGGCAACCCACAGGGATGCTGGGCTTGCCCGCACACGTTGGGCTTGCCGGCTGCGGCCTGGTCGACAGCCGGGTGACGATTCAGGCCAACCCTGATGGGGTGGCTGATGGGGTGGTTGATGGGGTGGTTGATGAAGATATTGCTGGGGTTGCAGCCTCAGCCATACCCAAAGATATAACGCTTTAATATTCATTTTTGGTGATATTTCATCCAAACAGGGGGATCCCAGCCGTTAAAATATCGCCAACACCCCACCTCTCGGGGATCTGCTATTCGCTGCGCCATACGGCCTGCCCGGTTCCCGCTGGCACCTGTCCAGCCTCACGGAACCCCACCGGGACGCCGGCCCCACACGCGGGATGGCCCCCTGCAAGTTGACGCACCCCGCTGCACCGCTTGCCGCCATTCCCCCTCGGAAAGGAAACCACATGACAGCGCTGGAAAAATTGAATCACGGGTTGCGAACCTTTGCGCAGGACGTGGCCCAGGGCTTTTTTGCCATCACGCACAGCGGCCTGGCCCTGCTGGGTCTGGCCGTGTTCTGCCTGGTGGTCACCCTGACCATGCGCCCCGATTTGCGCACCGCTGGCGAAGCCCGCCTGATCAGCTGGTTGCAGGAGCGCCAGGTGGAGGAAACCGGGTTCCAAAGCGATTTCGACGCGGTGGACCGCGCCACCGCCACCGACCCGACCGGCTTGCCCAAGCAGCAAGCCAACATCGCCTACTGGCTCAGCCGCAAATACCGGGTGGCGGCCGAGCCCCTGGGAGCGCTGGTGGCCGAGGCCTACGAATTGGGCCCGCGCAACCAACTCGACCCCACCCTCATCCTGGCGGTCATGGCCATCGAATCCGGATTCAACCCCTTTGCGCAAAGCCCGGTGGGAGCCCAGGGCCTGATGCAGGTGATGACCAAGGTGCACTCGGACAAATACGAGGGGTTTGGCGGTCGACTGGCGGCATTTGACCCGGTGGCCAACCTGCGCGTGGGGGTGAATGTGCTCAAGGAGTGCATCGCCCGCGCCGGATCGCTCGAAGGGGGGCTACGCCTGTACGTGGGTGCTGCCCACATCGAGGACAACAACGGCGGTTACGCAGGCAAGGTCATCGCCGAACACGACCGCTTGAAGCGCGTTGCGCAAGGGCAATCGGTTCCCACCATCCAGCCCACTGCCACCGCAGCGGTGGCCCAAAGCGTGGGCGACTTGTGGGAAAAAGCTCAAAAACTCGCCTCCTTCAAGGAAAAGGAAGAGGACGTTTCGCGATAAACTCGTCCCGCGCGCAACTGGCGATAGGCGTGTGCCGGCGGGCTTGATGCCCCCTCACACCGCTGACGTGGACTCCGGCCTGACCCAGGCCCCAACCACTGGGAAGCGCGCCACCCTCAGAGGTGTGAAGCCGTTCGCCTGGGCAGCCCTGATGTAGGTCCGCGCCTGTGACGCGTCCTGCAAGGGGACCATCATCCAAAGGACTGCCACATGTACCACCGCAACATCCTGGTCGAACAGACCGACCCCGAGATCTGGGCCGCCATTCAGGCCGAGAACGCCCGCCAAGAGCATCACATCGAGCTGATTGCCAGCGAAAACTACGCTTCCCCCGCCGTCATGGCCGCGCAGGGTTCACAGCTCACCAACAAATACGCCGAAGGCTACCCCGGCAAGCGCTATTACGGCGGTTGCGAGCACGTCGACGTGGCCGAGCAACTGGCCATTGACCGCCTGAAGCAACTGTTTGGAGCCGACGCCGCCAACGTGCAGCCGCATTGCGGCGCCTCGGCCAACGAAGCCGTGTTCCTGGCATTCTTGAAGCCCGGCGACACCATCATGGGCATGTCGCTGGCCGAAGGCGGTCACCTCACCCATGGCATGCCGCTCAATATGAGCGGCAAGTGGTTCAACGTCGTGTCCTATGGCCTCAACGCCCAGGAAGCCATCGACTACGACGCGATGGAGAAGAAGGCCCACGAGCACAAGCCCAAGCTCATCATCGCGGGAGCCTCGGCTTATTCGCTGCACATCGACTTCGCCCGCTTTGCCCAAGTGGCCAAGGACGTGGGCGCGATCTTTTTGGTGGACATGGCGCACTACGCGGGTCTGATTGCCGCAGGCGTTTACCCCAACCCGGTGCCGCACGCCGACATCGTCACCTCCACCACGCACAAGAGTTTGCGTGGCCCGCGCGGCGGCATCATTCTCATGAAGGCCGAGCACGAGAAGGCCATCAACAGTGCCATCTTCCCCGGTCTGCAAGGCGGCCCGCTGATGCACGTCATCGCAGCCAAGGCCGTGGCCTTCAAGGAAGCGCTGCAGCCCGAGTTCAAGGCCTACCAGCAGCAAGTCGTGACCAACGCGCGCATCGTGGCCGAAACGCTCACGCAGCGTGGCCTGCGCATCGTGAGTGGCGGCACGCAAAGCCACGTGATGCTGGTCGACTTGCGCGCCAAGGGCATCACCGGCAAGGTGGCCGAAGCCGCCCTGGGCCAGGCCCACATGACGATCAACAAGAACGCCATCCCCAACGATCCGGAAAAACCGATGGTCACCAGCGGCGTGCGCATCGGCACCCCAGCCATGACCACCCGCGGCTTCCAGGACGAGGAAGCGCGCCAGACCGCCCACCTGATCGCCGACGTGCTGGACAACCCGCTCGACGAGGCCAACATCGCCGCGGTGCGCGCCAAGGTGCACGCGCTGACCAGCCGCTTCCCGGTCTACCGCTGATCGGGCCCGCCGATGAAGTGCCCGTTTTGCGCCCATCTTGAAACCCAGGTGGTGGAGACCCGGTTGTCGGAGGACGCGGATGTGGTGCGTCGTCGGCGTCAATGCAGCGCCTGCGACAAGCGCTTCACCACCTACGAACGGCCCGATGTGAGTTTCCCCGCCATCGTCAAGAAGGACGGGCGGCGCATCGAGTATGACCGCGACAAATTGCGCGCCTCAATGAACCTGTCGCTGCGCAAGCGACCGGTGAGCACCGAGCAGGTCGACAGCGCCATTGAACGCATCGAGGAACAGTTGCTCACCCACGGCCAGCGCGAAGTGGCCTCCACCCGCATTGGCGAGTGGGTGATGCGCGAGCTTCGCAAACTCGACAAAGTGGCCTACGTGCGCTTTGCCAGCGTCTACCGCAGCTTTGAGGACATCGACGAGTTCAAGACGCTGGTGGACGAAGTTCGCCGCTGAGAACAAGCCCCCCAGCGCGGCCGGCATGACGCGGTGACGCGTGCGGCGCCCACCCGAGGCATCTCACCCGCGCCAGGTGCAGGCATCACCTGCATGACTTGACCCATGGGCCAGCATGTGCCCGCAAGATGACGCTTTCTCGCCATCCGTGAGCGCAGCGTGGTCGGAGCCTGGGCATGTCGTCAATTTCAAGTGTGGTTTTCAGCGGTCTGGTCTTGATTGACCTCGTCGTTCCTGGCGTGTTGACTCGTCGGCCGCAGGCATGGCGTCGACTGCCCGCGCCCCCAAACCCGAACAGGTTCGCTGCATCCGGCTTCTCACTGGCCGAGTGCCTGTGCGCGGTGGCGCTGATGGCCACCCTGAGTTTGCTGGCATTGCCCTCGCTCGAATCAATGGCCCAGCGGGTGCGGGTGGACATGACGCGCGACCGCTGGTTGTCCGACCTGGACCTGGCACGCAGCTGGTCGGCGCGGCACGGGGTGGTGAGTGCGCTGTCGCGCCGCACGGATTGCCCTGGCCTGACCGATGCGCGCGATTGGCGCTGCGGCTGGCAGGTCATCGTCCCCAGCAGCAACGAAGTGTTGCGAGACACGCCGTTGTCGGGCGACCTCTCCGTGGTCTACAGCGCCACCACCGGCGAGCTGCGCATGGCGGCCAGTGGCGACCCGATGAGCGCGGGGGCCAGCCTGCGCATCAAACCGTGGCGGCCCGAGTGGGTGTCACTGGCCGCCACCATTTGCCTCAACATTGCGGGACGCGTGCATTGGCAGTCGGGGGAAGGATGCTCATGATGTCGATGGGCTCCGCGTCGGTCTTGCTGGTGAGTGCGCTGGGCGTTGCGCCCCTGATGCTCAGCGCCTTCCAGGCCTTGCGCTGGGAACGCGACAGCCTGGCCCAGGGACAGGCGGTGTTGCTGGCACAAGACCTGGCGCACCGCCTGCACCTGAACGCTGCGGGCGCGGCCCACTACCAGCTCGCGTGGAATCAACAGCCGGGTGCGCTCGGCTGCCGTGACAGCCCGTGCTCGCGAGCGGATTGGGCGCAAGCCGATCTGTCTCAGTGGCGCTCGCAAGTGGGTCAGTTGCTACCCGAGGGCGATGCCTGGCTGCAAGGCACAGCCGGAACAAACCGCAGTCGCTGGCTGGTGCTCGCCTGGACCTCGGACGCAGGTCGTGAGGCGGGTCTCAACGCGCAGGTTCCCGTACCCTGCCCCGAGGGCAAACGCTGCCTGGCCTGGGTCCTGACCCCCTGAAAGCCCGCCATGATGCTGAGCGATACCCTCTTGGCCATGGGCGTGTCACTGGGTGTGATGGCCGCCGGCCTGCAGTCCTGGAGCCATCTGCGCAGCTCACAACACACCGTGCAGGCCCTCGAGCAGATGCACGCCCAGCAACGCGAAGTGCAACGCCTGCTCGAGCGCATCAGCCTGAGCGCAGGAGCCACCCGGATCACCACCAGCTCATCGGGCGCAGCTCAATGGGTCAGCAAGAGCGCGCCCATCAGCGGGATCGAGGGCGCTCGTGACGACACGCTGACTTGGGTGATTCCGCGCGAGATCGACCCGCGCGACTGCCAGGGCAACCAGGCCTCCAACCTGGACCTCATCGGCCACCAGTTCAAGCTCAGCAGCCAGCAGGAACTCAGCTGCAAGGACCCCCTGCGATCCGGCACCCTGTTCCAAGCTCTGGCCGAACGGGTGGAGGATGTGCAGGCGCTGTATGCCGAGGCTTCGATCTGGGCCGGCACCGATCCAGCACAAGCCCCCTTGCAGTGGAAATCTGCAGACCAGGTGCTCGACTGGCGGCAGGTGCGCGCCGTGAGCGTCTGCTTGCGCTGGGCCAGCCCGAACAAGGTGGGGCAGGCCAGTGCCGGCCTGAAGGGGTGTCAGGGCGAAACGGTGGCAGCAGATGGGCGCCTGCGTCGACTGCAGCGCATCACGCTGCATCTGGCCAGTCAGGGGGACGGATGAGCCGCACCCCAACGGCTGACGAGCCATTTCTCGGCTTGCGTGGAGGACCCGGCGCCTGCCGCCTATCGGCGCGGGGCTTCACCCTGCCCGTTCTGCTGCTCCTGCTGGCCTTGATGAGCGGCCTGGTGCTGAGCCTGTGGCGAAGCGCCATCACGCGCGAGGCGATGGCCGGCGCCGATGCCGATCGGCTGCAGGCGCGACTGGCCGCCCACGCCCTGATTCGGGAGGCGCAGCAAGACATCCTAGCCAGCACACCCGACACGCGTCACACCCCGGGGCCAGCAGGTTCCACCCAGGCGTTCTTTCCGCCGGACATGGCCGTCTGGCCCACCTTGATGGCACGCTTGCAAGGCCAGGGTGCGCTGCCTTGTCAGCAAGGCATCTGCCTGGCGCTGCCGAGCGTGGACACCCCGGTCAGCAGTTGGGCATCGCGCCTGTCTGGCGCCGCCAGCCCCGGGCAGTTTGTGTCGCGCGCCGCAGGCGCCGACCCCGGGGTCGCACTGCGGTACCCCGGCACGGCCGCCTACTGGGTCGAGGTGATGCCCTTTGACAGCACCACCACCACCCTCTCGTCACAGATCGATGTGACGCCCGGCATGCCACCCCTCGTGTACCGCATCACCAGCTACGTGCAGGGTCGGTTGCCCGGCACGCAGGTGGTGCAGCAAGTGCTGTGGCTGGCCAACAGCCAGGCCCCGGACCGCGCCCACGCGCCCCGCGTGTTGCAATGGCGAGAGTGGTTGTCATGAGTCGAACACCGCCTGCCACTCGCACCGGGTGGAGCCTGGTCGAACTGCTGCTCGTGCTGTGCATCGTGGGTCTGCTCACGCAATGGGCGCTGCCCTCGGCGTCGGAGTGGGTGCAGCGCACGCGTCGCAACGAAGCACGCCTGGCGCTGCTGCAAACCGCCCACTGGCTGGAGCGTTACGCCGCGGCCCAAGGTCGTTATCCGGACACGCTGCCGGACAGCGCGTGGTCGGTGCCCAGCCAGAGCTATCGGTTGAGCTACACCGCTGCTGCGGCCGGGCAGCGTTTCACCCTGCTGGCCACCCCGCTGGGTGCACAGGCCTCGGACCCCTGCGGAACGCTCAGCCTGGACCAAGCAGGTGCCCGGGGGGTGCGCCTGGCCAGCTGGAACACGCAAACTTGCTGGAGCCGGTGATCCCCCCACGGCCTGGATGTTCAACACGTCCGAACCTGCATAATCCCTCACCATGTCGACCTCCGACCTGGACCGAACCCTGATGGATCAGGCACTGACGCTGGCGCGTCAGGCCCTGTGGATCACCACGCCCAACCCCCGCGTGGGTTGCGTGATCGCGCGCCCTGACGGCACGGTGCTGGGCATGGGGCACACCCAGCCCGCCGGCCAGGCCCACGCGGAAATCATGGCCCTGCGCGATGCGCAGTCGCGTGGCCAGGATGTTCGCGGTGCGACAGCGTATGTCACCCTGGAGCCCTGCTCGCACCAGGGCCGCACCGGCCCCTGCTGCGATGCACTGGCGCAAGCCGCACTGGCCCGCGTGGTGGTGGCCATGGAGGACCCCAACCCCCGGGTCAGCGGCCAAGGCCTGCAACGCTTGCGCGCTGCCGGTCTGCAGGTTGAGGTGGGACTGGGCGAGGCCACGGCCCGCGAACTCAACGCCGGCTTCATCCAGCGCATGACCACCGGCCTGCCGTATGTGCGCATGAAAATTGCCGCCTCGCTGGATGGCCAGACCGCCTTGCTCAACGGCGAGAGCCAGTGGATCACCTCCGAGCCGGCCCGCCGCGATGGCCACGCCTGGCGGGCCCAGGCCTGCGCAGTGCTGACCGGCATCGGCACGGTGCTGGAAGACAACCCGCAACTGGACGTGCGCCTGGTGGACACGACCCGTCAGCCCGCCCTGGTGGTGGTGGACAGCCGACTGGAAACACCGCCTCAGGCGGCCTTGTTCCGTCCCCAGCGCCCGGTGTGGATTTATCATGCCTCGGGAGTTGCAGCCGCGCAAGATGCGCTGAGCGCAGCAGGGGCTCACCTCACAGCCCAGCCCAACCCCCAGGGCAAAGTGGACTTACAGGCCCTGATGGAAGATCTGGGGCGGCGCGAGATCAATGAAGTCCATGTCGAGGCCGGCCACAAGCTCAACGCCTCCTTGCTGCAGGCTGGCCTGGTGAACGAAGTGCTGGTGTATCTGGCGCCCCTGCTGATCGGCCAAGGGCGCGGCATGACGGCCCTGGGGCCCCTCGAGTCCCTGTCGCAAGCGCTGGCCCTGACCTGGCAGGACATCACCCCCATCGGTCCGGACCTGCGCCTGCGCGCCCGTCTGCGCTGATCCTGGCGCCTGGCTTCCCGCCCGCGGGGGCTCACGGCCAGCCTTTCAACGGCCCCGACAGGGGACTCTGCACTTTATTTCTGTCACCTGCGACACCTGCGCCGGCCGGGGGCATGGCTTCTCTGCGAAAATACGCGAATGTTCACCGGAATCATCACCGGCGTGGGGCGCATCGCCGCCGTCCACGACCTGGGTCGCTCTTTGGATCATGGCAAACGTCTCACCGTGCAGGCGCCTGCCGGGTATCTGGACGACGTGGGGCTGGGTGACAGCATTGCGCTCAATGGCGCTTGCATGACAGTCACCTCGCTGGACGTGCCCCAGCATCAGTTCACCATCGACATCTCGGCCGAGTCCCTGGCCCGCACGGCCGGGCTGAATCAGCCTGGCACCTCGCTCAACCTGGAGAAGGCCTTGCGCGCGCACGACCGCCTGGGCGGCCACATCGTGTCCGGTCATGTGGATGGGATCGGCCACGTGAGTCAGTTCGAGCAAGTGGGCGAAAGCTGGGAACTGCGCATTCAGGCCCCGGCCGAACTGGCGCGCTACCTGGCCTACAAAGGCTCCATCACCGTCAATGGCGTGAGCCTCACGGTGAACCAGGTGCGTGACAACGACCGGGGCACCGAGATCAGCATCAACCTCATTCCGCACACCGTGACCCACACCGCGCTGGGCACGCTGCGCGCCCAACACCCCGTCAACCTGGAGATCGACACCGTGGCGCGCTATGTCGAGCGCATGCTGCACGTCGGCCTGACCCCGAAAGCCTCTGCATGAGCTCTTCCCTGCAACCCGTCCCGATTTCACCGGTCGAGGAGATCGTCGCCGAACTGCGTGCCGGCCGCATGGTCATCCTGGTCGACGAGGAGGACCGCGAAAACGAGGGCGACCTCGTCCTCGCCGCCGACCATGTCACCCCGCAGGCGATCAACTTCATGGCGCGCTTTGGTCGCGGCCTGATCTGCCTCACGCTCACCCGCGAGCGCTGCGAATACCTGCGACTGCCCCCCATGGCGGCTCGTAATGGCACGGTGTACAGCACGGCTTTCACCGTCTCCATCGAGGCCGCCGAAGGCGTGACGACCGGCATCTCCGCCGCAGATCGCGCTCGCACCGTGCAGGTGGCGGTTGACACCCACTCCAAGCCCACCGACCTGGTGCAACCCGGCCACATCTTCCCGCTGCAGGCGGTGGATGGCGGCGTGCTCATGCGCGCTGGTCACACCGAGGCGGGCTGCGACCTCGCGGCCATGGCTGGCTGCTCGCCCTCCTCCGTGATCTGCGAGATCATGAAGGACGACGGCACCATGGCACGTCTGCCCGACTTGCAACTCTTTGCCGCCGAGCATGGCCTGAAAATCGGCACCATCGCCGACCTGATCGAGCATCGCAGCCGCCACGAGTCGCTGGTGCAACGCATCGGCACTCGCACACTGCAGACCGCGCACGGCGAATTCACCGCGCACGCCTACCGTGATCTGCCCAGCGGCGGCGTTCACATGGCCCTGGTGCGTGGCCAGTGGCAAGCTGACCAGTCTGTGCCGGTGCGGGTGCACGAACCCCTGTCGGTCTTTGATTTGCTCGAACCCTCGCGTCGCATGCATTCGTGGGGGTTTGACTCCGCGCTCTCGCACATTGCGGGCGAAAACCTGGGCGTGATGGTGTTGCTCAACTGCGGCGAAAACGCCGACCAACTGCTGGCCCAGTTTGAGGGCACCGCCAAGTCTTCGCATGCGCCCGAGCGCGGCCGCATGGACCTGCGCAGCTACGGCATAGGCGCGCAAATCCTGCGCGACTGCGGCGTGCACAAGATGCGCCTGCTGGGCAACCCGCGCCGCATGCCCAGCATGGCTGGCTACGGACTCGAAATCGACGGCTACCAGGCCAAGGACTGATCCCATGTTCACCCCCCAGGCTTCCTCCACCGATCCCACCGTCAACGGGGCCGGTCTTCGCATCGGCATCGTGCAGGCGCGCTTCAACACCGACATCACCAACGCGCTGGCACAAGCCTGCCGCACCGAGCTGAAACGCCTGGGCGTGGGTGACGACCACATCGAGCACGTGATGGTGCCGGGCGCGCTGGAAGTGCCGCTGGCGCTGCAAGCGCTGGCCACCCGGGATGGCTCGCAAACCTTTGACGCGCTGATTGCACTGGGGTGCATCATCCGTGGCGAAACCTACCACTTCGAACTCGTGGCCAACGAATCGGGCGCCGGCGTCACGCGTGTGGGCCTGGACTATGGCGTGCCCATTGCCAACGCCATCCTCACCACCGAAAACGAGGCGCAAGCCCTGGCGCGGCAACACGACAAGGGGCGCGATGCCGCGCAAGTGGCGGTGGAAATGGCCCGCCTGATGGAGCGACTGATTTGAACGCCAGCCACCCACCGCAGGACCCGATGACCACGGACACCCCTTCATCCGAAGCCGCCGCGGCCCCCGCCCCCCGCGGACGCGCGCCCACGCGCAGCGCCCGCAGTCGCTCGCGGGAGTTTGCCTTGCAAGCGCTCTACCAGGTGCTGGTGGGTCGCAACGACGCCTCCGCCGTCGACACCTTCACCCGCGACCTGGCTGGCTTCAGCAAGGCCGATGCGGTGCACTATGACGCCTTGCTGTTCGGTTGCTCGCAAGAGGCCCAGGCACTGGACCGCTTGATCGAGCCCTTGCTGGATCGACCCCTGGCGGAAATCTCCCCGATCGAACGCGCCACCATGTGGATGGGCGCCTACGAATTCCAGCACTGCCTGGACGTGCCGTGGCGCGTGGTGCTCAACGAATACATCGAACTCTCCAAGCGCTTTGGCGGCACGGATGGTCACAAGTACGTCAACGGCGTGCTCAATGGACTGGCCCCGCAACTGCGTGCCGTGGAAGTGGCGGCCGACCGCGCCGACGCCAGGGCTCGCAAGTGATGCGTCTGGCCTCGCGCGCCGAGCGCATCGAGCCGTTCTACGTGATGGAGGTGGCCAAAGCCGCCGCCGAGCTGGGCGCCCAGGTGGCGCACACCGAGGCGCCCATGCTCTACCTGAACATCGGCGAACCCGATTTCACCGCACCGCCGCTGGTGCAGGCCGCCGCCGAGCGCGCCATCCGCGATGGCCGCACGCAATACACCTCGGCCCTGGGCTTGCCCGCGCTGCGCGAACGCGTGAGCGACTGGTACCGCTCACACTTTGGCCTCCGCATTCCCGCGCAGCGCATCGTCATCACCGCGGGCGCTTCGGCCGCCTTGCAACTTGCCTGCCTGGCCCTCATCGAGCAGGGGGATGAAATGCTCATGCCCGACCCGAGCTACCCCTGCAACCGGCATTTTGTGAGTGCGGCGGAAGGACGGGCCGTGCTGTTGCCCACCCAGGCCGAGCACCGTTTTCAGCTCAGCGCCGATCAGGTGCGCGAGCACTGGGGCGCCAGCACGCGTGGCGTCTTGCTGGCGTCGCCCTCGAACCCCACCGGCACGTCCATTGCACCCGAAGAGATGCGACGCATCCACGACGTGGTGCAGTCGCGTGGCGGCATCACGATGGTGGACGAGATCTACCTGGGGCTGAGTTACGACGCACGGTTTGGTCACAGCGCGCTGGCCCTGGACGATCAGGTCATCAGCCTCAACAGTTTCTCCAAGTACTTCAACATGACGGGCTGGCGGCTGGGCTGGATGGTGGTGCCCGAGGCGCTGGTGCCAGCGCTCGAGCGACTGGCCCAAA
The DNA here is from genome assembly GCA_947448375.1 of Comamonadaceae bacterium. Taxonomy (GTDB): domain Bacteria; phylum Pseudomonadota; class Gammaproteobacteria; order Burkholderiales; family Burkholderiaceae_C; genus Limnohabitans. The sequence continues at coordinate 15,963 of CANFMY010000017.1, read as the reverse complement.
ACCTCTACATCTGCCCGAGCACGGTGGCGCAACAGGCAGCACTGGCCTGCTTCGAACCCGAGAGCCTGCGCGTGTTTGAAGCGCGTCGTGCCGAGTTTCAGGCGCGCCGCGATGCGTTCATTCCTGCGTTGCAATCCATTGGCCTGACCGTCCCGGTGATGCCCGATGGTGCGTTTTACGCCTGGGCCGATTGCACGCAAGCGTGTGCACGGCTGGGCGTGAAGGACAGCTGGGACTTTGCGTTTGAAGTGATGCGCCGTGCGCATGTGGCGATCACGCCGGGACGCGATTTCGGACACGCCGACACGGCCCGCTATGTGCGTTTTTCCACCGCCAGCTCGCTGCAGACGCTACAAACCTCGGTCGAGCGGTTGCGTCAGCTGCTGGCCTGAAAGGCCTGAAACCCGATGAGCTACGCCTTCAACATCCGCGTGTATTGGGAAGACACCGATGCAGGCGGCATCGTGTTTTACGCCAACTACCTGAAGTTTTTCGAGCGTGCGCGTACCGAGTGGTTGCGTTCACTGGGCATCGGTCAGCAGGCCTTGCGCGAAGAGACCGGCGGCATGTTCGTGGTGAGCGAGACGGCTGTCAAATACCTCCGTCCGGCTGTGCTCGATGATCATTTGCACGTCACGGCAGGCCTGCTGGAGGCGGGCCGCGCGAGCCTGCTCATCGGTCAATCGGCCTGGCGCGAAGAACCCGGCCCACGCACTTTGTTGTGCGAAGGCAGCATTCGCATCGGCTGGGTGGACGCCGCCACCCTCAAGCCTGCGAGAATACCGGCATCAATCCTGGAACGCCTCTCATGAATCAAGACTTCTCCATCATTCACCTGCTGCTCAACGCCAGTTGGGTGGTGCAGTTGGTGGTGCTGTTGCTACTGGGCGTGTCGGTGGTCAGCTGGGCTGCCATCTTCCGCAAGGTGTTGGCACTCAAGCGCGTCAACCAGCTCAACGATCACTTTGAACGCGATTTCTGGTCCGGCAAGAGCCTCAACGAACTCTTCTCCTCGGCCACGCAAAACGCCAAGCTGGCAGGGCCCATGGAGCGCATCTTCGCCAGCGGCATGCGCGAATACCAAAAACTGCGCGAGCGCCGCATCACCGACAGCAGCCTGCTGATGGACGGTGCCCGACGCGCCATGCGTGCCAGCTTCCAACGCGAGATGGACGCGGTGGAATCCAACCTGACGCTGCTGGCCTCGGCCGGTTCGGTGTCGCCTTACGTCGGCCTGTTTGGCACGGTGTGGGGCATCATGCACGCCTTCACGGGTCTGGCCGGGTTGCAGCAAGTCACGCTGGCCAAGGTGGCCCCGGGCATCGCGGAAGCGCTGGTGGCCACCGCGATTGGCCTCTTTGCCGCCATCCCGGCCGTGCTGGCCTACAACCGCTTCTCGCGCGACATCGACCGCGTGTCGATCAAGCTGGAGACCTTCATCGAAGAGTTCTCCAACATTCTGCAACGCAACGTGGGCGCACAGTCCACGTCGGGTCACTGAGTCGCGCCATGGCTTCCGTGGTGTCACGTGGACGCGGCCGACGCCGCAGCATGAACGAGATCAACATGGTCCCGTTCATTGACGTCATGCTGGTGCTGCTCATCATCTTCATGGTGACAGCGCCGCTGATCTCGCCCAGCGTGATCGACGTGCCCAGCGTGGGCAAGGCCGCCACCGTGCCCGATCGCGTCATCACCATCGAAATCACCAAAGACAGCAAGCTGACGGTGCGCTCGCGCAGCACCGGCAAGGGCCCAGGCACCGACTCGACCTTGGCCGCCACGCTGGAGAATGTGGCGCAGCAGACGCTGCCGCTCATCGGCGAAGCGCGTGACACCCCGGTGGTCATCAGTGCCGACCGCACCATCGCCTATGAAACGGTGGTGAAGGTCATGGACAGTCTGCAGCGCGCCGGTGTGCAGCGCGTGGGCTTGTCGGTGCAACTCGTCAACTGAACGCGCCCTCTGGCATGACCGCCCTGGCCCAGCACCTCGAATTCGCACCGCCGTCCCCCGCTGATGGCGCGCGCTCGTTCGGACTGGCGTTGCTGGTGCATGTGCTGCTGGTGGCCGCACTCACCTGGGGTATTCACTGGAACGACAGCGATCAATCGATGGCCGTCGAAGCCGAACTGTGGTCGGCCATTCCCACACCCGCGGCGCCTCGCGCGGTGGAACCCGAGCCGCCACCGCCCACCCCCAAGGCCGAACCCGAGCCGCCCCCTCCACCGCCCAAGGTGATGCCCAAGCCCACGCCCCCGGCGGCTCAGCGTGAGGCACAGTTGGCCATCGAGCGTGAAAAGCAAAAGAAGCTCGAGCAGGACAAGAAGCTGGAGGAAGAGCGCCAGAAACGCAAAGAGAAAGAGCTGAAAGAGAAGAAGGAAAAAGACAAGCTCGACAAGGAAAAACAGGCCAAGCTGGACAAAGAGAAGCTGGAGCGCGAGAAACTCGAGAAAGAGAAACTCGAGAAAGAGAAACTCGAGAAGGACAAGCTCGAGAAGGACAAGAAAGAAAAAGCCAAGCAAAAGGCTGAACAGGAAGTCAAGGAGCGCGCCGAGGCCAAGCGCCTGGAGGCCGATCGACAGGCCAACCTCAAGCGCATCACCGGCATGGCAGGCGCCACCGGCGGCCCCACCGACACGGGCTCGGCCTTGAAGGCGTCAGGCCCTTCTGCCTCTTACGCGGGCCGCATCCGTGGCAAGGTCAAACCGAACATCGTGTTTGGCGATGACATCCCGGGCAATCCCATGGCCGAGGTGGAAGTCAAGTGCGCGCCTGACGGCAGCATTCTCTCCAAGCGCCTGTTGCAATCGAGCGGTCACAAGTCGTGGGACGACGCCGTCATCAAGGCGTTGGAAAAAACCGAGCGACTGCCGCTTGACGTCGATGGCCGCGTGCCCTCGGTGATGGTGATCAGCTTCCGCCCCAAGGACTGAGTCGACACCCCCCGCAGGCGGCCAGATCAGCCGTCAAGCATCGAGTCGCGGCACCAGGTCATCCGCCCCCACATCGAAGCGGTTGTGCGTGGGCGAGATCACCACTTCGTTCAGACACACATGCGCCGGCAGGGTGGCGACATGGTGGATCAAATGCCCGAGGTCCTGCATCTGCAACATCTGCGCGCAATCCTCGGCGCTGGGCGGACGTGGCCGGGTTTTGAGGATGGGCGTGAACACCTCGCCGGGCTGCACCAGCGTGCAGCGGATGCCGTGGCGGCCTTCCTCATGGTTGATCGTGCGCGCCAGCATGGTGAGGCCGGCCTTGGAGGCGTTGTACGCCGCCCCGGTAAAGGACAAAAACTCGTGCCCCGCCCAGGATGAGACCACCACGATCACCCCATCGCGTTGCGCGCGCATGGCCGGCAGCACGGACAAGGCGCAATGGGTGGCCCCCTTGAGGTTGATGTCCACCACCTTGCCAAAGTCGTGCGCGGTGAGCCGCTTGAAAAAGCGCGCAGGCACATTGGTGCCGGCCGAGCACACCAGCACCGACACGGCACCCCACTCGGTGGCGATGCGCGCGTGCACCTGCTCCACCGCGGTGGCGTCGGACACGTCGAGCGTCATGCCGTGAAGTGGGATGCCGTCTGCCTGCGCTGCCCCGATAGCGGCGTCGATTTCGCTTTGACGCCGTCCGGAAATGACAACGGTCGCGCCGTCTTGCGCCAACGCGCGCGCCGAGGCCAGGCCAATGCCGCTGGCGCCCCCCGTGACCCAGGCCACCTTGCCGTGCAAGGCCTTAGACAAAGCGCACTCCCAGCGAGCCCAGCGGGCCGTAGTCGGCCTGGATCACGTCGCCCGCCACGATGTTGACCGGGCGGGTGAACGAACCGGCCAGCACCATCTGACCAGCCTTGAGGCCCACACCATGCCGTGCCAGCTTGTTGACCAGCCAGGCAATGCCGGCGGCCGGATGACCCATCACCGCGGCAGACACCCCGGATTCTTCGATCACGCCGTTTTTGGACAGGGTGGCGCCCACCCAGCGGATGTCCAGATCAAAGGGGCGCACCAGTCGACCGCCGGTGATCATGGCGCCTGCCGCCGCGTTGTCGGCAATGGTGTCCACAATGGCGCGCGGCACCTTTGTGCGGTAGGCGATGAGTTCGAGCGCGGGGGTGATGAATTCGGTGGCGCGCATGACGTCAGCCACCGTGCAGCCCGCGCCTTGCAGGTCTTCGCCCATGATGAAACACAACTCCACCTCCAGCCGTGGCGAGAGGAAGCGCGCGGCCTCGATTTGTGCGCCATCCGACAGCAACATGTCGTCGGTGAGGTAGCCGTAATCGGGTTCGTTGAAGTTGGAGGCCATCTGCATGGCGCGGGAGGTGAGGCCAATCTTGCGCCCGACCAGGCGCGCCCCGCGGTCGATGCGCATCGTCAGCCACAGGTCCTGAATGGCGTAGGCATCCTCCAGCTCGATGCCTTCAAAGCTCTGGCTGAGCTGGGGGATCAGATGGCGCTGGGTGTCGGCATTGAACAGCTGTTCGGCAGCCTGCTGGCGTTGGGCGGGAGTCAACATGGGTGGGACCGAATGTGAATGGACAAGCCATCCATTATGAAGCCAGCCGTGCGTGGTGGCGACGCCCTGGGTGACCGGGTGTCGGCCTGTGTGCGACGGCCAGAGACAGCGCGAGACAGGGCGTGCGGGCCCGCGCACGGACAGGGGCGGTGATCGTCAACCCAGTCGGTGATCGGAGGGCGCGTAGCGGCGCAAGACCCAGGCGAACACGGTGCCCAGCAGCGCCACCGGCACCGAGGCCCAGAAGACCGCCTGCAGCCCCCAATGGCCGCTCAGGGTGCTGCCTCCCACTGCCCCGATCACCCCGGCCAGGCCGTAGCCGATGGTGGAGTACAGCGCTTGTCCGCGCCCACGCAAGCGCTCGGGGAAGTGGCGGGTGAGCCAGGCGGTGCAGGCCGTGTGGTGCACCGCAAACGTGAGCGCATGCAGGCACTGCGCCACCAGCATCAAGAGCAACGACTCGCCGCCCCAGGCGGTCATGAACATGCGCACCACCATGACCGCACTGCACACCAGCAACCACCCCGTCAACGAGAAGTGATGCAGCCAGCGGCTCTGGGTGTAAAAGGTCAGGATCTCCACCACCACCGACACGCCCCACAGCACCCCGATCATCAGCTTGCCATAGCCCAGCGAGTCCAGGTACAGCGAGAAAAAGATGTAGATGCTGAAGTGCGCCAGCACATGAAAAAACACGCTGGCAAAAAAACTGAGGTTGTGCGCTTGCACCAGCACCGGCAGGACCGAGGGCTTGTCCTCGCCCGCCTGGACAGCCTCGGGACGATGCGGCAGACACCACACGCTCACATTCACCGCCAGCAAGGTGAGCCACGTCAGGGCCGGGAAGTCCTGCATACCCCGCTGCTCGAACCACGCACCCGACACGATCACGGTGACCAGGAATCCGACCGACCCCCACAGGCGCACACGGCCATACAGGCGAACGTCGAACTGCCCGCCGGCGCTCACCAGATGGGCCATGGCGGCCTCGGCCATGGGCATCATGGAGCTGGTGTGGATGAACATGAGCAGCAGCACCACGACGATCCAGGCCACGCTCTCGTGCCAGGCCAGTCCCAGCGACATCAGCAGCGCCACGCCCGCACTCCAGCGCATGAGGCGCACGCGGTCGCCGGTGTGGTCGCTGATCCAGCCCCAGATGTAGGGGGCAAAGCTGCGGGTGAGCGATTGCGCCGACAGCATCAGGCCAATCAGCCACACGGCCAGACCCAGGTCTTTCAACCACAGCGAGAGATACGGATTGAAAAACCCGATGTGCGCAAAGTAGCTGGCCGACAACGCGGCAAACGGCACCAGTTGTCGCGCAGGCGAACGCTGCTCAGCGCTCATGCCCTCAACGACCCGCGTGCGCGGCGATGGGTGCGGCGGGAGGCGTCACATCGCCGCACTGCGCGCGATGCTGCAACACATGCTCCATGACCACCAGGGCCAGCAAGGCCTCGGCGATGGGCGTGGCACGGATGCCCACGCACGGATCGTGGCGACCTTTGGTGACCACTTGCGTGGCGTCACCCGAGAGGGAGATGGAGTCGCGCGGCGTGAGGATGGAACTGGTGGGCTTGATGGCAATGCTCACCTCCAGGTCCTGGCCGGTGCTGATGCCGCCCAGGACACCGCCCGCGTTGTTGCCCACAAACCCTTGCGGCGTGAGGCTGTCGCCGTGCACCGTGCCGCGCTGGGTCACGCTGTCAAAGCCGGCGCCGATCTCGACGCCCTTGACCGCATTGAGGCCCATCATGGCCCAGGCAATGTCGGCGTCAAGCTTGTCAAACAGCGGTTGCCCCAGACCCACCGGCATGTGGGTCGCCGTGACACGAATTCTGGCGCCGCAGGAGTCGCCCGACTTGCGCAGGCGGTCCATGTAGTCTTCCAGCGCCTGCACATCGGCGCAGGGGGCGAAGAACGGGTTGTGCGGGACGTGGTCCCAGCTCTCGAAGGCGATGGGCAATTCGCCCAGCTGCGTCATGCAGCCATGGAAAGTGATCCCGCGGTGCTCGCGCAGCCATTTTTTGGCGACCGCACCGGCGGCCACCATCGGCGCGGTCAGGCGCGCCGAGGAGCGCCCACCCCCGCGCGGATCGCGCAGGCCGTATTTGTGGAAGTAGGTGTAGTCGGCATGACCCGGGCGAAAGGTCTGCAGCACCTCGCTGTAGTCCTTGCTGCGCTGGTCGGTGTTGTGAATCAGCAGTGCAATGGGGGTGCCGGTGGTGCGACCTTCGAACACGCCCGAGAGGATTTGCACCTGGTCGGGCTCCTGGCGCTGGGTGACGTGACGGCTGGTGCCGGGGCGACGACGGTCGAGCTCGGGCTGGATGTCGGCCTCGGACAGGGCCAGGCCCGGGGGGCAACCGTCAATCACGCACCCGATGGCCGGGCCGTGCGATTCGCCAAAATTGGTGACGGCAAACAGGGTGCCGAAGGTGTTACCGCTCATGGATGGGCATTATCCCAGATGGGTGCCACCGCGCGGTCACCGGCAGGGGCGGATGGTTGGGGAGGGGGCTCACAACTTCACGCCCGGGCGCAGGACGGCCACTCAGCGCGTCGGGGCTGGATCGTCTGCGCCTTTGCCCTCGGGCCAGTCGCGGATGTAGGCCTTGAGCATCTTGTTCTCGAAGTTCTGGCTGTCCACCACGGTTTTGGCCACGTCGTAAAAGCTGATCACGCCCATGAGCATGCTGCTGCTCATGACCGGCATGTAGCGGGCGTGCCACTCGAGCATCATGCGGCGCACTTCGTCGAGTTCGGTGTCGGGGGTGCAGGTCAGGGGCGCATCGTCCATGGCCGATCGAACGCTGGAGTTGCCAATGGCCCCGCCGTTTTGCACGATGCGCTGGATGACTTCGCGAAACGTCAGCATGCCCACGAGTTCGCCGTGGTCCATCACCACCAGGGAGCCGATGTCCTTCTCGGCCATGGTGTTGACGGCGTCGGCCAGCGGCTCGTCGGCCCTGACCGTGAAGAGGGTGCTTCCTTTGACCCGAAGGATGTCGCTGACTTTCATGATCTCTCCTGCAGCCTGCAATATAGCCCACAATGAGGGGGTATCTGTGTCCGACTGCTGAGGTCCTCATGTCTGGTTACTCCGACCCCCATTTCGACACCCTGGCGCTGCACGCCGGGGCCACACCCGACCCGTCCACCGGCGCACGGGCGGTGCCCATCCACCTGACCACCTCGTTCGTCTTCGAGTCGAGTGACCAGGCCGCCGCCTTGTTCAACCTCGAGCGTGCCGGTCACGTGTACAGCCGCATCAGCAACCCCACCAACGCGGTGCTGGAGCAGCGGGTGGCGGCTCTGGAGGGGGGCATTGGCGCCATCACCACGGCCAGTGGCCAGGCGGCGCTGCACCTGTCGGTTGCCACCTTGATGGGCGCGGGCTCGCACATCGTGGCCAGCACGGCGCTGTATGGCGGCTCGCAAAACCTGCTGCACTACACGATGCGACGCTTTGGCATCGAGACCACCTTTGTGAAGCCGGGCGACATCGACGGCTGGCGCGCCGCCGTGCGCCCCAACACCAAGCTTTTTTTCGGCGAAACCGTGGGCAACCCGGGACTGGATGTGCTGGACATCCCCACCGTGTCAGCCATCGCCCACGAAGCCGGCGTGCCGCTGCTGGTGGACTCCACCCTCACCTCGCCCTACCTGATCAAGCCGTTCGAACTGGGGGCTGACCTGGTGTACCACTCGGCCACCAAGTTCCTGAGCGGTCACGGCACCGTGATTGGCGGCATCGTGGTCGACAGTGGTGCGTTTGACTGGGAGCGCAGTGGCAAGTTCCCCGAACTCACCGAGTCGTATGAGGGCTTTCACCACATGGTGTTTTCCGAGGAGAGCACCGTGGGCGCCTTCCTGCTGCGTGCGCGCCGCGAGGGGCTGCGCGATTTTGGCGCGTGCCTGAGCCCGCACAGCGCCTGGCTGATTCTGCAAGGGATCGAGACGCTGCCCTTGCGCATGGAGCGCCACATGGCCAACACCGAGCAGGTGGTGGAGTTTCTGGTCAGTCACCCGATGGTGAGCCGCGTGGGCCATCCGCTGTTGCCGGACCATCCCAGCCATGCGCTGGCGCACAAGCTGTTGCGCCATGGCGCACGCGGCGCGGGGTCGGTGTTCAGCTTTGACATCCGGGGCAGCCGCGAGCAAGGGCGTGCCTTCATCGAAAGCCTGAAAATTTTCAGCCACCTGGCCAACGTGGGCGACTGCCGATCACTCGTCATTCACCCCGCCAGCACCACCCATTTCCGCATGACCGACGAGGCCCTGGCGGGCGCTGGCATCGGCCCGGGCACCATCCGCTTGTCGATCGGGCTGGAGGATCCGGCCGATTTGATCGACGACCTCAAGCGGGCGCTGAAGGTGGCCGAGAAGGCCGCAGCACGCACCGGAGGTGCTGCATGAAATTCACCGTCAACGGTCACGAGACCTACGCCTACACCGGGGGCAAGCCCTTCAACCCGTCCCAGCCCACGGTGGTCTTCATCCACGGAGTGGTGAACGACCACAGCGTCTGGATTTTGCAAAGCCGCTACCTGGCCCACCACGGCTGGAACGTGCTGGCCCTGGACCTGCCCGGCCACTGCCGCAGCGCGGGTGACGCACCCGCTACCGTCGAGGTGGCGGCCGACTTCATGGGCGGTGTGCTCGACGCGGTGGGTGTGCAACGCGCGGCGCTGGTGGGACACAGCTGGGGCTCGCTGATTGCCCTGGAGGCGGCAGCTCGGCTGAAGGACCGCATCAGCCACCTGGTGCTGGTGGGCGCTGCCTCGCCCATGACCGTCTCGCCGGCACTGCTGGAGCTGTCGCAAAACGCGCCGCGCAAGGCGCTGGAGATGATCAACGTGTTTTCGCGCGCCACGCTGGCAGCGCCGCCTTCAGCCCTGGGACCGGGTACCTGGGTGTATGGCGCCAGCCTGGCCCTGGGGCAGCGGGTGATCAACAGCAACCCCAAGGTCAATGTGTTCCACCGCGGCTTTGTGGCCTGCGACAGCTACCGAGGGGGTGAGGCCGCGATGGCGCAGATCACCTGCCCGGTGCTGTTCATCAATGGCGCGCAGGACCAGATGACCCCGGCGCGTGCCTCGCAGCCGCTCATTCGGGCGGGGCGCGAACACGGCAAGACGGTGAATGTGGTGACGGTGCCCATGGGGCACCACCAGATGAACGAATCACCCGAGGAGACGCTGCAGGCGCTGCGGGAGTTCCTGAAGTAGACCGCCCTCAGGGGCTGCGCAACAACTCGCCCAAGGTCAGCGCCTGGTAGCGTTGCTGCAGGAGGGTGGCGCGTCCGCCAGGGGCGAGCAACATCCGCTCGATCAGCGGCTGCACGCGGGTGAGATCGGGGTCCACCAGCAACACCCAGCGCGAGGCCCGCTGGGTATCTTGCGCCACCTCGCCCGCCCAATCCAGCGCCAGCAAGGTGTCGAGCACCTCGGCCACATCCAGGGGGTCGACCGTCAACTCGGCCGCCAGGGCCTGGGCCTCGCACCCCCGCTGGCCCGTCAGGCGGGCCTGTTGCAGTCGATGCAAGACGTCCAGCGCCAGTTCGAAATGCGCCCCCGGGTTGTCCAGGCGGCGCAGGGACGCTGACAGCAAGCTGGGCAGGCTCGCCACCAGCACCGCGCCGCTCAGCACGATTACCCAGGCGGTGTAGATCCACACCAGCAAAATGGGCACCGTCGCGAAGGCCCCATACACCGCCGAGTAGGCCGGCATCTGTCCCAGGTAATACGTGAGCAGTTGGCGGGCTACCTCGGTCGCGACCGTGACCCACAAGCCCCCCACCAGCGCGTGCGGCCACGGCACCTGCGTGTTGGGCACAAACCGGTACAAGGCTGAGACCCCGCCAACGAGCAGGGAGAGCTCCAGGCTGTCCAGCAACAGGTGCAGGCTGCCGGGCATGGCACTCACCACCCCGCGCGACACCGACACCACGTAGGACATCATCGCCAGACTGCCCGCCATGATGACCGGGCCCAGCGTGATGGCCGCCCAGTACAGCAGCGCCCGCTGCGCCAGGGTGCGCGACTTGCGCACCCGCCAGATGGTCTGCAGGCTGCGGTCAATGGTGAACATCAGCATCACCGCCGAGGCCAGCAGCACCAGAAAGCCCACCGTGCCCAGTCGGCTGGCCTTGCTGGAAAACTGGGTCAGGTACCCCATCACCTGGCGTGCAATGCTGTCGGGCACCAGGCTCTCCACGAACCAGCGCTGCAGGCCGGTCTGGAATTGGCCGAACATGGGGAATGCCGTCAACACCGAGAGCGTGACCGCAAACAGCGGCACCAGGGCGATGGTGGTGGTGAAGGTCAGGCTGCCGGCGGCCTGGCCCAGCCGGTGCTCCCGGAAACGCTCGCGCAAGGTGTTGTAGAACGCTCGCCAGGGAAATCGGGGCAGGATCGCGAGAAAGCGTTGCAGATGCGGGACAATCATCCCCCTGATCATGCCATTGTCCAGGAACCCCCTTGAAGCCCTCGCCTTGGCATGCGCTGAGTCCCACCGTCTGCGCTGAGTATGCGCATCGTCCGCGCTGATGTTGTGAACCTCCTGTCGTTGACCTTTTTTCGTTGACCTTTTTTCGTTGACCTTTTTTCGTTGACCTTTTTTCGTTGACCTTTTTTCGTTGACCTTTTTCCGTTGACCTCTTCTTTGGCCGCTGCCTTGACCCTCTCTCAGCCCCCCTCTTCGCCCTCCGCTACCACGGCCTCCGCTGCCACACCCCCTGCGGCGACGTCCACGCTGGCGGATACCCCCGTTGCCATGGTTGATTCGACGGCCACACCTGAGCTCGCCCTCACCCGTCAGCTGGCGGTGGGCAGCCTGGTGGGCCTGATCGTGCTGTGCCTGGCCTGGGAGCTGTGGCTCGCCCCGCTGCGCCCGGGCGGCAGCCTGGTGGCGCTCAAGGCCTTGCCGCTGTGCCTGCCGCTGGCCGGCCTGCTCAAGCATCGCCTCTACACCTACCGCTGGGTCAGCCTGCTGGTGTGGCTGTACTTCACCGAAGGGGTGGTGCGCGCCTACTCGGACGCTTGGCCGAGCCAACTGTGGGCCGGCGTGGAGGTGCTGCTGTGCCTGATCCTGTTTGCGGCCTGTGCCCTGCATGTGCGCTGGCGTTTTCGGCATGCCGCGGCCCTGGCGGCCGCCGGGACGCCAACTGACTCCCCCCCTCTTCAACCGTCACGCCCTGACGACCTTGACGACCCTGACATGACTGCTCTCATCGACCAACTGCGCCAGCTGATCGGCGCGACCCATGTATTGACCGACGGCGATCTCAGCGCCTATGAACAGGATTGGCGCAAGCGCAGCCACGGCAAGGCCCTGTGCGTGGCGCGCCCTGGCTCCACCGCTGAGGTGGCCGCCGTGGTGAAAGCCTGCGTGGCGGCCGGCGTGAGCCTCGTGCCGCAGGGTGGCAACACCGGGATGGTGGTGGGCTCCACGCCCGACACCACTGGCACCCAGGTGGTGCTGAGCCTGCAACGGCTGAATGCGGTGCGTGCCATTGACCCGGGCAACTCCACCGTCACGGTGGAGGCCGGTTGCATCCTGCAGCAGTTGCAGCAAACGGCCGAGCAAGCGGGCTTTTTGTTTCCCCTGAGCCTGGGCGCTGAGGGCAGTTGCACCATTGGCGGCAACCTCTCGACCAACGCGGGCGGCACGCAGGTGGTGCGCTACGGCAACGCCCGCGAGTTGTGCCTGGGCCTGGAAGTGGTGACCGCCGACGGCGAGATCTGGAACGGCCTGAGCGGCCTGCGCAAGGACAACACCGGTTACGACCTGCGCGACTTGTTCGTGGGCAGCGAGGGGACGCTAGGCGTCATCACCGCGGCCACGATGAAGCTCTTCCCCCTGCCCGCTGCCAGTCTGACCGCCTGGGCCGCTGTGCCCAGCATGGAGCAGGCGGTCGAATTGCTGGGGCTGGCCCATCGCTACCTGGGGGCTGGCTTGACCGGCTTTGAAGTGATGAACCAGTTTGCGCTCAGCCTGGTGGACCGACACTTCCCGCACCTGCGCGTGCCGCTGTTTCGCAACACGCCCTGGTGCGTGCTGCTGGAAAACTCGGACAGCGAATCGGAGGAGCACGCGCGCAGCCGTTTCGAAGCGTTGCTGGAAGAGGCCATGGAGAAAGGCCTGGTCAGCGACGCCGTGGTGGCCGAGAGCCTCTCGCAAGCCCGCAACCTGTGGCACATTCGCGAGAGCATCACGCTGGCGCAGGCCGAAGAAGGGCTCAACATCAAGCACGACATCTCGGTGCCCATTTCGGCCATCCCGGCCTTCGTGCAAGAAACCGACGCCTTGCTGGCGCAACACATCCCCGGCGTTCGCATGGTGGACTTCGGTCATCTGGGCGATGGCAACCTGCACTACAACGTGCAAACACCCGAGGGGGGCGATGCCGCTGCCTTCCTGCGCCAGTACGAACCGCAGGTGAACAAGATCGTCTATGACGCGGTGCGCCGCCACGGCGGGTCGATATCGGCCGAGCACGGCGTGGGCAGTCTGAAGGTGGATTCGCTGCCCAAGTACAAAGACCCGGTGGCCCTGGGCCTGATGTCGCGCATCAAGCACGCGCTGGACCCCCAGGGGCTGATGAACCCGGGGCGTGTCATTCGGACGCATTGAACCCCGTCACACCCGGCCAATGCCTGCCGAAATTCCTCCCGGCCTCTCACTTTTACAATCGTCGTCATCACTTAGCGAGCGCCCCATGACCGACCGCCCCGTCCGTTCCCAATACGAAGATTTCATGCGCCATGTCTACACCCATGGCGTGGCCAAGGGCGACCGCACGGGCACGGGCACACGCAGCGTGTTTGGCCACCAGATGCGCTTTGACCTGAACGAAGGGTTTCCGCTGGTCACCACCAAGAAGGTGCACCTGCGCTCCATCATCGTCGAGCTGCTGTGGTTCCTCACGGGATCCAGCAACAACCAGTGGCTGCTCGATCGTGGCGTCACCATCTGGAACGAATGGGCACGCGAGGACGGCGACCTGGGACCTGTGTACGGCGTGCAGTGGCGCAGCTGGCCCACGCCCGAGGGCGGCCACATCGACCAGATCGCCGATGTGATCAAGACGCTGCGCACCAACCCCGATTCACGCCGCATCATCGTGAGCGCCTGGAACGTGGCCGAACTCTCCAAGATGGCGCTCATGCCGTGCCACGCCTTCTTCCAGTTTTATGTTGCGCCACCGCAAAACCCGGGCGAGCGGGGTCGACTGAGCTGTCAGCTCTATCAGCGCAGCGCCGATATTTTTCTGGGTGTGCCCTTCAACATCGCCAGCTACGCACTGCTCACCCACATGCTGGCGCAGCAGTGCGACCTCGAGGTGGGCGACTTCATCTGGACCGGCGGCGACTGCCACATCTACAGCAACCACCACGAGCAGGTGGAACTGCAGCTCTCGCGCCAGCCCTACGCCTACCCGACGCTGCACATCAAGCGCCGCCCCGACTCGATCTTTGACTACGCGTTTGAAGACTTCGAGGTGCGCGACTACCGCTGCCACGACGCCATCAAGGCGCCGGTGGCGGTGTGAACACCCCGCCATGGCGCTGAACCTCATTTACGCCTGCGCCGACAACGGCGTCATCGGTCGCGACAACGCCCTGCCCTGGCACCTGCCCGAGGACCTGGCGCACTTTCGCCAGCTCACCCTGGGATGCCCCGTGCTGATGGGGCGCAAGACCTGGGACTCGCTGCCGCCGCGATTTCGCCCGCTGCCGGGTCGACTCAACCTGGTCCTGACACGCCAGGCCGACTGGCACGCCGACGGGGCCACACGGGTAGCCACGCTCGATGAAGCCCTGGCGCATTGCCCGGCAGGCCAGGATCTGTGGGTGATTGGCGGCGCCGAGGTCTACGCCATGGCCTTGCCACAGGCGCATCGGCTAGAAATCACCGAGGTCCATGTGCAGGTGCAGGGCGATGCAGTGGCGCCGGCTATCGACCCTGTGGTCTGGCCTGAAGTGGCGCGCAGCCGTCACACCGCAGCCAACGGGACTGATTACAGTTTTGTGACACGCAGGCGAGCCCCCTAACGGGTTGGGCCTGCGCCGGGCAGGCGCGTGCATGATGGATTGCCATCGTTCGCGTGACTCAGCGTGAATCCCGATACCGGATGTCACGCAGGTTTGCTAGAGTCGGCCCATCGCGTTATTCAACTCGCGTCTTTCAACCTCTGTTTTTTCAATAGGAACTCACCATGTCCGGTCACGGTTTTCACGTTCACGGCCCCCACGATCACGAACTCGAGCACGCCACGCAGGGTGGCGGTCACGGCCATGACAATGGGTCCTCCTCCATGACCAACCAGATCGCCATGTTCACCGCCATCATTGCCACGGTGGGCGCAATTTTTGGCTACATGGGAGGTGCCACCCAGGCCAACGCCGGTCTGTTTAAAAACAACGCAGCCATCAAGAAAACCGAAGCCTCCAACCAGTGGAACTACTACCAGGCCAAAAGCAGCAAGCAGAACCTGAGTGAGTTGGCGCTGGAGCTGGCCCCGGCCTCCAAGAAAGAGTTCTACGAGGGCGAGATCAAGCGCTACAAATCCGAAAAAGGCGACATCAAGAAAGACGCCGAAAAGCTGGAAGCCGAAGCCAAGTCCTGGGACGAGCGCTCGGACACCGAGATGCACCAGCACCACCGCTGGGCGCAAGCCACCACGGCGCTGCAAGTCTCCATCGCCCTGGCCGCCATTGCACTGCTGACTCGCAAGGACTGGCTGAAAAAGGCCATGTATGTCATGGGTGCGATCGGCGTGACCGTGGGTGGTCTGGCTGTGATGCACATCTGATTGATGAAACTCGCCACCTGGAACGTCAACTCCCTCACGGTGCGCCTGCCCCAGGTGCTGACGTGGTTGCAACACCCCACCGAAGCCCTGGCCAGCGCACCGGACGTGCTGGTGTTGCAAGAAACCAAAACCACCGACGACAAGTTTCCGCAGCAGGCCTTCACGGAGGCTGGCTACCACGCCCAGTGGTTTGGTCAGAAAACGTACAACGGCGTGGCCTTGCTCTCACGCACACCGGCCAGCGACGTGGTGCGCAACATTCCCGGCTTTGACGATGACATGGCGCGCGTGATCGGCGCCACCGTGGACGGCGTGCGCGTGATCGGCGCCTACTTCCCGAACGGGCAGGCGCCGGACAGCGACAAGTTTGTCTACAAGATGCGCTGGCTCGATGCCTTGCACGCCTGGATTCGCGAGGAATTGACTCAACACCCACAGTTGGTGCTGATGGGGGACTTCAACATCACCGTGGATGACCGCGATGTGTGGGATCCGGTGGCTCTGGCCGGCACCATTCATTGCACGGATGAGGAACGCACGCATTTCCAGCAGTTGATTCAACTCGGGCTGCACGATGCGTATCGCCTGTTCGATCAGCCCGACAAAGCGTATTCGTGGTG
>CANFMY010000016.1 GCA_947448375.1 Comamonadaceae bacterium | reverse complement strand
GTGTTCACGGCCGTCCTGGCCTGGCACGACTATGCGCTTCAAGCCGGTGAGTTGCCTGCGTCCTGGCTGCAAGCGTTGCCGCAGCCCAGCTATTCGCTGTTACTGCAACCCATCTACCTGACCCATCTGTCGTTGCCGGTGTTTGTGGTGATGTCGTTGTGGCTGCTGGTGCAGGACCATTTGCGTCATCGTCGCGAACAAAGCCTGCACGAACAGGCGTTGCATGCGCAACGAGACCGTATCACGCGAGACATTCATGATGGCGTGGGGGCACGGCTAAATCTGATGCTGTGGCGAACCCGCACAGCGCCGCTGATCGCCTCACAACTGCAAGACGAGATCGAGCGCAGCATCGAGGAGTTGCGATTTGCCATCAATCCGCAGCATGCCGCCACGGAAACCCTGACCGAGGCCTTGCGCAGTCTGTGCCAGCGCTCAGCCAGGTGGGGACAACCGTTTGGAGTCCAGGTGCACTTCGACGAACCCGACGAGGTGGGTATCCTGTCCTCCGAAGGTGGCCTCCATTTGTACAAGGCCGCCCATGAGGGCTTGAGCAACGCCTTGCGTCACAGCCAGGCCTCGCACATTCGCGTGCGCCTGTGCGCCGACAAGAATGACGTGGTGCTGGTCATCGAGGACAACGGCCGCGGCATTCCGGGTTGGGCGGCTGGCGATATGGCCGGCACGACCGCTCGCACCACAGCCATGGGGCTGCGTGGCATGCAGCAGCGCATGAAGTCTCTTGGGGGCGGATGCACCATCGAGTCCGGTGCATTGGGCACACGACTGTCGTTGGTCCTGCCCAGGAAAGATAACTGGCTGACCACCTGAGAGAGAGACCATCAGCTCGCCCGCTGAAGACGACACTCGACGCCTATCCCCGAAGCCAATTCCGGGCCGCTCACCCGCTTCAAACGCCCAGGTACTGCGACAACTGGTTCGAGCCCAGCAACTCGCTGGACTTGCCTGACAGCACCACCTGCCCCTTTTGCAGCACCACCGCGCGCTCGGATTGCGACAACACCATCTTGTAGTCGCGGTCCACAATCAGGGTGGCAATGCCATCGGCGCGAATGGCCTGGATCACGCGCCAGATCTCGGCCACGATCAGCGGAGCCAGGCCCTCGGTGGCTTCGTCCAGAATGATCAGGTCGGGCTGCGTCATCAAGGCGCGGCCGATGGACAGCATCTGCTGTTCACCGCCCGAGAGTTGGGCTCCGAGGTTGCCCACGCGCTCTTGCAGACGGGGGAAGGTTTCCATCACGCGCTCATAGGTCCAGCCTCGCTGGCTACCCAACGCCGGCCGGGCGGCCATCACCAGGTTCTCGCGCACGGAGAGGTTGGGAAACACGCCCCGCCCTTCCGGCACATAGGCCACGCCACGGCGCGCCACCTCATGCGGCCGGGCTTTGGACATGTCCTGCCCAAAGAGGTGAATGCGGCCATCACGCTGTGCCACGTGCCCGAGCAAGGTGCGAATGAGGGTGCTTTTGCCCATGCCGTTTCGTCCCAGCAGCCCCACGGTTTCACCGCGGGCGATGCTCAGGTCAATGCCATGCAGCACATGACTCGAGCCGTACCAGGCATGAATGCCGATGGCGTCCAGAATAGGGTCGGAGGGTGCATGCTTCGTCATGTCAATGTCCTCCCAGATAGGCCGACTGCACTTCGGCGTTGTCACGAATGGCTTGGGGCGCGCCGGAAGCAATGACCGACCCGTTGACCATGACCGTGATGCGGTCAGCAATGCGAAACACGGCGTCCATGTCATGCTCCACCAGCAACACGGCATGGTCGCGGCGCAACTGGGCCAGCAACTCGAGCATGCGCTCGGTTTCCTCGGCGCCCATGCCCGCCAGGGGTTCATCGAGCAGCAGCACCTGCGGCGAAGTGGCCAGACACATGGCGATTTCCAGCTGGCGTTTCTGCCCATGGCTCAACAAGCCGGCCGTCTGATCGAGATAATCGCTCAGCCCCGCACTGTGCGCGGCCTGACGCGCCGCTTCGTTGCTCGGGGCGCAGGCACTGGCCGACTCCCACCACCGCCACGGATGCTGCCAGGCGGCTTGGGCCGCGAGCCGACAGTTCTCCAGGACGGTGAAGCTGGGGTAAATGGTGTTGCGCTGGTAGCTGCGCCCCAGACCGGCGCGCGCGCGTTTGGGTTGGCTCCAGGCCGTCACGTCCTGGCCCAACAATTCAACGGAGCCGGACGATGGCGGGATCTCGCCCGACAACATATTGATCAAGGTGGACTTGCCCGCCCCGTTGGTGCCGATCACCGCGTGCACGTCGCCACGGGCCAGGTCTATGGACACGTCGTTGACCGCCACCAGGCCACCCCATCGACGCGTGATGTGGCGCCCGCGCAGCAAAATGCCATCAGCGCTCATGGCTCACCTCCGGCGTTTCAGCGCGACGCGAAGATCGCCCGATCAGCCGCTCCCGGATTTGCCCGGGCACGCCCACCAGGCCACGCGGCAGCAAGGCCACACTGGCGATGATGGTCAAGCCCAGCCCCAGATGCCAGTGCTTGGCCAGCGCGCCGAACACGGCCTCTGACCTGAACAGCTCTTGCAACAAGGCAAAGGCAAAGGCGCCGATCAAGGCCCCGCGCAAGTGACCCAACCCGCCCAGAATGATCATGATGAGGACAGCGCCCGAGAGGTGCCAGCTCATCATTTCCGGGTTGACAAATCCGTCCTTGACCGCAAACAGGAAACCCGCCAATCCAGCCAGCGTGCCCGACAGGGTGAAGGCCGCCAGTTTGTACGGATAGGTGGCAAAGCCCGTGGCCCGCATGCGTTGCTCGTTGACTCGAATACCGGCCAGTGCGTGGCCAAATCGCGAGCGCAACAGCACGGTCAGGAAACCAAACGTGAGTGCCAGCATGGCCAGTGTGAACTGGTACATCACCAGGGGATCTTCCAGGTCGATGAGCTGGCCCATGGCGGGCTTGACGTTCAGGTAGATTCCGTCGGTGCCGCCCCCGAGAGGCGTGTCGTGCACCACGTAGTAGGCCATCTGCGCAAAGGCCAGTGTGACCATGATGAAGTACACCCCCTTGGTGCGCAGCGACAACGACCCCACCACCAGGGCATACAGACCGGCGGTGAGCGCACTGGCCAGCAACAGCAGGCACAGCGAGCCCGCCTCCGACGTGGGCGATAGCAGCACCGTGGCATAGGCCCCGATGCCAAAAAACGCCGCCTGACCGAAGCACACCAAGCCGGTGCCCCCCACCAGCAGTTCCAGGCTCAGCGCAAAGATGGCGTAGATCATGATTTTGTTGACCAGGTCCACCCCAAACTTGCCGCCCACCCAGGGATAAGCCAGCAAGGCGGCAAAGGCACACAACACGAAAAGCAACCGGGAATTCATGGTGTCATCCTGCCTTGAATAAACCGTCGGGCTTCCACAGCAGGATCAGCGCCATGAGCACATACACCAGAACGCCCGCCGCCTGCGGCAACAGCACCTTGCCAAAGGTGTCGACAAAGCCAATCAACATGGCGGCCAGCAAGGCACCACGGATCGAGCCAATGCCGCCAATCACCACCACCACGAAACAGATGATGAGCACCTGGTTGCCCATGCCCGGATAGACCGAGGACACCGGCGCGGCCACCATTCCGGCCAACACGGCAATGGCCACGCCAGCCGCAAACACCACGCGATATAAAAACTGGATGTCGATGCCCAGCGACTGCACCATTTCGCGGTTGGTGCTTCCCGCACGGATCATCATGCCCAGGCGCGTGCGCGTGAACACCAGGTACATGCCCAAGGCCAAGGCCAGACACACACCCGAGATAAAAAGCCGGTACACCGGGTAGGTCATGATGTCGCCCAGCGGCAACGTGCCGGCGAGCAAGGCCGGCGCTTCCACGCCGTGCACATCGTCACCCACGATGATGCTGCGCAACTCCTCGAAGACCAGAATGAGGCCGTAGGTCATCAGCACTTGCTGCAGGTGTTCACGCTCATACAGGAAACTGAAAAACGCCCACTCCAGCAAGTAACCCAGCACGATGGAGAGGGCACATCCCACCACCAGCGTGGCAAAGAAGCCGCCTCCAAAGGTGCTGGCCACCCCCGGTGCCAGTGCATAGGCCATGTAGGCCCCGATCATGTAGAAGCTGCCGTGCGCCAGGTTGATGACGCCCATGATGCCAAAGATCAGCGTCAGGCCGGATGCCACCAGAAACAGCAGCAAGCCGTACTGAACCGAGTTCAGGCATTGAATCAGAAAGGTGGCGAAGTCCATGCAGGTCCTCAGGCCGTGCCGGTGGCGGATTCCTGGGCACGCAGTTTGAAGCGCTGGATTTTGCCGGTGGCCGTCTTGGGCAGATCGGCGACAAACTCGATGAAGCGCGGGTACTTGTAGGGCGCCAGCCGGTCCTTCACAAACGCCTTGAGTTCGGCCTCGGTGACCGTCTGACCTGACTTCAGGACCACGAAGGCCTTGGTCTTGATCAGGCCATCGGTGTCCTCCTTGCCGATCACCGCGGCTTCCAGCACCGCCGCGTGCTGCACCAGCGTGGCTTCCACTTCAAAGGGGGAGACATAAATGCCGCTCACCTTGAGCATGTCGTCGCTGCGCCCCCCATAGGTGTAGCTGCCATCCTCGTTGCGGATGTACTTGTCGCCGCTCTTGGTCCAGCCACCCTGGAAGGTCTCGCGGGTTTTCTGGCGATTGCCCCAGTACATCATGGCCGACGAGGGGCCGTGAATGTAGAGGTCGCCCGGTTCGCCATCCGGGACAGATTGCCCATCGTCTCCGCGCAATTCGATGTCGTAACCCGGCACGGGCCAGCCGGTGGTGCCGTAGCACACGCGATCGGGACGGTTGGAGAGGTAGATGTGCAGCATCTCGGTGGATCCGATGCCGTCCACGATGTCCACCCCCATGTGCGCCTTGAAGCGCTCACCCAGATCGGCGGGCAAGGCCTCGCCCGCCGACGACACCAGGCGCAAGGCCAGGTCGGCTCGAGCCGGCAACGCCGGATGCGCGAGCATGCCGGCAAAGCCCGTGGGAGCGCCAAAGAACACGGTGGGCTTGAGCCCGCCCACCTCGCCCTTCCAGCGTTTGAACGTGGCGTCGGGCGTGGGGCGCTCGCCCATCAGAATCGTGGTGGCACCCACGCCCATGGGGAAGGTCAACGCATTGCCCAGACCATAGGCAAAGAACAGTTTGGCGGCCGAGAAACACACGTCGCTGTCCTGCAAGGCAAGCACCGCCTTGGCATACAGCTCGATGGTCCAGAACGGATTGGCGTGCGAGTGCACCGTCCCCTTGGGTCGACCCGTGGAGCCCGACGAGTACAACCAGAAGCCCGGATCGTCCGGCTGTGTCGCCGCCGGCTTGTGGGCGGGCGGGTGCGATTGCAGGAAAGCGTCCAACGCCACCTCGGACGGATGCAAGGGCGCCACCGGATGCGAGACGATGATCTTGGACACCTCATGGTCACTGCGCGTCATCGCGGCGGTGAGCGTGGGCAACAAGGCACCGGACACCAGCGCGGCTTGCGCACGGGAATGTTCCAGCATATAGGCGTAGTCGTCCGCGGTCAGCAACGTGTTCACACACACGGGCACCAGGCCGGCATACATCGCGCCCAGATAGCTCACTGGCCAGTCGATGCCGTCATGCATCAGCACCAGCACGCGCTCTTCACGACGCAAGCCCAAGGCGCGCAGCCCCGCGGCCATGCGGCGCACACGTTCATCGAGTTCGCCATAGCTGATCGAACCGTGGTCATCGATGAAGGCGGTTTTGCCCGCACGCTCACGGTTCACGTCCAGCAGGTGCTGGGCCATGTTGAAGCGTTCGCCGGGCGGCGTGATGGAAGCCGGAAGGCTCATGGCATGTCTCCTGTCGCTGCGCGATCAGATCGTTCTTGTCACGGTAGCTCCGTCAAGAGCCGCCGAGAGGCTGGGTTTGTCGGGATGTCTTGTCAAGACTTGAACTCTCTTCAAATATGAAGTATTGTTCATGTTGGCAATGTAGAGCCATTCCAACACCATGTCAAGCACTATAGTTCATGTATCAGGGAAAACCCCTGACACGGCGTCAACGTCCAACCCGGACGACAAGGACCCCTTTCTGGTAGCCCTGGGGGACCGGGTTCGCAAACTGCGCGCTCGCCGCGGCATGACGCGCAAGGTCACGGCCGATAACGCCGGCATCTCGGAGCGGCACCTGGCCAACCTGGAACACGGGGTGGGCAACGCCTCCATTTTGGTGTTGCTGCATCTCTCGCGGGCGCTGCAATCCCCGCTGGCCGAATTGATCGGCGACGTCACCACGTCGTCCCCCGAGTGGCTGATGCTGCGCGACTTGCTGGAAGGCCGGGACGAAGCCACCTTGTTTCGGGTGCGCGAGGCCGTGGGGGAACTCATCGGCACCACCACGGCAAGCCCTTCACGCAGCCACCGCATTGCCCTCGTGGGTTTGCGCGGTGCGGGCAAGTCGACGCTGGGGCGCATGCTGGCCCAGTCGCTGAATTTCCCGTTTGTGGAGTTGAGCGAGGAGATCGAGAAGTTTGCGGGCTGCAGTGTGTCGGAAATTCAAGCCCTGTATGGCCAGAACGCGTACCGGCGGTACGAGCGCCGCGCTCTGGAAGAGGCCATCCAAATCTATCCGGAAGCCATCATTGCCACGCCGGGGGGGCTGGTGTCGGACCCCTCCACCTTCAACGAACTGCTGACGCACTGCACCTCGGTCTGGCTGAAGGCGGACGCAGAAGACCACATGAACCGGGTGATCGCCCAAGGCGACATGCGCCCGATGGCCTCGAGCAAGGTGGCGATGGACGACTTGCGCGCCATTTTGTCGGGGCGTGAGGCGTTTTATTCCAAGGCCAATTTCACCCTCAACACCAGCGAGCAGCCACTGGAAGAAACCTTTCGCTTGTTGCAGGGCATCGTGAAAGAGGCGCTCAGCACGTCGATGCCTTATTGCTGAATGGCACAAGCGCCGGTCTGATCGCACGCATCGTGATGCCTGGTGCATGGGGTGTCAAACTGCATAGTTCAGAGAAATATGCAAAATAATGCTTGACACGACCGATGCATGCACTATGATTCATGTCATCGAGTTCGCCACACCCTATTCAGCCTTAACGGAGACACCATGAGCGACATCACCCGCGTTGATTACCAAACCTCCCCCGCCCATTACCGCCACTGGAAACTGAGCTTCGACGGCGCCGTCGCCACCCTGTCGGCCGACTTCGACGAAAACGCCGGCCTGCGCCCGGGCTACAAACTCAAACTCAACAGCTACGACCTCGGTGTGGACATCGAGCTCAACGACGCCATTAACCGCATCCGCTTCGAGCACCCCGAGGTGCGCACCGTGGTCGTCACCAGCCTCAAGGACAAGGTGTTTTGCTCGGGCGCCAACATCTTCATGCTCGGCGTCTCCAGCCACGCCTGGAAAGTCAACTTCTGCAAATTCACCAACGAAACCCGCAACGGCCTGGAAGACTCCTCCACGCACAGCGGCCTGAAATTCCTGGCAGCCGTCAACGGCGCCTGCGCCGGCGGCGGCTACGAGCTGGCCCTGGCGTGTGACGAAATCATCCTGGTCGATGACCGCTCCAGCGCCGTGAGCCTGCCCGAAGTGCCGCTGCTGGGCGTGCTGCCCGGTACCGGTGGCCTCACCCGCGTGACCGACAAGCGCCATGTGCGCCACGACCTGGCCGACATCTTCTGCACCACCACCGAAGGCGTGCGTGGCCAGAAGGCCAAGGACTGGCGCCTGGTGGACGACATCGCCAAGCCGGCCGTGTTTGCCGAGAAGGTCAAGGCCCGAGCCCTGGAGCTGGCCGCCCAGAGCGACCGCCCGGCCAACGGCAAGGGCGTGAGCCTCACCCCGCTGCAACGCACCATCGAAGCCGATCGCCTGGTCTACCCCCACGTCACCGTGGACATCGACCGTGCCAAGCGCGTGGCCACCTTCACCGTCAAGGCGCCCACGGGTGCCCAGCCCACCGACATCGCGGGCATCGAAGCCGCCGGGGTGAACTGGTATCCGCTGGCCATGGCCCGCGACCTGGAAGACGCCATCCTGTCGATGCGCACGAATGAACTCGATATCGGCACCTGGCTCGTCAAAACCTCGGGCGACGCGGCCGCTGTCCTGGCCATGGACGCCACGTTGGCGGCCCACCAGCAGCATTGGCTGGTGCGCGAAACCCTCGGCCTGCTGCGTCGCACCTTCAGCCGCCTGGACGTGTCCTCGCGCAGCCTGTTCGCTCTGATCGACGAAGGCTCCTGCTTCGCCGGCACGCTGCTCGAGCTGGCTCTGGCCTGTGACCGCAGCTACCAACTGGCCCTGCCCGATGAGCCCGCCCAGGCGCCCGCCATCACCGTGAGCGAGATGAACTTCGGCCACTACCCCATGGTGACCGGTCAAAGCCGCCTGCAGCGCCGCTTCTACGACGAGCAACCGGCCCTGGACGCCGTGCGCGCCAAGGTGGGCCGGCCGCTGGACGCCGATGCCGCCTTCGAACTGGGCCTGGTCACCAGCAATCCCGACGACATCGACTGGGCCGACGAGATTCGTATCGTCATCGAAGAGCGCGTGGCCATGTCGCCTGACGCCCTCACCGGCATGGAAGCCAACCTGCGTTTCAACGGTCCCGAGAACATGTTCACCCGCGTCTTTGGCCGACTGACCGCCTGGCAAAACTGGATCTTCCAGCGCCCCAACGCCGTTGGCGAAAAAGGCGCGCTCAAGGTCTACGGCAAGGGCGACAAAGTGTCCTTCGACTGGAACCGCGTTTAATCCCCCAGCGTCATTTCTCTCATTTCCCTCACTCTTTGGAGACTCACATGTCCGCCATCAACTACAGCGAGAAGATCCCCAACAACGTCAACCTGTCCGAGGACCGCACGCTGCAGCGCGCACTCGAGCAGTGGCAGCCCAACTACCTCAGCTGGTGGAACGACATGGGCCCGGATGGTTCACAAAATTTTGACGTCTACCTGCGCACCGCCACCAGCGTGGACCCGCAGGGCTGGGCCCAGTTCGGCCACGTCAAGATGCCCGACTACCGCTGGGGCATCTTCCTCAACCCGGCCGAGCAAGACCGCAAGATTCATTTCGGTGACCACAAAGGCGAGAGCGCCTGGCAGGATGTGCCTGGCGAATACCGCGCCAACCTGCGCCGCATCATCGTGACGCAAGGCGACACCGAGCCGGCATCGGTCGAGCAACAGCGTCACCTGGGCCTGACCTGCCCCAGCCAGTACGACCTGCGCAACCTGTTCCAGGTGAACGTGGAAGAAGGCCGTCACCTGTGGGCCATGGTGTATCTGCTGCACAAGTACTTCGGTCGTGATGGCCGCGAGGAAGGCGAAGCCCTGCTCGAGCGCCGCAGCGGTCAGGAGGACAACCCCCGCATTCTGCAAGCCTTCAACGAGCAGACGCCGGACTGGCTGAGCTTCTTCATGTTCACCTACTTCACCGATCGCGACGGCAAGTTCCAGCTGTGCGCCCTGGCCGAGTCGAGTTTCGACCCCCTGGCCCGCACCACCAAGTTCATGCTGACCGAGGAAGCGCACCACATGTTCGTGGGCGAGAGCGGTGTGTCGCGCGTCATCCAGCGCACCTGCCAGATGATGAACGAACTCAAGACCGACGACGTGGGCAAACTGCGCGCTGCCGGCGTCATTGACCTGCCCACGCTGCAGCGTTACCTGAACTTCCACTTCAGCGTCACCATCGACCTCTTCGGTGCCGACGAATCGAGCAACGCCGCCACCTTCTACTCCACCGGTCTGAAGGGCCGCTTCGAAGAAGGCAAGCGCACCGATGACCACATCCTCAAGGGACAGAGCTACAAGGTGCTGCAAGTCGTCAATGGCCAGCTCTCCGAGAAGGAAGTGCCGATGCTCAACGCCCTGAACGAGGTGCTGCGTGACGACTACATCAAGGACAGCCTGGCCGGTGTCGAGCGCTGGAACAAGGTGATCGAGAAGGCGGGCATTCCCTTCCGCCTCAAGGCCCCGCACAAGGCGTTCAACCGCAACATCGGCGCACTCTCCGGCGTCAAGATTTCGCCCGAAGGCCGCGTGGTGTCCGAAGCCGAATGGAATGCCAACGTCGACAACTGGCTGCCCAGCGGTGGGGACCGTGCCTTCGTCGCCAGCCTGATGGGGCGCGTGGTCGAGCCCGGCAAGTTCGCGAACTGGATTGCCCCGCCCGCGATGGGCATCAACCGCCAGCCGGTGGACCTCGAGTACGTGCGTTTCAACTGAGCGCATGCGAGGCTGTCATCCGCTGCAGCGCCCTGGGGGGCCTACCCAGGCAGCAGCCGGATGACCCTCTGAACAGGAGCCTCTTCGGAGGCTCCTCTTTTGTGGCAACATCGAACGACTGACGTTCACACTGCGCAACCTTGGCCTCACGGCCCTTGCGCCACACAACAACATCCGACCAGGAGACCTGCCATGTCCGACAGCGCCGTCCTCAATCAACATCTGATCGATCCCGAAATCTGCATTCGCTGCAACACCTGCGAGGCGATCTGCCCGGTGGGCGCCATCACGCACGACTCGGTCAACTATGTGGTGAAGGCTGATATCTGCAATTTCTGCATGGCGTGTGTACCGCCCTGCCCGACGGGCTCCATCGACAACTGGCGCTCGGTGCCCACGCACAAGGCTTACAGCATTGAAGAGCAGCTGGGCTGGGAGTCCCTGCCCGCCCCCTTGTCGGATGAAGAACTTCAATCAGCCGGTGCGGTGGCGCAAGATGCCATCACGCAGGCCGCCACCTCCTCGGCGTCTGCCGCCTCCGCGGCCACCACGGCCGCAGGTGACACGGCGTTCTCGTCCAGCCAGTGGGGCTCTGCCGTGCCGCCCTGGTCCGCTGCGCATCCGTATGTCAACCTGCATGGCCCCAAGGCCCCCGTCATCGCCACCGTGGTGGGCAATGTGCAGGTGAACGACGCCGGCACCGAAAACGAAACGCACCATGTGGTGCTCGACTTTGGCAGCATGCCCTTCCCTGTGCTGGAAGGCCAGTCCATCGGCATCATCCCACCCGGCGTTGATGACAAGGGCAAGCCGCATCACGCCCGCCAGTACTCCATCGCGAGCCCGCGCAATGGCGAGCGACCGGGCTACAACAACCTGTCCCTGACAGTCAAGCGCGTGGTCGAGGACCATGATGGCAAGCCCGTGCGGGGGGTGTGCTCCAACTACATTTGCGACCTGCAGCCCGGTGACTCGGTGCAGGTGATCGGTCCGTTTGGCACCTCCTTCCTGATGCCCAACCACCCGCGCTCCAACATCGTCATGATCTGCACCGGCACCGGCAGCGCGCCGATGCGCGCCATGACCGAGTGGCGTCGACGGCTGCGTCAGAGCGGCAAGTTCGAAGGGGGTCGTCTCAAGCTGTTCTTTGGTGCGCGCACCCAGCAGGAGCTGCCCTACTTCGGCCCCTTGCCAAAGTTGCCCAAGGACTTCATCGACATCCACTTTGCGTTCTCGCGCACGCCAGGCGTGCCCAAGCGCTATGTGCAGGACCTTATGCGCGAGCGCGCGGCGGACCTGGTGGAATTGCTCAAAGACCCCAATACCTGCCTATACGTCTGCGGCTTGAAGAGCATGGAAGAAGGCGTGGTGTTGGCACTGCGTGACATTGCCGAGAACGCCGGCCTGTCGTGGGACACCCTGGGTGCCACGCTGAAAAAAGAAGGCCGGCTGCACCTGGAGACCTACTGAGGTGCAGGACACGTGCCCAGGTTGTTCGGTTGAAGGACAATGGCCCGCAACATGACCGACACGTCCACCTCGCAGGTGCTGGGCACCCCTGACAGCTTGCGCGCCAGCCGGCGTGCCGCGCGCGCTCAGATGCGCGGGCGTCAGCCCGACACGCAGGCGCTCGGGGAAGTTCGTGCTTGGCTGGGCCAGCGTCCGCCCGAGGGGTTTCGGCGCGACCTGCTGATCGAGTACTTGCACCGCCTCAACGACCAGCACGGAGCCTTGTCGAGACCGCACCTGGTGGCGCTGGCGCATGAGATGAACCTGCCCATGGTCGAAGTGCTGGAGGTGGCCAGTTTTTACCACCACTTCCAGATCCTGGAGGACGGTGAGCGTGCGCCGCAGCTGACGGTGCGTGTGTGCGACAGTTTGAGTTGCTCGTTGCACGGTGCTGAATCGCTGTTGCACCGTGTGGGGCAATTGCTCGGGCCCGAGGTGCGCGTCATCCCCGCTCCGTGCGTGGGTCGCTGCGAGCAGGCCCCCGTGGCCGTCGTGGGACAGCGACCGCTGGGGTATGCCACGCCTGAAGCCGTGCAGGCACTCGTGACGCAAGGTCTGCGGCACGATCCCGGCCCCTCCGACAGCGTGTCCTACACCGACTACCGCGCCGCCGGCGGCTACACATGGGCGGCTTCGGTGGTGAATGGCGAAACACCCGTGGAGCAGGTGCTGCAAGCCATTGAACAATCCGGTCTGCGTGGACTGGGGGGGGCCGGCTTTCCCATGGGCCGCAAGTGGCGCATCGTGCGTGAACAACCCGCACCCCGCCACCTGGTGGTCAACCTGGACGAAGGCGAACCGGGCACCTTCAAGGACCGCACCTACCTGGAGCGAGACCCCCACCGTTTTCTGGAGGGCGTGCTGATCGCCGCCCAGGTGGTCGGAACCGCTCAGGTCTTCATTTATTTGCGCGACGAATACCATGGCTGTCGCGCCCTGTTGCAACAGGCCATCGCAGACCTCCAGCACAACCCGCCCTGCTCCTTGCCCGAGATCGAACTGCGGCGCGGTGCCGGCGCCTACATCTGCGGCGAAGAATCGGCGCTGCTGGAAAGCCTGGAGGGCAAGCGCGGTGAACCGCGCAAACGACCGCCCTACATTGCACAGGTGGGCTTGTTCGGTCGACCCACGCTGGCGCACAATTTTGAAACGCTCTACTGGGTGCGCGACATCGTGTCGCGCGGAGCCGAATGGTTTTCCTCCGAGGGGCGACACGGTCGACACGGCCTGCGCTCTTTCAGTGTCAGCGGTCGGGTGAAACTCCCCGGCGTGAAGCTGGCACCGGCTGGCATCACCTTGCGCGAATTGATCGATGAACACTGTGGTGGCATGGCCGAGGGTCACACCCTGTATGCCTATTTGCCGGGCGGTGCGTCGGGCGGCATTCTGCCGGCGTCGTTGGCCGATGTGCCGCTGGACTTTGACACCTTGCAAGCGCACGGTTGCTTCATCGGGTCGGCGGCCGTGGTGGTGCTGAGCGACCAGGACCGTGCGCGCGACGCCGCCTTGAACGTGATGCGTTTTTTCGCCGATGAGAGTTGTGGCCAATGCACGCCCTGTCGGGTTGGCACTGACCAGGCGGCGCAACTCATGCAGTCACCCGTGTGGGACCAGGACACCTTGCTCGACCTGGCCACCGTGATGGGCGACGCCTCCATCTGCGGCCTGGGACAAGCGGCCCCCAACCCGATCCGCTGTGTGTTGCAGTACTTCCCGCATGAAGTGGATGGCTCTGCCAGCCCGGCTTCGGCTTCGGCTTCGGCTTCGGGTGCAAGTGACAAGCAGACAACCCCAGGAACCCGGCCATGAGCGGCATCGACATTCAGCTCAATGGTCAGCCCGTGCAAGCCCGCGCCGGCGAAACCCTGTGGGAAACCGCGCATCGTCTGGGCATCGAGATTCCCCATCTGTGTCACAAGCCCGGCTACCGCCCCGACGGCAATTGCCGCGCTTGCGTGGTCGAGATTGAGGGCGAGCGCACCCTGGCCCCGAGTTGCTGTCGCAGCGCCCAAGCCGGCATGGTGGTGCAGACCGACAGTCCCCGTGCGCGCAAGAGCCAGCACATGGTGCTGGAAATGCTGCTCGCCAACACACCGGCCACCGGGCAGCGGTGGGTTGACGGGGATGCCCAGCGTCCGCACGGAGAGCTGAGCGACTGGGCGAGTCGACTGGGTGTGCAGGTGCGGCCAGCGCTGCAGGCGCTTGCCGCAGTCGCCAACCCAACAGAGACGGCGGCAGCACGCGCCGCGTTGCACGACGACTCGCATCCCGCCATGGTGGTCAACCTCGACGCCTGCATCCAGTGCGACCGCTGTGTTCGCGCCTGTCGCGAAGAGCAGGTCAATGGCGTCATTGGCACGCAAGGCCGCGGGGCTCACACGCGCATCGTGTTCGACCTCAACGACCCCATGGGCCACAGCACCTGTGTGGCGTGCGGCGAGTGCGTGCAGGCCTGCCCCACCGGGGCTCTGAGTCCACGCAGCCTGGTGGGCTCGCAAGTGGTGGACCGTCAGGTGGATTCCGTCTGCCCGTTCTGCGGCGTGGGCTGCCAGATCACCTACCACGTCAAGGATGAACGCATCGTCAAGGTGGAGGGACGCTCAGGCCCGGCCAACGAGTCCCGGTTGTGCGTGAAGGGCCGCTTTGGTTTTGATTACGCACACCATCCGCACCGCCTGACCCGGCCGCTCATTCGCAAGCCGGGGGTGGCCAAAGAAGTGGATCTGACCAAGAGCCCCAGCGAGTGGGCCGATGTGTTTCGTGAAGCCTCCTGGGACGAAGCCCTGGACCTGGCCGCGCAAGGCCTGATGCATCTCAAGCAGAGTCATGGCCCCAAGGCCCTGGCAGGCTTTGGTTCCGCCAAGGGCAGCAACGAAGAGGCCTACCTGTTTCAAAAGCTGGTGCGCACCGGTTTTGGCAGCAACAACGTGGACCACTGCACGCGTCTGTGCCACGCCTCCAGCGTGGCAGCCCTGCTTGAGGGGGTGGGCTCGGGTGCGGTGAGCAACCCGGTGCGCGATGTCGAGCATGCGGATCTCATCCTGGTGATCGGCGCCAACCCCACGGTGAACCACCCGGTGGCCGCCACCTGGATGAAGAATGCGGCCGAGCGCGGCGCGCGCATCGTGCTGATGGACCCGCGCCGCACGGACCTGGCGCGTCACGCCTGGCGCACGCTGCAGTTCAAGCCCGACACCGATGTGGCGCTGCTCAATGCCATGCTGCACACCATCTTGCAAGAGCAGCTGCACAACCCGACGTTCGTGAATCAGCGCACCGAAGATTTCGCCGCCTTGCGGCAACACGTCCGGGACTTTTCTCCCGAACAGATGGCCGACGTCTGCGGCATACCGGCCGCCACCATTCGCGAGGTGGCCCGGGCCTACGCGCAGGCCGGCACCGCCATGATTCTGTGGGGCATGGGCGTGAGCCAGCATGTGCACGGCACCGACAACGTGCGCTGCCTGATCGCGCTGGCCAGCGTCACCGGCCAGATCGGACGCCTGGGCACCGGCCTGCATCCGCTGCGCGGGCAGAACAATGTGCAGGGAGCCAGCGACGCCGGCCTGATCCCGATGATGTTCCCCAACTACCAGCGGGTGAACGACCCCGAGGCGCACCGCTGGTTCGAACACTTCTGGGGCATGCCCCTGGATGACCAGCCCGGCTACACCGTGGTCGAGATCATGGACCGCGCCCTCGCACCCGACACCGATCCGCACAAGATCCGTGGCATGTACATCCTGGGTGAAAACCCGGCCATGAGCGACCCCAATCTCAACCACGCCCGCCATGCACTGGCCAGCCTGGAGCATCTGGTGGTGCAGGACATTTTCCTGACCGAGACGGCGTGGATGGCCGACGTGGTGCTGCCGGCCAGCGCCTGGCCGGAAAAGACCGGCACCGTCAGCAACACCGACCGCATGGTGCAGCTGGGACAGCAGGCGTTGCAGCCGCCGGGCGATGCGCGCCTGGATTTGTGGATCATCCAGCAGTTGGCTCAACGCATGGGCTTGCACTGGCACTACGACGGCGAGCATGCCGGGGTGGCCGCCGTCTACGAGGAAATGCGACAGGCCATGGCCGGCGCCATCGCCGGTATTTCCTGGGCACGTTTGCTCGAACACTCCAGCGTCACCTACCCGTGTCTGAGCGCCGACGACCCGGGCCACCCGGTGATTTTTGACCAGGCGTTCCCCACCCACAATGGTCGGGTCAGGCTGGTCACCGCCGGTCTGGTTCCGGCCAATGAGCAACCGGACGTTGACTACCCGTGGGTGCTCATCACCGGTCGCCAACTCGAGCACTGGCACACCGGCAGCATGACGCGGCGCGCGCAGGTGCTCGACGCCCTCGAGCCCGAAGCCACCGTCTCGCTCAACGCCGCCGCTCTGCAGCGGTTGGGCGTTCAGGCAGGGGCATGGGTGCGCGTGCGGTCACGCCGTGGCGAGGTCACTCTGCGCACGCGCGAGGACGCGGGCACGCCGGACTTGACCCTCTTCATTCCCTTTGCCTACCGCGAGGCCGCGGCCAACTTGCTCACCAACGCGGCACTCGACCCGGTTGGCAAGATTCCTGAATTGAAGTTTTGCGCGGTGACGGTGGAGCCTGCAGCGGGTCACTGATGTGCAACAGCCTGGCGCCGTGTCGCACGCCCCGGTGCACCCAGGTGACAACCCTGCCGGTCGGACAGTTCCCTGGGACAGTTTCCTCGGACAGCACCCTCGGCTAACACCCCGGGGCAGGACGCTCAGTTGGCGCGAGCAGCCCAGAAAGTGGCGCCTTGCGGGCCGTATTTTTCAGAATGACGGGTATTGCGCGGAACCCGGAAGATGTCACCCGGTTTCAGGTGCTGGGTCTGGCCGTTGAGGGTGAGCCAGAAATCCCCCGCCACCATCTGGGCGCGCACATCAAAGGGGTGTTCGTGCTCGGGCGTTTCGTAGTTGGGGCCCCAGTCGCGAACCAGCACTTCATCAAACCCCTCGCCCTCAGCGGCAGCCTTGAAGGCCTCGAAAGTGGAATACAACGTCATAGCACCCTCCAGAGTTGTGTTGCAACAGATCAACCATGGTAAAGGGCCTGGTATCTCCCCGCGTTGAATCAGCCCATTCGCCTGCCACGTGAGAGACAGTGTCGGGCGTCCCCTGCACGACAGCCCGGCGATGCCGCCCGGGTCCGACTGCTGACACAATCTTCAGGGTTATCAGGAGACTTTCGTGCCCTCCCCTCGCACCGCACCCCTCTCATCCCCCTCCCCCCGTCGTTCCAAGACCCGTGCGCCCCGTGTGGCCGTGATCACCGGCGCTGCGGTGGGCATTGGTGCCGCCGTGGCCAAACGCCTGGCCCAGGACGGCTTTCATGTGATGGTCACCGACCGCGATGTCAAAGCCGCCACCAAAACCGCCCGCGCCATTGAAAAAGCTGGCGGCCTGGCCACCCCCCTGGAACTGGACGTGGGCAACCCCGAGTCGATTGCCCAGGCGTTCGAGGCCATTCGCCGCGCGGTGGGCCGCTGCGATGTACTGGTGAACAACGCCGGCATCGCCAAAACCTACCCGTTCATCGACTTTCCGCTGGACAACTGGAACGCCACGATGAACATCAACGTGACCGGCACCCTGCTGTGCAGCCAGCACGCCGCCCGCTTGATGCGCAAGCGCCGCTGGGGCCGCATCATCAGCATCGCCTCGGTGGCGGGCATGCGGGCCGTCGGTTCGGGTCGCACCGCCTATGGCACCTCCAAGGCCGCGGTGATCGGGCTCATGCGCCAGATTGCCGCCGAGTTGACGGTGGAGGGCATCACCGCCAACGCCATCGCCCCCGGCCCCGTCGACACACCGCTGACCCAGGTGCTGCACAGCCCGGCCTTTCGTCAGGCCTATACCGCGGCGATTCCTGCCGGGCGTTATGGCCTGACCACCGAAATCGCCGCCATGGCGGCCTTTTTGGCCTCGGATCAGGCCGCCTACATTTCCGGCGCGGTCATTCCGGTCGACGGCGGCTTTTATGCCGCTGGCGCGCGCGGGGTCTGACCCTCACCCCTTTTTTCGTTGTATCCCCCCATCACCCAGGAGTCGCCATGAGAGGTCTCGTCTTCACCGGCAACCGCACGGTCGCCTTGCAACAATTCCCTGACCCGACCCCCGGCCCGGACGATGTGGTGCTGCAGATGAAGGCCTCGGGCATGTGCGGCAGCGACCTCAAGTTCTACCGCCCCGCACCCGGCGAGGCGCAACGCGCCCTGGGCCTGGGCAACACCGAGCCCAAGATTGCCGGCCACGAGCCCTGCGGCGTGGTGGTGGCGGTGGGCGCCAATGTCAGCCCTAAACAGGCCTGGCTGGGCCAGCGCGCCATGGTGCACCACTACCGGGGCTGTGGTGCTTGCCCGCACTGCTCCACCGGCTGGATGCAGCTGTGCGTGGAAGGGGTGGCCGAGGTGTATGGCGTGACCGGACATGGTGGCCACGCCCAGTACCTCAAAGTGCCCGCCCGCACCCTGGTGACGCTGCGTGATGAACTCTCCTTCGCTGCAGGCGCTGCCATTGCTTGCGGAACCGGCACTGCCTGGGGGGCGATCAAGCGGCTCGAGCTGACAGGGGACCAAACGCTGGTGGTGTTTGGGCAAGGGCCCGTGGGGTTGTCGGCCACGCAACTGGCCAGCGCCATGGGGGCTCGCGTGATCGCGCTGGATGTCAGTGCGCAGCGACTGGCCAAAGCCAAGGCCCTGGGTGCAGCAGCGGTGCTCAACCCCAACGAGGTGGACGTGCTCTCGGCCATCAAGGACCTGACCCACGGTCTGGGCGCGCACGCCTCCATCGACGCCTCCTCATCCGCGCAGGCACGCCGACAAGCGGTGCAATGCGTTCGCACCTGGGGCAAAGCCTGCTTTGTGGGCGAAGGCGGCAACGTCGAACTCGATGTCAGTCCCGACCTGCTGCGCCGCCAGGTCACCTTGATCGGTTCCTGGACCTTCTCCACCATGGGTCAACAGGACTGCGCCAACTTCATCGCCGATCGTGGCATCGATGTCGATCAACTCTTCACGCACCAGTGGACGCTCGAGCAAGGCGAAGAGGCCTACCAACTGTTCGATCGGCAAACCGAGGGCAAGGGCGTATTCCTGATGAGCTGAGCGCGTCCGGATGAACTGAGCGCATCCTGATGCACTGAGCGCGTCAGGAATTGCCCGCACCCTGCGAGCGGGTATCATCCCGAGCATGCGGTTTCAAGCTATCTTGTTCGATTGCGATGGGGTGCTGGTGGACAGTGAGCCCATCACCAACGGGGTCTTGCGCGACTTGCTCGACGAGCGCGGCTGGCCCATCTCCCAAGAGGAGTGCGCGCGCCTCTTCATTGGCCACACCGTGCGTGAAATGCGCGACCTCATCGAGCATCACACGGGCAAGCCTTTTTCAGAAACCTGGTTGCAATCGTTTTACGAGCGACGCAATGCCGCGCTGGAAGAACGCCTGGTCGTGATGGAGGGCGCTCACGATGCGGTGGTGGCCGCTCGCGCCCACACCCAGGACTGCATCGCCTGCGCGTCCGGGGCCGACCGCTTCAAGGTGGAAATGCAGTTGCGCAAAGTGGGGTTGTTGCAGCACTTCGAGGGCCGCATTTTCAGTGGCCACGAAACGCCTCGCTCCAAACCGGCCCCGGATGTGTACCTGGCGGCCATGGCCCACCTGGGTGTGGCGGCCGATCGTTGCCTGGTCATCGAGGACACGGCTCCGGGAGCCACCGCAGGCCTGGCCGCTGGCGCCACGGTGTGGGGCCTGTGCCCACACGGCGATGGTCGTGCCTTCACCGGCCTGCCGGTGCACCGACTCATCCGGCACATGGGCGATCTGGCTCAGGCCTTGGCCTGAAGCCTCTCGCCAGTCACTCCCCCTTGATCCCCAGGTCGCGGATGACTCGACCATATTTCTCCGCATCCCGACGAAGCGTCGCGGCGAACTGCGTCGATGACGTCGAGATCACGTCCACCCCCATGGCGGCCATGCGCGCCTTCACCGCCGGGTCTGACATGGCCTGATTGGTGGCAGCGTTCAAGCGATCGACCAACTCGGGGGGCAATCCCACCGGGCCGAAGAGCCCGTACCAGACACTGAGTTCGTAGCCGGGCAGCGTTTCGCCGACCGTGGGGATGTCGGCCAGCAAGGCGGAGCGCTTGGCCTCCGTCACGCCCAACAAGCGCAGCTTGCCCGACTTCACATGGGGCAAGGATTGCGTGGCGGCGGTGAACATCACCTGGGTCTGGTT
The DNA here is from genome assembly GCA_947448375.1 of Comamonadaceae bacterium. Lineage (GTDB taxonomy): Bacteria > Pseudomonadota > Gammaproteobacteria > Burkholderiales > Burkholderiaceae_C > Limnohabitans. The sequence goes on along the minus strand of CANFMY010000016.1, from coordinate 8,743 downwards.
GCCCACGGTGTCCAGCACAGCCGGCGCGCCGCCCTTGTAGGGCACGTGCGTCATCTCGATGCCCGCCGCTCGCTCGAACAGCACCGCGCTCAAGTGGTTGGTGGAACCGCTGCCTGCGCTGGCGTAGTTCAAGCGGTTGGGATGTTCTTTGGCATACGCGATCAACTCCTTCACGCTGGTGACCGGCAACGATGGATGCACCACCACGGTGTTGATGACCTGTGCCATCAAGGCGATGGGCGTGAAGTCCTCCACGCCTCGAAACGGCATGGTCGGCATCAGGGCCGGGTTCATGGCATGGGTGCTCATGGAGCCGACGAGCAAGGTGTAGCCGTCGGGACGCGCCTTGACCACCCAGGCCGAACCCACGTTGCCGGACGCACCGGCACGGTTTTCCACAATCACCGGCTGCCCCATGGACTTGGTGAGTTGCTCGGCCAGGGCCCGGGCCAGAATGTCGGTGGACCCACCGGCCGCCCAGGGCACGATCAAGGTGAGCGGACGGTCGGGATAAGCCCACGCCTGACCACTCAGACACGCCCACACAGCAGCCCACCCCATCAACCGTCGACAAGCGTCTCGCCACCACTTCAACATAGAGATTCTCCTGACCCCGTCCCATGGGGTGACCTTGCATTCAGCACCATTTATCTTCCCACCGCGTAGCCCTGCATGCCGCGCGGATTGGCCGCAGCACGCAACACCAACCGGCCCTCGCGATCCACACTGCGGGTGCACGCCGACATGCGGCTTTCCGACCAGGGGTCACCCACCTTGACGTCGTGACCCGCCGCCCGCAGCTCGTCGATCACCGTCTCGCCGAAGCGCGATTCCAGTGTGAGGCGGTTCAGTGTGGTCTGGCGTGGCCAGAACGACGCGGGGAAATGGTCCACATGCCAGGCCGGTGCATCGATCGCCTCCTGCAGATTCATGCCGTGCACCGCGTGCCGCATGAAGAAGGCCGTGGACCATTGGTCTTGCTGGTCGCCGCCGGGCGTGCCAAAGACCATGTAGGGTTCGCCATCGCGCAGGGCCATGGACGGGGACAGGGTGGTGCACGGTGGGACACCCGGTGTCACGGTGCCGGGCAGTCCCTCGTCCAGCCAGGTCATCTGCAAGCGGGTGTTGAGCGAGAAGCCCAGGGAGGGAATCACCGGGCTGGAGGACAGCCACCCGCCCGAAGGCGTGGCCGACACCATGTTGCCGTGCCGGTCAATCACGTCGATGTGGCAGGTGTCCCCGACAAACACTTCCTTCTCCAGCCATTCCGACACGGGCGGCAAGGTGGCGAAGGTCGGCTCGCCAATGCCAAACCGGGTGTCGGCATGCAGCAAGGTGCGTCGCGTGACATCCAGATCCGGCAGCCGGGGGGACAGGCCCGCGGGCGAACCTGGCCGCAGTGCAGCACAGGCCGAGGCACTCACCTCCGCCCAGCGAGCGCGCAGGTAATCGTCCGACAGCAAGGCCTGCCGCGCCTGCGTCCAATCACCCGGGGCCACGCCATACCAGGCCAGTCGGTCTGCCAGGGCCAGCTTGGCCGCCTCGGCAATGCGGTGCACAAAGCCAGATGTGTGGGGGGCGTGTTGTGGAAGGTCTGCATGCCGCAGCATGCCCACCTGCTGCAACAGCGAAGGGCCCTGACTCCAGAAGCCGCATTTGGCCAGGGTGTAGCGGCCAAAGTCCATGGTGAGCGGTGCCTCCACGGTGGGGGCCCATTGCGCCAGATCGTCATAGCGCAGCCATCCGGTGTTGCGCCCACCCGAGGTGTCTTGCACCTGCTCATGGCGATAAAACTGGTCAATGTCGCGCGCCACAAATCCCTGGTACCAAGCGCGCAGGGCCGCATCGATCACGCCCGTGCGGGTGCTCGATTCGGCCTGCGCGGTGCGCAGAATGCGTTCGTAGGTGTCGGCCACCTGCGGCAAGCGGAACATCGACCCAGGTAGCGGCACCTTACCGTCGGGCAACCACACGGCAGCCGAGCTGGTCCACTGCTCGCGAAACAGGGCTTGCACCGCCAGGATGGCTTGCACAATGCGGGGCACCAGCGGAAAGCCCTGCCGGGCGTAGCCAATGGCCGGGGCCAGCACCTCCGCCAACGACCAGGTGCCGTGATCGCGCAACAGGGTCAGCCAGGTGCCAAAGGCACCGGGCACGGTGGCGGGCAACAAGCCGATGCCGGGTACCTGCTCCAGACCGAGCCGACGAAAGGCCTCGGGCGTGGCCTCGGCGGGTGCGGCGCCCTGTCCGCACACCGACAGCATGCGGCGCTCGCGTTCGCTCCACAGCAACAGCGGCACCTCGCCGCCGGGGCCATTGAGGTGGGGCTCCACCACCTGCAACACAAAGCCACCGGCAACGGCGGCATCAAAGGCGTTGCCGCCACGTTCCAGCACGCCCATGGCCGTTTGCGAAGCCAGCCAATGGGTCGAGGCGGCCACGCCGTGCGTGCCCACAATTTCAGGTCGGGTGGTGAAGTGTGTCATGGCGCAAGGATTGTGCAATGAAACCCGCATAATGCAAGTCCACTCGGTTCATTGCCACCATGATCACGATTCATCACTGCGTCAGTGCACGCTCCCTCAGACCGGTCTGGATGTGCGAGGAAATGGGGCTGCCCTACCAGCTTCACCTCTGGCCGTTTCCGCCGCGTGTGCAACGCAAAGACTACCTCGCCATCAACCCGCTGGGCACCGTGCCCTGGTTGCAGGATGGCGACGTCACCCTGAGCGAATCGGCGGCGATGTGCCAATACCTGGCGGCCCGGTATGGTGCGGGCCAATGGGACGTGGCCCCGCAGGACCCCCGCTACGGCGACTACCTCAACGCCCTGCACATGGGCGAGGCCACCCTCACCTTTCCGCAAACCCTGTTGCTGCGCTACGCGCATTTCGAATCGCCCGAGCGGCGACAACCCCAGGTGGTGGAGGACTACACGCGCTGGTTCATGGGGCGGCTCAAGGCCTTGCCCCTTCGCTTGCAAGGGCAACCCTACCTGTGCGGCGAGCGCTTCACCGCCGCCGACATCTCGGTGGGTTATGCGTTGCTGGTCAACACGTATCTCGGGCTGGATCAGTCCTGGTCGCCAGAGGTGCGTGCGTACTGGGAAAGACTCCATGAGCGCCCCGCTCTGCAACGTGCCCTGGCAAGAGAGCATCAGGAGGCTGTCGCCCAAGGGGTGGACCCGACGCCGTCACCGGCTGTGCGGCCTTGAGGTCGCGGTTCCTTGAAGTCGCGGTGCCTGCGGTCGCGCCGCCTTGAAGTCGAGTTGCCCGAGGACGGGAGGCCTCAGGTGAAGCGGCCCTGAGGTCGTCGGGTTTTCAAGCGTCGAAAGGCCCTGGGTTGACGCCGACAGGCTGCCGCAGCAAGCTGTGCCCCCCTTGACTCACCCCTGCTGAGACTTGACGATCACCGCCTCGCGGTCAAGAACACGCTGGGCCGCATGCACGATGGGGTAGTCCACCATCTGACCGTCCACCTGAATGGCGGCCAGGCCATCGCGCTCAGCCTGCGCAAAAGCGGCCACCACCCGGCGCGCCCGCTCCAGTTCGGCCGCGCTGGGCCGGAAGGTGTGATTGACCACGTCAATCTGGTCCGGGTGGATGCACATCTTGCCTTGAAAACCCAGGTCCTTGATGTGCTGCACACAGTGCTCGAACCCGGCCGTGTTGCGCAACTCCACCCAGACGGTGTCGATGGGCGGCTCCAGCCCCGCGGCGCGCGAGTGCACCACGATGCCCGATCGGTAAGGCAGCAATTCCGTCTCGGCACTGGTCCACCGAATGCCGGCATCCAGCGTGAAGTCACCCGCGCCAAACGCTACCCGACGCACCCGAGTGCCCGATCGCACAATCGATTCCAGGGCCACATAGCCCTTGGCCGTTTCGATGATGGGCATCAGATCGATGGCGCCGGGTGTCAGACCGCGAGCGCGCTCGAGTGACGCCATCATCCACTCCGCCGTGTGCAGGTCGCTGGCCGACTCCACCTTGGGCAACACAATGCCGTCCAGCCCAGGGACCACCACGGCCTCGATATCGCCATACGCCCAGTCGGTGCCGAGCGCATTCACCCGCACATAGGCCTGGCCACGTCGGGGACGCGACAGGGCCTCCACCACCAGGGCACGCGTGGCGACCTTTTCATTGTTTGCCACGGCATCTTCCAGGTCCAGGATGACCGCATCAGCGGCCAGCGACAGACTTTTATCCACGCGACGCGGATGGTTGCCAGGGGCAAACAAAAAACTGCGATACACAGACATCAAGACTCCGACTTGTCAACCATGATCCCACCGACAAGCGGGCAGGATCCACTCACGCGCATGATACGCCGGGGGTTGCAGGCACCCAGCCATGAGATTGCCTGACACAGCGCGCCATCAGAGCAGGTCAGGCCGGCTTCCAGCCCTTGGGCACGCGCGCGCGCTCGATGCGCGCCAGATCGCACACGGCGTCGGCAATGCCTGAAAAATCGATACGCCCGTAATCGTTGGCACGCGCCTGGCTGTAGGACTCGAACACCGCCGCCGCCACCGGCATGGGCACGCGAGCCGCGTGCGCCGCCCCCAGCACCAGCGCCATGTCCTTGTGCGCCAGGTCGATGGTGAAACCCGGGGTGGTGTCATCGGCCAGCACCTTGCTGGGAAAGTTCATCCGCAACTGACCGTTGTTGGCCGAGGTGCCCAGCAGCACGGCCAGGGTCTTGGTGATGTCCAGACCAAATCGCTGTGACAGCGCCAAGGCTTCAGCGTTGACTTGCGTGAGGGTCACCGCCACGTAGTTGTTGACCAGCTTGGTGCGCCCGCCCGTCCCCACCGGACCACAGTGATACACCGTGGTGCCCATGGCATCGAGCAAGGGTTTGACACGCGCAAAATCGGTATCGCTCGCGCCCACCATGAAAAGCGACTCGCCCCGATCGGCGTGCTCGGCCAGTCGCCCCACCGGTGCATCCACCACGCTCAGTCCTTTGGCCTGTGCGGCCGCATGCAGACGGTCCGTGGCCAATGGATCGATGGTACTCATGTCCATCAAGACACTCCCGGGAGCGGCATGGGCAAACACACCCTCTACCCCGGTGGCCACCTGCTCGACTTCCACGGCAGTGGGCAGCATGGTGATCACGATGTCACACTCACGTGCAATCTGGGCCACGCTTTGCGCAGCCGTGGCCCCCAGGGCCACCAGCTCGTTGACCGGTGCCGGGTTGACGTCCAGCACCAGGAGTTGAAAACCTTTTTTCTGCAAATTGCTGGCCATGCCTTTGCCCATGCGGCCCAGTCCGATGAATCCGATCTTGCTCATGTCAGTACCCTGTGTGAGGCGTGCGTGTGTATGTTGTCGATTCAATCCAACTTCGCCACCGGCGCAGGTGGCGTCGCCTGTGACCATTGCTCGAGATAGGTCACCAACTCGGTCATGTCCTTGCCTGTGCCGTCTTGCTTGAGAGCGAATTTCCACAGTTGACGTGCCTGTGAGCCCACCCACATCGGAACTCCCAGCGCTTCACACTCTTCAATCGCCAGGCTGATGTCCTTGCAAATACTGGAGATGGGGAAACCGAAATCAAAGGTACGCGGTAGCACCTGTCGCACAAACTTTTCCTGAGAGGCTGCACTGCGTCCACTGCTGATGTTAATGACATCCATCATCAACTTCGGATCCAGCCCTCCTTTGACACCCGCCACAAAGGCTTCGGCCGTGATAGCAAAGGCTGTGGACGAGAGCATGTTGTTGAGTAGTTTGAGCAGTTGCGCCTGCCCCGCTTCCTGACCGATGGTGAACACCTTGCCAAAGACTTCCAGCAAAGGCCACACCTCGTCTTGCGCGGCCTGAGCCCCGGCAGCCATGACCGTCAGGGTACCTTTGTGCGCCCCCAAAGGGCCACCACTGACTGGGGCATCCACCAGGTCAATGCCCTTATCCCGCAAACCTTGAGCCGCTGCCTTGGCGGAGCGCGGACCAACTGTGGACAGATCTACGGCGATCTTGACGGTCGAACCCGTATGTATACCGCCCTCCCCCAGCATCACATCGGCGAACACCGCCGGTGACGGCAAACTGGTGAATACCACGCGAGCTTGGTTGCAAACATCCTGCACGCTACGCGCCGCCGTCGCACCGGCCTTTACCACGGTGTCCAGAGCAGTGGGGTTCACATCGAACGCAATCACAGGATAGCCTTTGGCCATGAGATTGATAGCCATGGGGCAACCCATGGTGCCAACGCCAATGAATCCGATGGCTGCGTGAGGGGTCATGACTGAGGCTCCGTTGAAAAAAATGAGTAATTGCAGCCGGCACACTCAAGCGCCGGCGTGGGGGCTGATGAGGGCCATGAGAGGGCGCAAGTTCGCCTGGCCGTCAAGTTGATGAATCAGGGCCAGGCCGTCATCAAGTGAACGGCCTGACAAGCCTGAAGCAGGCATCAGCTGACGATACTTGTCGTCGATGTCAGCCCAGTCAATACCACGTGGACCAGAACCGCGTGGTGCTTTGCACGTGCTTCGAATCACCCGGCCATCCAGCAACTCGATGGTCACGGTTCCGCCATGACGGTGGGGAAATCGGTCGGGATGCGGCGGCGGATCGGGGTCGAATGAGACACGTGTCAACATGGCGGCGATGCGCGGATCGCGCATCTTCTCTTGACTGAAATGGTCCCAGCCAAAGCGACGATCCACCAGGGCGGACGCCACGAAATAGGGCACGCTGTGCGCGGCACCGATGAGGTCGTGCGGTTGCACGGCTTGCTGCGCCCATACTTTGAGTTGGGGCGCCGAGATGACTGCACGTCGAATCTGCTCGGGAGCCAGATCGTGCTCGATAGCAGCTACCCAGGCCGCCTCTGCAATGGCATGAAACGGGTGTGCGCCGGGGATCAGTTTGACAGCCATGTCAGTCACGATATCCCAACTCTCGCCCAAGCCTTGAGCGACCTCGGATACGGCTTGACCATTGAACGCATCAAAAAAGCCGCGTGGCGCCTCCAGAACTTTTAGCTCGGATTCAAAGCCCGCTTGTGCGGCCAGGGCAGCCTGGACCCCCAACTGGGCAGCCAGTCCGGCGTGGTACTCACGAGCGCAACTGGTATCGGCTGCGATGGCCATACCACCGGCCGAAGTGGCCGCGATGGCGATGGCCTGGGCCATTTGAGCAGCGTCCAGTCCGAGTAGGCGGCCAGAGGTCACCGCGCCTCCAAAAATGGTGGATACCGATCCGTGCAATCCTCGCTGCATACGTCCCGGAGTCAGGGCTTCGTCCACTCGACCGGCCACCTCGTAACCCAGCACCATGGCTGCAAGGACCTCAAGCCCCGTGCTGCCGAGTCGCTCAGCCACGGCCACGCCCGTGGAAGATACGATGGTTCCGATGTGCGCGATGCTGCGCAAATCACTGTCATCCGAGGCGGCCGCATCACTCGCCAGCGCGTTGACACGTGCCGCACGATCTGCCGGCAAGCGCCCCGCTTCGAACCAGAGGCTCGAGGTTCCGTGTGGTACCAGAGACCGCTCAATTTCTCGGATGATGCGGGCTGAGTCGATACTCACCCCCATGGCGGCGCTCGAGAAGGTGCTGGCCAAACTCATTTTGGCCCGCTCAAGCGCCAATGCAGGAAGATCCGAAGTCGGGAACTGCGCCGCAAAAGCGCCGAGGGTCTGGGCCAGCGTCATGCTGCCCGAATTTACTGCATGACTCACGCTTTTTTGTCGAGAGATTCGAACACTTCGCGCGCAATGCGGAATGAGTCAATCGCGGCGGGCACACCCGCATAAATGCCGACTTGCAGGAACACTTCTCGGATTTCTTCGCGGGTGACGCCGTTGCGCAACGCGCCATTGATGTGCAGCTTCAACTCGTGAGGACGATTGAGAATGCTGATCATGGCCAGGTTGAGCATGCTGCGGGTCTTGCGCGGCAGATCTTCACGCCCCCACACCGCACCCCAGCAGTACTCGGTGACCAATTCTTGCAAGGGCATGGTGAACTCATCGGCGCTGGCCAATGATTTGTCAACATATTCAGCGCCGACCACGGCCTTGCGAATTTCCAGACCCTTTTTGAAGAGTTCACTGTTGCTCATGTTTCATCCTTTGTGTTGCAGTTGAAAAAATCTGAAAGGGGCTCAGCCCTTCACCTCGACCCCAGCCCAGGACTCGACCACTTTGACAACATCGCAGAAGTCGGCGTCGGGTCCACAGGATGCCAAGGTGATAGTCAGCATCTCACGCACCGCGGATCCTACAACCATGGGCACGCCGATATGCTCGGCCTCTTCGACGCACAGACGTACATCTTTATAAGCCAGTGCGGCGGCAAATCCCACATCGAAGGTCCTTGGCAGAACGCAGCGAGGGAACTTGTCCATCGATGCCGTATTGCGGCCAGAACTGACGTTGATCACATCGAGCATGACTTTGGGATCAATGCCGGCCTTGACTCCCATCACCACGGCTTCGGATGTGATGGCCACAGCCGTTGCCGACATGATGTTATTGGCGATCTTGACCGTTTGTCCCTGCCCGGCCTTTTCACCCAGGAAGAACACAGGACCAAAGTTGGCCAGAGTGGACTCGAGTGCTTCGAAGTGCGCCCGCGGACAGGCCACCATCACCGCCAGGGTGCCCTTGATGGCGCCTTGTACGCCGCCACTTACCGGCGAATCGATGTACACCTTGCCGTGAGCCGCCAGACCTTCACAAATCTCGGCCGCAGCACGAGGACCGATGGTGGAGAGATCC
>CANFMY010000015.1 GCA_947448375.1 Comamonadaceae bacterium | reverse complement strand
TTTCTCGCATGTTTCGCGACAGCGAGATGGTCATCTGGCTCTGCAGCGGGCGCAGCCTCCTGAGTTTTCTGCGCCCCTTGATGCAATTTACCTGGCCCATCCTGATGCTGGTGTTGTGTATGACCGTGTGGGTATGGCCCTGGTCGAACCAGCAGATTCAGCAGTTGAAAGACCGGTTCGAGCAGCGCGGCGACCTGGAGCGGGTCTCGCCCGGCGAGTTCCAGGAATCGGCCAATGGGCAACGCGTGTTTTTCATCGACAAGAACCAGGTGCGTGACAAGGAAGGCCACAACGTGTTTGTGGCAGCCAACACGCCCACCGGGCAGACCGTCACCTCCGCGCAAACCGGTCGTATCGAGGCGCTGAACGACGGTCGCTACCTCATGTTGATGGAAGGTCAACGGCTGGAAATTCGTCGCGACGACCAGCGCCTGCGCATCAGCGAGTTCAAGCAATACGGTTCGCAGGTGGGCGCCCAGCAGGTGGTCACCATCACGCCCGTGCCCAAGGCGATCAGCTCCTGGCAGTTGATGCAGCAGCCGACGGCTGACCATCTGGCCGAGTTGGCATGGCGCATCGGGCTGGGCTTGGCGGCGTTCAACATGGTGTTGATTGCCTTGGCCATGGCCCGCATCAACCCACGCGGTGCGCGCAATGGACATCTGATCACCGCGTTCTTCACCTTCATCGTCTACTACAACCTCATCAACCTGGGGCAGAGCTGGATCTCGGCAGGCCGCATCAGCTTTGGGGGGCTGCTGGTGGTGTTGCATGGTGGGGCCTTTGCCCTGGCGCTGGGGTTGTTGTGGATGCGAGATCGGCAATGGACCGTGAGGGCCTTGTGGTCACGCCGAGCCAGCTCGCTCGCCCCCCGAGGTGGTGCCGCATGAAAATCCTGCGCAAGCTGATTTACGGCGAGGTGTTGCTCACCGTGGGCTTTGTGTGCCTGGTCTTTCTGGGGCTCTTTTTCTTTTTCGACCTGATTGATGAGTTGCAATGGGTTGGCAAGGGACGAGGCGGTGGCTACCAGGTCACCCATGCGCTGACCTATGTGTCGCTCATGGTGCCCAGCCACATTTACGAGGTGTTGCCCATCGCTGTGCTGATCGGCACCATCGCCGTCATGGCCCGCATGGCGCAAAGCTCGGAATTCACCATCTTGCGCACCAGTGGGCTTGGCCCCGTGCAAGCCCTGCGCACCCTGAGTGGCCTGGGATTGTTCTTTGTGCTGCTCACCTTTGTGGTGGGCGATTACCTGTCGCCGTGGGCCGATCGGCAGGGACAACTACTGAAGGCGCGTCACCTGCAGCAAATCACCGTGGGCCAAACCGGCGCCTGGTTGCGCGAAAAGCAGCCCGACAGCCTGCGCTCGGTCAACATCCAGTCGCTCAGCCCGGACGGCGACATGAAAGGCATCCGAATTTTTGAATTCGACCGCCAGGGTGTGCTGATGTCACTCACGCAGGCCACGCAAGGTGCATTTGCCGAGGACGAGGAGGCGTGGGTGCTGTCAGAGGTGAGCCGCGACGAGTTCACGTTGAAGAACGGTCAACGCACCGAGTTGCATCGCGAACACCTGGACCGTCTGGTGTGGGCCAGCAGCATCACCCAGGACATGGTGTCGGTGGCGCTGCTCAAACCCTCTCGCATGGGCACCCTGGATCTGTTCGACTACATCCGGCACCTGGAAGACAATGCCCAGACGGCACAACGTTACGAGATCGAGTTCTGGAAGAAGGTGTTCTACCCCATCAGTTGCCTGGTGATGGTGGTGCTGGCCTTGCCGTTTGCTTACCTGCATTTTCGAAGCGGCAACATTGCCAGCTATGTATTTGTGGGCGTGCTGATCGGCATCAGCTTCTTCCTGCTCAACAACGTGTTCGGCTACATCGGCAACCTGAGCCAGTGGGCGCCCTGGTTGGCGGCCGCGGCGCCGGGCCTCATTTACAGTGTGGTCTCGCTTGCCGCGTTTGGCTGGCTGGTGCTGAGACAATGAAGGGCACGCCTGCGGCATCATGAACACCTCTTCTTCGGCCACCTCCATCGACGCCTCCACCGACGCAACCCCCGTCAGGTCTGGCCCCCCCACGGCCATCGTTCTGATCGGACATGGATCGCGCGACCCGCTCTGGCGCGTTCCGATCGAAACGCTGGCGCAACGGGTGTCACAGCGCTCACCGGACATGGCGGTGAGTTGCGCCTATCTGGAATGGGCCACGCCGGATGTCCAGCAGGCCGTTGAAGCCTTGGTCTCCCAGGGGCATGCGCACATCCGTTTGATGCCACTTTTTTTTGGTATGGGCAAACACGCACGCGAGGACATGCCGGAGTTGGTGAAAGCGCTTCGCGATCAGCATCCCGGGCTTGAACTGCACGTGATGCCGTCTGCCGGCGAGCAGTCTGAAGTCCTGGATCTGCTGGCCAGCCTGGCCCTGAAGGCGCTTTGAACCCAGACGAGCGAGCCCCGGCTATTTTCTGAATTGGCATAATAACGAGACTTCTTATGGGTTTTCGTTATGAACCTTCACCAATTCAGATTCGTCCAGGAAGCCGCACGCCGCAATCTCAACCTGACAGAAGCGGCCAAGGCCCTGCACACCTCGCAGCCCGGGGTATCCAAGGCCATCATCGAGCTGGAAGGTGAACTCGGCATCGACATCTTCACCCGACACGGCAAGCGCCTCAAGCGCATCACCGAACCGGGTCAGCAGGTGTTGCGCAGCATCGAGGTGATCTTGCGCGAGGTCAACAACCTCAAGCGCATTGGGGAGCAGTTCAGCGCCCAGGACAGCGGCACCTTGTCCATTGCCACCACCCACACCCAGGCGCGCTATGTGCTGCCCGTGCCAGTGGCCAGATTGCGTGCCACGTACCCCAAGGTCAACATCAGCCTGCATCAAGGTGCGCCCGATCAGGTGGCCCGCATGGTGCTGGATGAAGTGGCAGAAATCGGCATTGCCACCGAATCGCTGTCAGACTACCCCGATCTGGTGACCCTGCCCTGCTACGAGTGGGAGCACGTGCTGGTGCTGCCCCAGGATCACCCACTGACGCGCAAAACACGCATCACGCTGGAGGATTTGTCACAGGAACCGCTGATCACCTACCACCCATCGTTCACCGGTCGCACCCGCATTGACAACGCGTTTGCCTCCAAGCAACTCACGCCGCGTATGGCACTGGAAGCGATCGACTCGGATGTGATCAAAACCTACGTCGGTCTGGGCATGGGGGTGGGCATCGTGGCCGAAATGGCGGTGCGCGAGCAACTCGACCCCTCCTTGGTGGTGGTACCCGCCGGCTACCTGTTTGGCCACAACACGGCCCGCGTCGCCTTCAAACGCAACGCCTACCTGCGTCATTTTGTGCTGGACTTTGCCGGCATGCTGAGCGAGCGACTCGACCAGCGCATCATTCACCGCGCCTTGGAAGGCAAACCGGTCGAATACGAGTTGTGAGGCCTGGTGTTCCCGTGTGGGACTACTGTTGCAACAAGGCCCACGCCTTGTCGAGACGCTTGACGCTCACCGGCTGAGGCGTGCGCAACTCCTGCGCAAACAAGCTCACCCGCAACTCTTCCAGCAACCAGCGGTATTCGCGGCTGCGCTCGTCCATCACCCCTTTGCGTTCGGCCACCAGTCGCCAGTAGCGTTGATCCAGCGGCTTGAGCTCGGCGCGTTTGGCCACATCACGGGCGGGATCGGCGCGTAGTTTGTCCAGACGCAGGTGCATGGCCTTGAGGTAGCGCGGGAAATGTTGCAACTGCGGGTACGGGGTGTCGATCAAAAAACGCTTGCCCACCAGCCGTTGGAGTTGTTGTTGCAACTCCTCCACCACCTCGGGATGGCCCTTGGTGTCCCTGATCTTGCGCTGTACCTGGGTGAACTCGGTCAACACCGTGCCGCCTAAACGTGCCACCTCTTGTGCAATCAGGTTGAGGCGGCCACGCCCCTCTTGTAAGCGTTGCTGAAAGGCCGCTTCGCTATCGGGCAAGGGATCGAGCAAAAAGGCGCGATCCAGGGAGAGATCGATGATTTGCGACAGCAGCTCGTCGGCCGAACCCCCGCCCGCTCCATCCGGGCGCTTGCCCACCTGCAGGTAGGCCATTACCATGGCTTGCAGGCCCGGGATGTTTTTCTCGAGGTATTTGAGCGCGTCTCGGATCTGCAGCGCAAAGAGCCGACGCAAACCCCCGCGGTGTCGGTTGGTCGCGAGTTCGGGCTCATCGAACACCTCCAGGGTGACGGCATCCTGCTGATCCACCAGGGCCGGGAATCCCACCAGGGTTTGCGCGCCTTTGCGAATTTCCATCAACTCGGGCAGCTCGCCAAAGGTCCAGCGGGTGTAGCGCTGCTCGGCTAGAGGTGGAGAACTCGGCGTGGGTTGCGCGGTAACCCTCCTTCCTGATGTGTCACCAGACGAGGGCATTGACCCTCGTTGCATCGCCGAGGAAGAAGCCGGGCTGCTGCGCGGGTCAGGTGCAACCGGTGCTCCCCCCCGTGTTTCAGCCTGTGCCGGCCCCGTCACGACAGGGGACGTGCGCAAAGCAGCCAGGGCTTGAAAGGCGCCGCGTGCCTGTGACCCCCACTGCGACTTGAGCGCGCCCAGGTTACGGCCCTGCGCCAGTTGGCGGCCGTGTTCATCCACCACGCGGAAGTTCATGAACAGATGCGGCGACACCATGTCGGCCTTGAAATCGGTGCGCTTGATATCCAGTTGCACCCGGGCTTTGACCTGCGCCTGCAAGGCGTCGTAGAGGGTCCCGTGGGCAAAGACCTCTGGCGCACTCAAGGCCTCAGCCAATTGAGATGCGCTCTCGGGCAAGGGCACCAGTCGAGCCCGCGGCTTTTGCGGCAAGCTCTTGAGTAGGGCCTGAATTTTGTCCTTGAGCATGCCCGGCACCAACCACTCGGTGCGTTCTTCATTCACCTGATTGAGCACAAACAGCGGTACGGTCACGGTCAAGCCATCGCGCGCATCGCCAGGCTCGTGCAGGTACTGGGCTGCGCAATCCACACCGCCCAGACGCACGATTTTGGGGAAGGCCTCGGTGGTGACTCCGGCCGCCTCGTGGCGCATCAACTCGGCTTGTGTGAGTGTGAGCGGTGCGGTCGATCCCGGCGCCAACTCGCGGCTGGCTTGCCGGTACCAACGCTCCAGGGTTTTGCCGTTGCAGACGTCCTGCGGCAATTGCTGGTCGTAAAACGCATAGATGAGGGCCTCGTCCACGAGGACGTCCTGGCGGCGTGACTTGTGCTCCAGGTCCATGACCTTGCGGACCTGCTTGCGGTTCGCCGCCAGAAAGGGCAACTCGGTGTCCCACTGCCCGTCGACCAGGGCCTCGCGGATGAAGATCTCGCGTGCGCCGGCCAGATCCACCCGCGCATAGGGTACGCGCCGACCGCTGTAGACCACCAGCCCATACAAGGTGGCGCGTTCCATGCCTTGAACTTCTGCGGCTCGACGGTCCCACTTGGGGTCCAGCACCTGCTTGCGCAGCAAATGGGCCCCCACCTCTTCCAGCCAGCGTGGCTCGATGTTGGCGATGCCGCGGCCAAACAGGCGGGTGGTCTCCACCAGCTCGGCACAGACCACCCACCGGCCGGGCTTCTTGCGCAACTGCGCACCCGGGTGGCGATAAAAACGGATGCCCCGCGCCCCCAGATAGCCTTCCTCGTCTTCTTGCCGCCAGCCGATGTTGCCCAGCAGGCCCGCGAGCATGGAGCAATGCAGTTGCTCGTAGCTGGCCGGCTGGGTGTTGAGCTGCCAGCCCTGCTTGTTCACCACCGTCTGCAACTGCGAATAGACGTCTCGCCATTCGCGCAGACGCCTCGGGTTGATGAAATGCTGACGCAACAGCTGCTCGAACTGGCGGTTGGACAACTTCTGCGTGGGCGTTGACGAATCCGCCTGCCCAGGGTTCGGGGACGCCGGGCTGTGAGACCCGCCGCCGCGCGCACGCTCCAGCCACGACCACAGCGTGAGGTACCCACTGAATTCGCTGCGCTCGTCCTTGAACTGTGCCTGCACCTGATCGGCTTGCGCCTGTTGGGCCAAGGGGCGGTCCCGCACATCCTGCACACTCAAGGCAGAGGCCACGATCAGCACCTCGGCCAGCGATTGACGGTGACGCGCCTCCAGCACCATGCGACCCACGCGCGGGTCCAGCGGCCAGTGCGCCAGGTCCCGGCCCACGGCCGTCAGTTCATTGTGCTCGTCCACGGCACCCAGCTCGGCCAGCAGTTGGTAGCCATCCGAAATGGCCTTGGGACGCGGGGCTTCCACAAACGGAAAGCGCTCGACATCCCCCAGGTGCAAGGCCTTCATGCGCAGGATGACGCCGGCCAGCGAGCTGCGCAGAATTTCCGGATCGGTAAAACGCGCACGGCCGGTGAAATCCAGCTCGTCATAGAGGCGAATGCAAATGCCGTTGGCCACACGCCCGCACCGGCCACTGCGCTGCTGCGCTGCCGCCTGGCTGATCGGTTCCACCAACAACTGCTCCACCTTGCTGCGGTAGCTGTAGCGCTTGACCCGGGCGGTGCCGCTGTCGATCACGTAGCGGATGCCCGGCACGGTGAGCGAGGTTTCAGCCACATTGGTGGCCAGCACAATGCGACGACCGCTGTGCGCGTCAAATACCCGTTCCTGCTCGGCCTGCGACAAGCGGGCAAACAGGGGCAGCACATCGGCACCCCGCAAGGCCGGTTGGTGACTCAGGTGCTGACGCAGGTGGTCCGCGGCTTCGCGGATCTCGCGCTCACCCGGCAAAAACACCAGGATGTCGCCCTGCTCGCGCGGGTCGCGCCACAGCTCATCCACCGCATCGGCAATGGCCTGGTCAAGCCCGTAGTCCCGGCTTTCCTCGAACGGGCGCCAGCGCTGCTCGACCGGGTAGGTGCGACCCGAGACCATGATCACCGGAGCGGGGCCCGACTCGGAAGCAAAGTGACGCGCAAATCGGTCCGCGTCAATCGTGGCCGAGGTGACGATGACCTTGAGGTCCGCACGCCGCGGCAGGATCTGGCGCAAATAGCCCAGCAAAAAATCGATGTTGAGGCTGCGCTCGTGCGCCTCGTCGATGATCAGGGTGTCATAGGCCTGCAGCAGCGGGTCGCCCTGGGTTTCCGCCAGCAAGATGCCGTCGGTCATCAACTTGACGGAGGCGTTGCGACTCAGACGATCGTTGAAGCGCACCTTGTAGCCCACCACCTCACCCAGCGGCGTGTGCAGCTCCTCGGCAATGCGCTTGGCCACCGAGGTGGCGGCAATGCGTCGAGGCTGCGTGTGGCCAATCAGCCGGGGGCGCTCGCCAGCTCGTGCGTTGAGCTTGCCTCGGCCCAGGGCCAGCGCCATCTTGGGGAGCTGGGTGGTTTTGCCCGACCCGGTCTCGCCGCACACGATGATGACCTGATGCTGCGCCATCGCCGCCATGATCTCGTCACGACGCAACGAGACCGGCAGCGACTCGGGAAACTCGATCCTCAAGCCAGGCGCGGCCTGGGGCTCGAGCTGTGGGGAACCGACAACGGACTCAGGGGGTGAGGACACAGGTGGTGCAGAGAATCAACAGAATCGACCCATCAGCGGCCGCGGGGCGGGCGTCTTGAGGGAGAATGACCCATTATCCCAGCCCACACCCCCTGACGCTCACTGACTGTCTGTTGTTCGCCCAGAACCGCCACCATGTCCACTGTTTTCAACTTCACCTTTGTTCCCTGGTTCCGGTCGGTTGCGCCCTACATCCACATGCACCGCGGCAAGACCTTTGTGGTGGCGATTGCCGGTGAAGCCATCGCAGCGGGCAAGTTGCAAAACTTGGCGCAGGACCTGGCCCTCATTCAGAGCATGGGCGTGAAGATCGTGCTGGTGCACGGGTTTCGTCCGCAAGTCAACGAGCAACTGCGTGCCAAGGGGCACGAGCCGCAATATGCCCGGGGCATGCGCATCACCGACGAGGTGGCCCTGGACTGTGCGCAAGAAGCGGCCGGCCAGATCCGTTACGAAATCGAGGCCGCTTTCAGCCAGGGGCTGCCCAACACGCCCATGGCCGGTGCCACGGTGCGGGTGATATCTGGCAACTTCATCACGGCACGGCCGGTGGGCATTGTCGACGGCGTGGATTTCCAACATTCGGGCCTGGTACGCCGGGTCGACGTCATGGGCATCACGCAAACCTTGAATGCCGGCTCGCTCGTGCTGCTGTCGCCCTTTGGGTTCTCGCCGACGGGTGAAGCGTTCAACCTCACGATGGAAGAAGTGGCAACCTCGGTGGCCACGGCCCTGCAAGCGGACAAGCTGATTTTTGTCTCCGAAGTGCCCGGCATCCGCGTGCGCCCGCAGGAGGCCGAGAGCGATGACAACCCGATTGACACCGAACTGCCGCTGGACGTGGCGCGCAGCCTCTTGACCCAGCTGCCCCACGCACAACAGCCGACGGATATTGCGTTTTATTTGCAGCATTGCGTGCGCGCCTGCGAAAGCGGCGTCGAGCGCAGTCACATCCTGCCCTTCGCTGTGGATGGTGCCTTGCTGCTGGAAATTTACATGCACGACGGCATTGGCACCATGGTGGTGGACGAAAAGCTGGAGAGCCTGCGTCAGGCTTCCCACGAGGATGTGGGCGGCATTCTGCAGCTCATCGAGCCGTTTGAAAACGATGGCACCCTGGTCAAACGCAGCCGTACCGAGATCGAGCGCGATATTGGCCAGTACACCGTGGTGGAGCACGACGGCGTGATCTTCGCCTGCGCCGCCTTGTACCCCTACCCAGAAAATCGCACCGGCGAGATGGCGGCCCTGACGGTGTCGCCGCAATCGCAGGGCCAAGGTGATGGCGAGAAAGTGCTCAAGCGCATCGAGCAACAGGCTCGTGCCCAGGGGCTCGACAGCATCTTCGTGCTCACCACCCGCACCATGCACTGGTTTCTCAAGCGTGGTTTTGTGTCTGTCGATCTGGACTGGCTGCCCGAAGCGCGCAAGCGCAAATACAAAGCCGACCGTGGCAGCAAAGTACTGGTCAAGAAGCTGGTTTAAGCAAAGTTGGTACAGTCCAGGGCATCGACCACGGCCTGACTAGTTCATCAGGCAGGTTCATCGCAACGATTTCAGGATTTATTCATGGCACGCACTGTTCAATGCATCAAGCTCGGCGTTGAAGCCGAAGGGCTGGACTTCCCCCCCTACCCGGGTGAACTCGGCAAGCGCATCTGGCAACAGGTGAGCAAGGACGCCTGGGCCGAATGGATGCGCCAGCAAACCATGCTGGTCAATGAAAACCGCCTGAATCTGGCAGACCAGCGTGCACGCCAGTACCTGGCGCGCCAAATGGAAAAGCATTTCTTCGGCGAAGGCGCCGATGTCGCGCAAGGCTTTGTCCCTCCCTCCCCCTGAACCCACCGTCGTCTGGGACGCGCAGGGCACACCGCGCAGCTCCCGTTTTGGCGACATTTACCGCAACCAGGGTCGCGTGGGTCTGGGCGGCTTGCCCCAGTGCCGACACGTCTTCCTCCAAGGCTGCGGGCTGCAAGGCCCCCAAGCCCTGTGGCAGAACCGCCCGCACTGGACCGTTCTGGAAACCGGTTTTGGTCTGGGGCTGAATTTCCTCGCCACCTGGGCGGCCTGGCGTGCCGACCCCCAGCGTCCGCGCCTGCTGCACTTCATGTCAGTCGAGGCGTTTCCGGTCACGGCAGCCGATATCGTGCGCAGTGCCGCTCCCTGGCCTGAATTACAACCCCTGGCCCAAGCCCTGTCCGAGCGCTGGTGGGGGTTGGTGGAGGGGGTGCATCGTCTGCGCCTGGACGACGGGCAGGTGATGCTGACATTGGGCATCGGACCTGCCTCGCACCGACTGCCTGAACTGACCGGTCCTGCTGACAGTGTGTTCCTGGATGGTTTTTCACCCGATGTGAACCCCGACATGTGGTCACCGTCGTTGTTGTCTCGGGTGGCTGAACATTGCCATGCCGACACGCGACTGGCCACCTGGTGCGTGACGCGCACTGTTCGTGACACGATGAACCAACTGGGTTTTGAGGTGGAGCGGGTGAAAGGACTGTTGCCCAAGCGGGATGCCTTGACGGCCCGCTACCGGCCTGCCGAATGGGCCAGCACGGCCCACACGACACCCCCACTACCGCGTGCCCCGCGTGCCACCCGACAACTGCGCTGCGCTGTTGTCGGTGCGGGCCTGGCGGGCTCTGCTGTGGCGCATGCCTTGGCACAACGGGGCTGGCGTGTCGAGGTGTTCGAGGCTGGCCCGACGGCGTGTTCGGGCGCCTCCGGCTTGCCCGCCGGGCTGTGCGCGCCGCATGTCTCCCAGGACGACTCCTGGCTGTCTCGCCTCACACGGGCTGGCGTGCGCGCCACCTCGGATCAAGTCCAGCGGCTACTGCGAGCGGGGCTCGACTATGGCGCGACGGGCGTGTTGGAACGGCGCTTGCCACACAAAACCCGCAAGGCCCGCCTGCCAGCGGCATGGCCCCTGGAAGCCC
The DNA here is from genome assembly GCA_947448375.1 of Comamonadaceae bacterium. Taxonomy (GTDB): domain Bacteria; phylum Pseudomonadota; class Gammaproteobacteria; order Burkholderiales; family Burkholderiaceae_C; genus Limnohabitans. The sequence continues at coordinate 18,294 of CANFMY010000015.1, read as the reverse complement.
ACGCCTGGAGCCGCTTGGCCACGGACGACGAATGCAATCGCACCTTTGCGCACACCGCCCTGCCCGACGACGAGCCCCAACCCTTGTGGCACGCCAGTGGCTTGTGGCTCAAACCTGCGCGGCTGGTCGAGGCACAACTGAACCACCCCGGCATCCAGCTTCACGTGTCTTGCCCGGTGCGGGGGATTCAACGCGGTGACGACAGTCACGGTCAGCAGGACGACACATCCCCTCAATGGCAACTGCGTCTGGACCATTGCACGGCCGGACCATTTGACCATGTGATGGTGTGTGCCGGCCCCGCCACACGCGAACTGCTCGCGCAGGTGTTGCCCGCCGATCGAGTTCCCACCCTCACGCCCGTCCGAGGCCAAGTCAGCTGGGGGCGGGTGGACGCTGGCCTGCAAGCGGTCTTGCCGGCCAGCCCGGTGAACGGTGATGGAAGCTTTCTGGGGGCGGTGCCTGATCAGGACGGGACATTGTGGATGGCGGGCTCCAGTTTTGACCGACATCGCCATGCCTCGGTGGTGGACCCACAGGACCATGTGGAGAACCTGACCCGTTTGCAGGGCTTGTTGCCCGATGTGGCAGTGCGACTCCTGCCCAAACTCGCCGATGGCAGCCTTCAGGCCTGGGCATCGGTTCGATGCACCACCCCGGACCGGCTGCCCAGGGTGGGCAGCCCCCTGCCTCAGGAGATCCCCGGGTTTCATGTGTTGACCGGCCTGGGGGCCAGAGGATTGAGCCTGAGCGTGTTGTGCGCAGAGTGGCTGGCCGCCCGTTTGTGCCAGGAACCCTCCCCCATCGAACCCGATTTGTCCCAGCGCTTGTCGGCAGACCGGCCTTGAGCCCTTCTTTATTCCAGATTGGAATATGGGCAGAACAAAAAAATCGTTTGGGTTCTGAAGCGTGAACTCTACAGTTCACCCCCAAGCCTCAATCCGGGTTTGCCTTGGCCGTCCATGTGATGGTGGGACCGGTCGTTTCGCACTTTCTTTCCTGCTGGCTTGGGCTGGCAACCAATACGCCCTGATCTGACATGTACGCCTACAACGAATTCGACCGTCAATTCTTGCGCGAGCGCAACGCGCAGTTCCGAGATCAACTCACCCGACATCTCGCCGGCGAGTTGGGGGGGGATGAGTTCAAGCCCCTGCGCTTGCAAAACGGCTGGTACGTGCAACGCTACGCGCCCATGCTGCGAGTCGCCGTGCCCTATGGAGAAATCTCCTCACCTCAGCTGCGCGTGATTGCGCGCATTGCACGCGAATACGATCAACCCGATGCAGCCCTGTTCGATCGCGCCCAACGCACGCAAGAGCAGATTGGCGGCATCCAGGCACCTCCGCTCGTGAAGGGGGTGGCCCACTTCACCACCCGACACAACATTCAGTTCAACTGGATTCCCTTGGCCCGAAGCGCCGATGTGATGGACTTGCTGGCCACCGTGGACATGCACGGCATCCAGACCAGCGGCAACTGCATCCGCAACATCACCACCGACGAGTTGGCCGGCGTGGCGGCGGATGAGATTGCCGACCCGCGTCCGTTTGCAGAAATCATCCGTCAGTGGAGCACCCTGCACCCGGAGTTTGCCTTCCTGCCGCGCAAGTTCAAGATTGCCATCACGGGCGCAGAGGAGGACCGCGCGGCCACGGCCTGGCACGACGTGGGCCTGCACCTGCTGCGCAATGCGCAGAACCAGTTGGGGTTTCGAGTGCTGGTGGGCGGTGGCATGGGGCGCACACCCATCACTGGCACCGTGGTGCGCGAGTTTCTGCCCTGGCATGACATCCTCAACTACCTCGAAGCCGTGGTGCGCGTCTACAACCGCTGGGGACGTCGCGACAACGCCTACAAGGCCCGCATCAAGATTCTGGTGAAGGCCGAAGGCCAACGCTATGTCGACGAAGTGGAAGCCGAGTTCCGCCAGATTCTCGAGCAAGACGGTGCGCCGCACCGCATCAGCGACGCGGTCCTGGCCCAGCACTCGGCACACTTTGCTGCCCCGACACAGACGTGCAATCGCACCGACGCTGAAGAAAAAGTGGCCCGCATTCTGCGCGCAGCGGCCGAGGACGACGTGGAGTTCGGCCGCTGGCTGCACACCAACGTTGCCGCGCACCGCAACCCCGACTTCCGGGCGGTCACGCTGTCTTTCAAGCGCATCGGCCAGGCCCCTGGGGACGCCACGGCAGATCAACTGGATGCGGCCGCTGATCTGGCCGAGCAGTTCTCCGCCGGGGAGCTGCGCATCACCCACGAACAAAATCTGGTGTTGCCCTGGGTGCGCTGCGATCAGCTGCCCGAACTCTGGCGCGCCGCGCGCAAGCTGGGCGTGGCTCGCCCCAACATCGGCCTGGTGTCGGACATCATTGCCTGCCCGGGGGGCGACTACTGCGACCTGGCCAATGCCCGCTCGCTGCCGCTGGCCGCGGCCATTCTCGAGCGCTACCAGGACCTGGACGAACTCAACGACCTGGGCGAGATCGATCTGCACATCAGCGGGTGCATCAACTCGTGTGGGCACCACCACAGTGGCCACATCGGCATCCTGGGCGTGGACAAGGATGGCCAGGAGTGGTACCAGGTGACGCTGGGCGGCTCGGATGGCACGCACCTCAGCGGCCCGGCTCGCGCAGGCAAGGTGGTCGGCCCTTCTTTTGCGGCCGCCGAGGTGCTGGGTGTGATCGAGGCCGTTCTCGACACCTACGTGGCCCAGCGTCAGGACCGAGAGACCTTCCAGCAAACGCTGACCCGCGTGGGCTTTGACACCTTCAAGACCGCTGCCAACCAGGCCCGTCTGCAACCCATCACACACGCCTGAACCATGGAACTCCTCCTCGCTTCCACCCCCTCTGCTGAACCTGTGGCGGCGCCTGGTGTCTTGCGTCTGGCCAATGACGTGGACCCCAGCACCTGCTCGTTGCAAGGCGTGACCCGTGTCGAATTGCATTTCCCCAAATTTGCCGATGGCCGTGCCTACAGCCAGGCCGTGCTGCTGCGCCGCCGCCTGGGCTTTCAGGGCGACATCCGCGCCGTGGGGGATGTGCTGATCGACCAGGTGCAACACATGTCCCGCACCGGTTTCACGAGTGCCGAGTTGCGCGCCGATCAATCGATCGACCAAGCCCGCCAGCAGTTGCAGCGTTTTGCAGGCTTCTACCAGGGTGACGCCCTGCAAGCGCGCCCGCGTTTTGCCCGGATCTGACCATGCGCCCCACGCCCAAAGCCACTGAACAACACGCGCACGCCAGCGCTGATTTCGCGGGCAAACTCGCCCAGACGCGCGCGCTGCTCAGCACCAGCATCACCGACTACGCTCCGCTCAAACAGGCCTCCAGCCTGGGCGCTGAAGACGGGGTGATCACGCATCTCATCAACGCCTTGCAACTCGACATTCCCGTCTTTGTGCTCGAGACCGGCGCATTGCACAACGAAACCCTGGCCTTGCTCGAACGCACCCAGGCCCATTCGCGAGCGGCCATCGAGGTCTATCGTCCCGACCACAGCGCCGTGATCCGGTTCGTGCGCGAACGCGGACAGGATGCCATCTACCGCAGCATCGGCGATCGCAAGGCCTGCTGCGATCTGCGCAAACTCGAACCCCTCCAGCGTGCCCTGCAAGGCCAGCGTGCCTGGATCACCGGGCTTCGCCGCGAACAATCCACCCATCGCGGCGCGGTGGAGATGGTCGACACGAGCGAACTCGGCACGCACGGCCGCATCAAGCTCAATCCGCTGGCCGACTGGACCTGGGGGGACGTGTGGCACTACATCGCCACCGAAGGCGTGGACTACAACCCGCTGCACGACGAGTTTTTTCCGAGCATTGGCTGCGCCCCATGCACCCGGGCCATCTCGCTGGGTGAAGACTTTCGCGCCGGCCGCTGGTGGTGGGAAGACGAAGCCGCCAAGGAGTGCGGCCTGCACGCCACCCACACCTCTGTCAAGACTACCGAGAAAGCCCCTGCATGAACGCCCGAGTCGATACCGCCGTGCTGAACCACCTGAGTAGCGCCCACCTCGATGCCCTCGAGGAGGAAACCATCTACATCCTGCGCGAGGTGGCGGCCACCTTCGAGCGCCCCACCTTGCTGTTTTCGGGCGGCAAGGACTCGCTGGTCATGCTCAAGTGCGCCGAGAAAGCGTTTGGCCCGGGCCGACTGCCCTACCCGCTGCTGATGATCGACACCGGCCACAACTTCCCCGAAGTGACGGCCTTTCGTGACTACCGCGCCCAGCAACTCGGCGCCGAGCTCATTGTGCGCAGCGTGGAGGACTCGATGGCACGCGGCACCGTGCGCCTGGCCCATCCGGGCGAATCGCGCAATGTGCACCAGTCCGTCACCTTGCTCGAGGCCATTGAAGAGTTCCGTTTCGATGCACTCATCGGCGGCGCTCGCCGTGACGAGGAAAAGGCGCGGGCCAAGGAGCGCATCTTCTCGCACCGCGACAGCTTCGGTCAGTGGCAACCCAAGGCCCAGCGCCCCGAACTGTGGACGCTGTTCAACTCCCGCCATCACCCGGGCGAACACTTCCGCGTCTTCCCCATCTCCAACTGGACCGAGCTCGATGTCTGGCAGTACATCGCCCGCGAGCACGTCGAGTTGCCCTCCCTTTACTACGCCCACTCGCGCGAGGTGATCGAGCGCCGTGGCCTGCTCGTGCCCGTGACCGAGCTCACCCCGCCGCGCGAGAACGAACAGGTGGTGACCCGCGACGTGCGTTTTCGCACCGTGGGTGACATCACGTGCACCTGCCCGGTGCTCAGCACTGCCGCCACCCCCGAAGCCATCGTGATTGAAACCCTGGCCGCCGAAGTCTCCGAGCGCGGTGCCACCCGCATGGACGATCAGACCTCCGAGGCCTCCATGGAAAAACGCAAAAAGGACGGGTACTTCTGATGTCCACCCTGGATCAACTCATCACCCCGGCGCCAACGGCACCGGCCTTGCGCTTCATCACCTGCGGGTCGGTGGACGACGGCAAGAGCACGCTGATTGGCCGACTCCTGGTGGACACCAAGGCGGTGCTGCAAGATCACCTGGCGGGCGTGCAACGGCAAGGTCAAACCGATCTGGCCCTTCTCACCGACGGCCTGAGCGCCGAACGCGAGCAAGGCATCACGATTGACGTGGCGTATCGTTATTTCTCCACCGAGCAGCGTAAATTCATCATCGGCGACGCGCCGGGCCATGAGCAATACACCCGCAACATGGTGACAGCCGCCTCCAGTGCCGATGCCGCCGTGGTGCTGGTGGATGCCACCAAGCTGCCCTGGCAAGAGGCCGGTCTGGCGTTGCTGCCCCAAACGCGTCGTCACAGCTTGCTGGCCCACTTGCTGCGCGTGCCCTCCCTGGTGTTCGCCATCAACAAGCTGGATGCAGTGGACGACCCCGCGCTCGCCTATCAACACATCCGCGAATCGTTGACCGCCTTTGCGGCGTCGGCGGGCATGGACGTGCAAGCCATGGTGCCGGTGTCGGCCTTGAAGGGCTGGAACGTGGTCGAGCGTCAACCCGGTTGGTGCGGCTACCAGGGGCCGAGCTTGCTGGAATTGCTGGAGCGGCTGCCCACCACCCCGGCAGACGACGCCCAGGCCATGAGCTTTCCGGTTCAATGGGTCGAGAAGTTTCACGATGGGGCCCACACGCACGAAGGTCGCCGCGTGTTCTGGGGCCGCGTGGCGTCGGGCACCCTGGAGGCAGGGCAAGCCGTGACGGTGTTCCCCAGCGGTCAAACGGCGACCGTGGCGCGCGTGCTGAGCGCCACACGCGAGCACCGTGCAACACTGAGCGGCCACAGCGGCGGCGTGGTCCTGGACCGCGAGGTGGACGTGTCGCGGGGCGACTGGCTGGTGGCACACGACAGCGGGCTGGAAGGCCAGCGCGAGCTGCACGTCACCCTGGCCTGGATGGACGACCAGCCGCTGGTGGCCGGGCGCGTCTACTGGGCCCTGCACGGACACCGCTGGGTCAAAGCCCGCGTGAAGGCGGTGGTGCACAAGCTGGACATTCATACCCTGGCCGAGGAGGACGCACAGCAACTCGAGGCCAACGCCATTGGCCACGTGACCCTGAGCCTGCAAGAGCCCTTGCTGACCCGTCCTTACCTGCAGTCGCGGGCGCTGGGGGCGCTGGTGCTGGTGGACACCGCGTCACACGCCACCGCGGGTGCTGCCCTGGTACGAGTCTGAATTCCTCAGGGTGTCGCGGGCTTTGCCGGAACGAATCGGGCTAATCTCGTAAAATAAGCGGCTAGTCCCGAACACTCTCCCTGACCCCACCATGACCCACGTTGTCACCGAATCCTGTATCCGTTGCAAATACACCGACTGTGTGGACGTCTGTCCGGTGGACTGTTTCCGCGAGGGGCCCAACTTCCTCACGATCGACCCGGACGAGTGCATCGACTGCGCGGTCTGCATCCCCGAGTGTCCGGTCAACGCCATTTACGCCGAGGAAGACCTGCCGCAGGACCAACGCCACATGACGGCGCTCAACGCCGAATTGGCCACCAGCGGCTGGCCCAGCATCACCAAGCGCAAGGCTCCCTTGCCCGATGCCGACGACTGGAAAGACAAAACCGGCAAGTTGCCTGAACTGCAACGCTGATCTCAGCGCATGGCCGTGATTCAGACCGATGCCCTGATCATCGGCGCCGGCCCGGTCGGGCTGTTTCAGGTCTTTGAACTTGGCCTGCTGGACATTCACGCACACGTGGTCGATGTGCTTCCCCATGTGGGGGGGCAGTGCATCGAGTTGTACGCCGACAAACCCATTTACGACATTCCCGGCTTGCCCCGCTGCACGGGGCGCGAGCTGGTCGAGCGCCTGTCCACACAGGCCGCCCCTTTCAAGCCCACGTTTCATCTGGGCCAGCACATCACCGACGTGAGGCGCGAACAAGACGGTCGTCTGCACGTGACGAGTAGCCTGGGCACGACCTGGCTCACGGCTTGCCTCTTCATGGCCACCGGTGTGGGGGCCTTCATGCCCCGCACATTGTCCGTGCCCGGACTGGAGGACTTGCTGAACCATCAAGTCTTCCATGTGGCGCGCGCCGAGTCAGTCCAAGACAAGCATGTGGTCATTGTCGGCAGCGATGCTCACGCGGTGCAGACCGCGCTGGATCTCACCCATCTTGAACCTGCAGTGGCCGGTGTCACCCTGCTGCACCGACGCCATGCCCTGGACATTGACGACACACTGAACGACACCTGGCGCTCCAGCTGCGAGCGAGGACACGCCAGGTTTCAAGTTGGTCAAATCGTCGACCTGGCGCTGGACAACGGCGTGATGACCCATGTCCGCGTGGCCACGCCACAAGGCGATACCGTGTCCCTGGTGTGTGATGAACTGTGGATCATGTTGGGGCTGTCACCCAAACTCGGCCCCTTGAGCACCTGGGGCCCGGCTCTGGAGCGCAAGCAGGTGGTGGTGGACACCGAGCACTTTGCCACCAGTGAACCTGGCGTCTATGCCGTGGGCGACTGCAACACCTACCCGGGCAAACGCAAGCTCATCGTGAGCGGATTTCATGAGGCCACGCTGGCTGCCTTTGCGGCGGCGGCTCAACTCCGTCCGGGACAAAAAATTCCCTTGCAATACACCACCGCATCACCCCATTTGCATCAACTGCTGGGTGTGTCATGAACGCGCGGGGCACTCAGGCCAGCGCGCCCTTGTCAGGTGCGTCAGATCACGCGGGTCGGCACGGGCGAGTACCCATGGTTGAGCGGGCCATGGCCGTGGCCCACCTGCACACCGGCGCCCGCTTGAATCGCCCCCAGGATGTAGGCGCGAGCCGAGCGCACCGCACTCTCCAGGGTTTCGCCCAAAGCCAGGTATGCCGCCATGGCAGACGACAATGTGCAGCCGGTGCCGTGGGTGTTGCGACTCGACACCCGAGCGCTGGCCAGGACCACATCGGCGTGATCAGGTCGGACCAGCACATCCACCACCTGGTCTCCGGGCAAATGCCCGCCCTTGAGCAACACGGCCTTCGCGCCCTGCGACAACAAGGCGTGCGCCGCATCGGACAGATCGCTCACCGCGGCAATGGGTCGGCCCAGCAACAGCGCGGCTTCGTCCAGGTTGGGGGTGATCACCGTGGCCAGCGGGAACAAGTGGTCCACCAGCACGTTCACGGTAGCGTCCGCAATCAGTCGGTCACCACTGGTGGCCACCATGACCGGATCCAGCACCACGCGCTGCAGGTGGTAGTGCTCGATGGCCCAGGCCACCACCTCCACCACACCGGGTTCGTGCAACATGCCAATCTTGACCGCGTCCACCCCGATGTCTTCGATGACCGACTGCAGCTGCGACTTGAGAAACGCCGCTGGCACGGCATGAATACCTTGTACGCCCACGGTGTTTTGCGCAGTCAGCGCCGTGATGGCACTCATGCCAAAGCAGCCCAGCGCGGCAAAGGTTTTCAAGTCGGCTTGAATGCCGGCTCCGCCGCCACTGTCCGAGCCCGCAATGGTGAGCACACGGGCATAACGGGGTTGGGGAGATACGATGGAGGCATGCGTGTTCATGTCCTTCATTATCCTGAAAGCCAGACCTCATGATGTCGCCGCGTCCTCACAGTGTGGTGCTGGGTGCTGGCTTGATGGGGCGCCTCCTGGCCTGGCGCCTGACCCAGGCGGGGCATCGTGTCGAGGTCCACGAAGCGGGGCAAGCCGATGCGCAAGGCGCCGCTGCGCGTGTGGCCGCGGCCATGCTGGCCCCACTGGCCGAATCCGCCATCACCGAACTGTCGGTGGTGCGCATGGGACAACACGCCCTGCACGCCTGGCCCCGCGTACTCGCCGACTTGCCTGCGCCGGTGTTTTTCCAGCAGGAAGGCACCGTCATTCTGTGGCACCGACAAGACGCTGCTGAAGCCCAGCGTTTTCATCAATTGCTGCAACGCACGCACAACGCCCTGCCAGATTTGCCCGCAGCACAAACGGTGGATGCGCGGCAGCTCAACGCATTGGAGCAGGGCCTGGGCGAGCGGTTCGCCCAGGGTCTCTTCCTGCCCGACGAAGGCCAGCTCGACAACCGCCAGTTGCTGCAGGCCTTGCTGGACGGACTGCAGCAGCGCGGAGTCGCGATGCATTTCAACAGCCCCCAGAGCATCGACCATGTCCGCCCGGGCGAGACCGGACAACCCGATTGGGTGTTTGATTGCAGGGGACTGGGCGCGCGAGCCGAATGGTCCAGCCTGCGCGGCGTTCGCGGCGAAGTGGTGCGACTCCACGCCCCGCAGGTACACCTGACTCGTCCCACCCGACTCATTCATCCCCGTTATCCGCTGTACATCGCGCCCAAGCAGGACCATGTGTTCGTGATCGGGGCCACCGAAATCGAGACCGAGGATGTGTCACCCGCGAGTGTGCGCTCCACGCTGGAATTGCTCAGCGCCGCCTATACGGTTCACTCCGGGTTTGCCGAGGCGCGCATCCTGGAAATTGCCACCCAGGCGCGTCCCACGCTGCCCGATAACCTGCCCGCTGTGACCTGCCCGCAACCCCGATTGCTGCAAATCAACGGCTTGTACCGTCACGGCTTTCTGATTGCCCCGGCCGTGGCCGATTGCGTGATGGAATGGGTGGACAGTGGCACGCATCAGTTGGCCGACAGGTTTGGCATGGCTTTCGCGGCGCAGTAGGATGTCATGTCACCATGACCTCTTCTGAACTGAACGTGCTCATCAACCAGCAGCCCTATCAACTGCCGGCCGGATCGCGCCTGCTGGACGCCATTGAACGGTTGGGCATTCAGCCGCCTTTTGCAGCTGCGGTGAACCTCGAGTTCGTCCCCCGCGGACAATACGCGCATCGACCGCTGCAAGACGGCGACCAGATTGAACTCATTGCTCCCATCACGGGGGGCTGATTGCACGATGAACCCCAAGTCCTCCCACGACGATCCCCTCGTCCTCTATGGCGAGACCTTCCACAGCCGCTTGTTGCTGGGCACGTCACGGTATCCCTCGCCGGCAGTGTTGCAAGCCGCGATTGCGGCGTCTCGACCGGCCATGCTCACGGCCTCGTTGCGCCGTCAAACCGCGCAGGGAGACAACTCGCCTGGTTTTTGGCAACTGCTCAAGCAAGCGCAGGTACCGGTGCTGCCCAACACCGCAGGTTGTCACAGCATCCAGGAAGTCATCACCACGGCTGAAATGGCGCGTGAAGTGTTTGAAACCGACTGGATCAAGCTCGAACTCATTGGCGACGACTACACCCTGCAACCCGACACGCTGCATCTGCCAGAGGCGGCAGAGCGCTTGGTGCGCGCCGGCTTCAAGGTGCTGCCCTACACCACCGACGACCTGGTGCTGTGCCAGCGTCTGATCGATGTGGGGTGTCAGGCCATCATGCCCTGGGCGGCGCCCATCGGCACCGGCAAGGGGCCCATCAATCCCTACGCCTTGCAGACCTTGCGCGAGCGCGTGAGCGTGCCACTGATTGTGGACGCCGGGCTGGGGCGTCCCTCGCATGCGTGTCAGGTGCTTGAGTGGGGCTTTGATGCCGTGCTGCTCAACACCGCCGTGGCACTGGCGATCGACCCCATTGCCATGGCCCAGGCGTTTGCAGATGCGGTGCACGCCGGACGCGGTGCGTACCGCGCTGGTGCCATGACCGAGCAGGATCTGGCCCAGCCCAGCACCCCGGTGCTGGGCACGCCCTTCTGGCATCAACCCTGAAAGTCACTGGACATGAATGCCCTTCAGGCCCTGGCGGATGTGGTGGTGGCCCACCACCTCGACATGACGGCTGGCGAGCCACTGTCTGCTCAACAAGCTCAACAACACGCCGACGCTGCGCTGCCCGCCGAACAAGCCGCCGTGCTGCAGGCCTGTCGCCGTTTGGGCTTTGTCGAGCATGACGCCGCCTGCGTGGCGCAAGCCTGGCAACGACAGACCGAACGCACCGGACGCTTTGATCCGCAAGCCTGGCCACAGGAGCCCCAGGATTTCGGTCTTCGCCCCTGGCCCCGTCCAGACGCCTTCCCCCCCTGCCCGCAACAACTGGGCCTGTATGCCGTCTTGCCGGATGCCGCCTGGGTGGGTCGCATGGCACGAGCCGGTGTGCCCACCGTGCAGTTGCGATTCAAGTCCGAGGATCGTGCGGCGGTGAAGCGCGAGGTGGAGGCGGCGGTTCGTGCCGTGGAAGGCACCAGCGCCCTGCTCTTCATCAACGATCACTGGCAAGCAGCGATGGACGCGGGCGCCTACGGCTTGCATCTGGGACAGGAAGACCTGGCCGATGCCCCGCTTGAGCGCATCAGGTCCAGCGGTTTGCGCTTGGGGGTCAGCACACACGGTTACGCCGAAATGCGGGTGGCCGATCAAGTGTCCCCCAGCTACCTGGCCTTGGGCGCCGTGTTTCCCACCACCCTCAAACGCATGGTCACCGCACCGCAGGGCACAGGGCGCTTGCAGGCTTATGCACGCTTGATGCATCAGCACCCTCTGGTGGCCATTGGCGGCATCGACCTGGACAAACTCCCGGGTGTGCTCGCCAGCGGCGTGGGTTCTGTGGCCGTGGTTCGGGCCATCACAGCCGCAGACAACCCCGAACAGGCAGCTCAAGGCTTCATGCAGGCCATGGCATCGGGAGCCCCTCAAAAATGAGGTTATAATCTTCGGATTGATCCCCGATAGCTCAGTCGGTAGAGCGCCGGACTGTTAATCCGTAGGTCCCTGGTTCGAGCCCAGGTCGGGGAGCCAAAAATCACGAATGAAACAAAGGACTTGGAGAAATCCAGGTCCTTTTTTTCTGCCAGATTCATGCACACCGCCTGGCGACGAGTCGCGCATGACAACCCGCCAACTGGTCAATCAGGTGGCGTTTTGTCACAATCCGGCGACATGCACGATACCGACATCGAATTCCAGTTCAACCCGCGTCACGCCGTCCGTCACGTTGAAGAGCACGCCGCTCGCATGCAGCAACTCAGCGCGAAGGCTCGCGATCGTCATCAGGGGCTGACCGACCTGCGTTACGGCCCTGGGCCGTTGGCCACCCTGGACGTATTTCGCGCGGCGCAAGCCCACGCCCCTGTGCACGTGTTCTTGCATGGCGGGTACTGGCGAGGGCGCGACAAAAGCGATTTCAGCTTTCTGGCCGATGCGCTCATCCCGCAAGGCATCACCCTGGTGGTGATGAATTACGACCTGTGCCCGCAAGTCGAACTGCCGGCGATCGTGGACCAGGTGGCGATGGGGCTGAACTGGGTTCACCAACACGCGGCCGACTGGGGCGCCGACCCGTCACGTTACAGCGCCAGTGGTCATTCGGCCGGCGCTCACCTCATTGCTGCGGTGCTCGCGCGCCATGCCCATGCCCACTCGGTGCCCAGCGGCCTGCCGTCCTCTGCTGTGCTGATCAGCGGCGTCTATGACCTAGAGCCCGTGCTGTCCATTTCGGTCAACCAGGAAATCCGTTTGCGCCCCGAGCAAGTGGCGCCCCTGAGCCCGCTTCGACACCGGCCTTGTCAGCCCGTGCGTCTGGATGTGGTGGTGGGGGGTGCGGAGACGCAAGGCTTCATCGATCAGTCAACACGATTTGCCAGCCATTGCCTCGCGCACCAGGTCGACGCTCGCTTCATGGAAATCGAAGGCGCAGACCACTACACCGTGCTTCGCCAATTCGAGTCGCCCGATGGCGAGTTATCTCGCCGGGTGGCCAGCGGCCTGTTGTCCCATTGATCTTGTCTGGAGTTGCCAATGTCTGATGTTCGCTCAACGTCTTCACGTCCACAGCGTCGACACTTCTTCCTGCAGGCCTGTTGGCTGGTGTGGTTCGGTATCGTGTCTGCATGGCCCGCGCACGCGCAAACGGCCTGGCCCACCAAGCCCATCAAACTCGTGATCCCGTTTGCGCCAGGGGGCGTCACCGACACCAGTGGTCGCATCATGGCCGACTACCTGAGTAAAAAATTGGGACAGCAGGTGGTGCCGGACAATCGGCCTGGAGCGTCCGGCAATATCGGCAGTCAGGTGGCGGCCACGGCCGAGCCGGACGGCTATACGCTGTTGCTCGTGCTCGACGGCACCTTTGTCATCAATCCGCATGTGTTTGACAAGGTGCCCTTTGACCCGCTGCGGGACTTCAGCCCCATCGGCAAGATCGGCGACTCCACCACCATTCTGGTGGCCCACCCAAGCTTCAAGGCCAACTCCCTGCGGGAGCTCATCGAACTCTCGAAATCACAACCCGGCGGCGTGTCCTACGGAACGTCTGGCACCGGAAGCATCGTTCACCTGGCGGGCGAGATGGTCAAGCAACGCACGGGCGCAAACCTGGTGCATATTCCTTACAAGGGGGGTGCTCCTGCCATTGCTGACGCGCTGGCGGGTCACACGCCGCTGGCCTTTGCTTCCGCTGCATCGGTGCAACATCACCTGAAGACCGGCAATCTGAAGGCGCTGGGTGTGCCCTCGGGCAAACGCTCGCGCCAGTACCCCGACATTCCCACCTTTGCCGAGTCAGGACTGGCCGACTTTGATATCAATTCGTGGGTGGGTCTTGTTGCACCCGCCAAAACACCGCGTGCCATCGTTGAGCGACTCAATGCCGAGCTCAATGCAGCACTTGCAGACCCGGAGGTGCGGGGCAAGCTCGAAGCCTCCGGGATCGTGGCCACGCCGGGGACGCCCGACGCCTTTGCCGCAACGATTCGAAAGGAATTGGGTCTGTATGGACCCGTGGTGAAGACGGCCGGCATCAAGTTGAATTGACTCTTGTCGCAAGTCTGTCTACAGTCCAGCAGCGGCGGCGGGCGTCACTGCCTCGGAGGAACGTCATGAACTGGTTGGCTCGAATTTGTCTTGCGTTCGCCTGTCTCCAGACGGCGGTGTTGGCACAAACCTATCCCTCCAAACCTGTTCGATTGATGGTGGGTGCCAATGCCGGTGGTGGTACCGACATCGTTGCGCGCATGCTGGCTGAGAAGCTGTCCGACTCCCTGCGCGGGGTCTTCGTGGTCGAAAACCGCCCTGGCGCTTCCAACACCATTGCTGCGGACCTGACGGCCAAGGCCACCCCCGATGGACACACCCTGCTGGTGGCAACCAACACGGGGCAGGCCATTTCGCCGCACCTCATGAAACTCAACTTCGACCCCATGCGCGATCTGGTCCCGATCGGCTTGGTGGTGACCGTGCCCAATGTGCTGGTGGTGGGCACACAGGTGCCCGCCCAGACCGTCAAGGATCTTGTGGCCTTGATGAAGGCCCATCCGGGCGACTACAAATTCGCCTCCTCTGGCGTGGGCAGCACCCAGCACATTGCCGGAGAGGCTTTCAACCTGGCAGCCGGTGTCAAGAGCATCCACATTCCCTACAAAGGCAGTGCTCAGGCGCACCAGGACATGATGGCCGGTCAGGTGCATATCATGTTCGACACCACCTCCTCCGCCATGGGACAAATCAAGGCGGGCAAATTCCGCGCCCTGGCTGTCACCACCGCTCAACGCAGCCCTGAGCTGCCACACGTGCCCACACTGGCGGAGGCCGGTGTGCCCGATCTGGAGATGAGCACCTGGTACGGCGTCTACGTCACAGCGGGCACGCCCATCGACGTGGTGGGCAAGTTGCAAACCGAATTGGCTCGCGTCATTCGACTGCCCGACATTCAGTCGCGCCTCAAAGCCCTGGGTGGCGAACCGGGCCAACTCAGTCCGGAACAGTTTCGACAACTGAATCTGCAAGAGTACGAACGCTTTGGCAAACTGATTCGGCAGTCCAATATCCGCATCGACTGAGGCCTGACTCCACCGCACCGGCTTCGTCGCTACACTCCAACCACCACACCTATTATTCAGGAGACACCATGACAACGACCCACTGGATTCGACACGGACTCGCCGCGTTGGCCTTGATGGCCAGCCCCTGGCTTCAGGCGCAAACCATCATCAAGTTCGGCCACTACGGCCCGCCGACCGACCCCGTGCATGTGGGCGCCCTCAAATTCAAGGAAGTGGTGGAAAAGGAAAGTAACGGGGCTTTCAAGGTGGAGATATTTCCCCAGGAGCAACTGGGCAAAGGCGCCGACATGATCATTGGCACCCAGGTGGGGAGCATCGAGGTGAGCGTGACGGGCAATCCGTTCTTTGGAGGGGTATCCCCGCAACAGGCTGCGCTGGACATTCCATTTCTGTTTCGATCGCCCGCCCATGCCTACCGCGTGATTGACGGCCCCATCGGGCGAGAACTGATGGAGAAATTTGAAGCCAAGGGGCTCAAGGGCCTGGCCTACTGGGAAATCGGATTTCGCAACATCACCAACTCGGTACGCCCGATCCGAACGCCCGCCGACCTCAAAGGCATGAAGCTTCGCACCACGCCGAACCCCATGCACATCGAGGCCTTCAAGCTGTGGGGCGCCAACCCGACCCCCATGGCCATTTCCGAGGTCTACCTGGCACTCAACACGCGCACGGTGGATGGTCAGGAAAACCCCACGGTTCTGATCGCCAAGGCCAAGTTCCAGGAAGTGCAAAAGTACATGAGCGTGACGCGTCACGCCTTCACCGCTGCACCGCTGGTCATGAACCTCGCCAGGTTCAACAGCCTGTCACCCCAACACCAGGCGCTGTTCATGAAAGCCGCGCACGAGGGCTCGTTGGCCGAACGCAAGAGCAACCAGGACCTGGAAGCCGAGAGCATGGCCCAGATCAAGAAAGCGGGCGTGGAGGTGATCGAGAACATCGACACCGAACCCTTCCGCAGCATGGTTTACCAACCGGTTCGCAAACTCTACGCCGACAAATTCGGCTCGGAACTTCTCAACAAGGTTGATGCAGCCCAGTGAACCCTGAGTCGGCTCCAGCCGACTTGGCGGTGTGAGATCGCCTGCGTGCGCTGCGCACAAGGCGAGGTCATGGCTGGCAGGACAATACGACCATGAAGACGGTGACGGCACAACAGCTGAACCTGAAGGATTTCATTCAGCCGGGTGACCATATCGTCATGAGCGAGGCCGCCGGCGAACCCCAGACCCTGGCCGACCTGCTGATCGAACAGCGCGCCGAACTGGGCCACCCCCAGCTCTTCTTCGGCATCGGCGCCTCTACCCGGTTCAAGCCCGAGCACGCCGATGCGTTGCGCTTTTGCGGCACCGGTGCCGCCATGACGTATCGTCCCCTGATCAAAGCCGGCGTGATGACGGTGGTGAGTCAGCATTTTTCGGATTTACCCCGGTTGTTGCGCAGCGGTCAATTGCGCTGCGATGTGGTGATGATTCAACTGAGCGCACCCAATGCACGCGGCGAGCACAGCTTCGGACTGAGTTGCGACTACCTGCGTGCCGCCATGTCACAGGCTCGCCTCGTCATCGCTGAAATCAATGATCAACTGCCGCAGACACCTTGCGCACAGCCCGTGATGGCCCACGAGATTGACGTGGCCATCCACACCTCGCGCCCTCCGATCGAATGGCCTGCTGCCACCATTGGCGAACTGGAACAACGCATCGCGAGTCAGGTGGCTGAACTGATTCCGGATCGCGCCACCTTGCAAATGGGCCTGGGGGCCATGCCTGAAGCCTTGTGCACTCAACTCCTCCACCACCGCGACCTGGGCATTCATTCCGGCATGCTGGGCGATGGTTACGTGGACTTGATGGAGCACGGCGTGGTGACCAACGCCTACAAGGAAGTGGATGTGGGCGTCAGCGTGACCGGGGTGCTGATTGGCACCCGCAAGCTGTATCAGCATGTGCACCAGCAACCGACGATACGGCTGTTTGATGCCGACATCACCCACGGCGCAGCTTCACTCAGTCGCTTCCAACGCTTTCATTCCGTCAATTCAGCCCTGGAGGTGGATTTGACGGGCCAGGTCAACGCCGAGGCCATCGGACTCGATTTTCTGGGCACCATCGGCGGTCAGGTGGACTATGTGCGTGCCGCCTGTCTTTCGCAGGGGGGGCGCTCCATCATCGCCTTGCCCAGCACCGCCCGTCAATCGAGCCGCATCGTGTCACACCTGAGTGGCCCGGTCACCACAGCGCGCAGCGATGTGGACGTGATCGTGACAGAGCACGGCAGCGCCCACTTGCGCGGCCTCTCGGGGCGTGATCGGGCCAAGGCGATGATCCGCATTGCAGCCCCGCAACACCGTGAGGTCTTGACTCGGCAAGCGCAAGAAGTCGGATTGCTCTGAAGCCCCACCTGCGCGGACGTCAAGTCCGGGCGAACAAGCCCAGGGCCGGGTCCACGCATTGCACCTGCCCAGCCTCGAGCAGTTCGTGCAGGTGCTGCTCGATCATGCGGCGCTCCACGTCGTTGACAAACGCAGCTTCATAGCCCGGCGGATACACCAGACGTTGTGCCACCAGCGCATCGAGGCTTTGCGGTTGGTGCTGCAACATGCCCAGCAGCTTGTCGGCGCGTTGATCCAGCTTGTCGGCAAACGCTTGCAAGGCCGTCTCAAACACCTCCCGATCGGTGATCACACCACGGTGGTGTGAGGTCACCCACACCTGGGCATCGAGTTCGCGCACAGCCTGCAGGCTGTGACGAAACTGAGCCAGGCTGGAGGTGGCGTCTCCGTAATAGGGGCCGAATCCGGTGAGGTCGATGTCACCGATGAAGGCCACGCCTTCGGGCTCCACCACCAGCACACAATGCCCCGTGGTGTGGCCGGGCATGTGATGCGCCCTCACCCGCACCCCGCCACCCAGGTCCCAGGTGTGTCCATCCCCATAGCCGATGGCATGGGGTCGAGGCTGGTAATGGAACTCACGGACCATGCGTTCATGCCAGACCTCGAGTACATCGGCGGAATACCCAAAATGACGTGTCATGCCGTCCCAGGACCGGGCCGCCTCCAGATCCCCCTCGTGCACCCACAAGGGCACGGTATCGCATTGGCCCAGTCCGGCCAGATGGTCCTCATGCACATGCCCCAGAACGACCATGTCCACCGCATCGAAAACACCGCTCAACGCATGGGCCACCATGGGCATGTCAAAAGCCACCTGTGTGTCAGCCCCTGTGACCATCACTTGATTGCCGTCGGGATACTTGCCGGACTTCGGGCCCAGGTACACCTGAACCGAGCCGCGCTGGAAGGACGCTTGTGTCATGTCTTGCGCCCGAGATCGCGAGCCGATTTGAAATCCGCACGACGTGGGGTGTCAGCGGCCAGCGCCTGGCGAATATGGCCGGCGAGCAAGCGGCCCACATCCTGCCGAAGGGTTTGGGTGCGCAGTCGGATATAGGCCTCCCGAGCCGTGACTGCATCGCCCTGCGATTGACTCAGCGCCTGCTCCCAGAGGTCGACGCG
>CANFMY010000014.1 GCA_947448375.1 Comamonadaceae bacterium | reverse complement strand
TGGGCCCAGCCAAGGGAGCGGGTAACGGCGCAGATAACGGCTCAGGTAACGGCGCAGGTAACGGCGCAGGTAAAGCGGCCGATGCGGGCGCAGCCAAGGCCGGCGGCGCGTCAAGCGACGCGGCGACTGCACAGGAGCGACGCCCATGAGCAGCCGCTCGGTGCAATACACCTCCAGCCCCTTGCTCGCCAGCAAAACGCCGGTGTGGCGCAGCCAGTTCATCGTGGCCTGCATTGCCCTGGGCTTTATCGGGCTGGTGGGGCGTGCCGCCTATGTGCAGGTGATCGACAACGCCTTTTTCAAGCGTCAGGGTGTGGTGCGCTTCGCGCGCACGCTGGAATTGCCCGCCAGCCGTGGTCGTATCGTCGATCGCAATGGGGTGGTGCTGGCGGCCAGCATTCCCGTGCCCAGCGTCTGGGCCAGCCCCGAGGACATCGAACGCGACCCGGTCAAGCTGAAGGAACTGGCCAAGCTGCTACAAATGCCGCAGGCCGAGCTCGACAAGAAATTGCTGGATCCGGACAAGAGCTTTGTCTGGCTCAAGCGCCAGGTGGATGAGTCGGTGGAGAAGCAAATCAAGGCCTTGGGTTTAAAGGGCGTGTATTCCCGCAAGGAGTACAAGCGCGCTTACCCCGAGGGCGAGGCGGTGGCGCACATCGTGGGCTTCACCAATGTGGAGAACCTGGGGCAGGAAGGCGTCGAGCTGACCTTTGACAAGGACCTGGGCGGACGCTCGGGCTCGCGCCGCGTCATCAAAAACCGACTGGGCCATGTGGTGGAAGACATTGGCGACATGGTGCCGCCGGTGGATGGGCGTGACATCGAACTCTCCATCGACAGCAAGGTGCAGTTCTTCGCCTACCAAAAATTGCGCGAGGCGGTGCTGGACAACCGCGCCGCTGCCGGCAGTGTGGTGGTGCTCGACGTCGAGTCCGGTGAAGTGCTGGCTCTGGCCAACTACCCCAGTTATGTGCCCGATCGTCGTGCCAACCTCACGGGCGCGCAGTTGCGCAACCGTGCGCTCACCGACACCTTCGAGCCGGGTTCCACCATGAAGCCCCTGGTGGTGGGATTGGCGCTGGAAAAAGGCCTCGTCAAGCCCGAGTCCATGATCCAGACGGCGCCCGGCAAGCTGTCGCTGGGGGGGCACACCATCAGCGATGCGCACCCCCACGCGCTGCTGAGCGTCAACGAGGTGATTCAAAAATCGAGCAACGTCGGCACGGTGAAGATCGCCATGCAGTTGCCCTCGCAGGACATGTGGGAAATGTTCACCCAGGTCGGGTTTGGTCAGAAGCCGCAAGTCCCCTTCCCGGGAGCGGTGGCGGGGCGTTTGCGCGGGCACAAATCCTGGCGACCGATTGAGCAAGCCACCATGAGCTATGGCTATGGCTTGTCGGTGAGCCTGTTTCAGCTGGCGCAGGCCTACAGCGTGTTTGCGCGCGATGGACAAATGGTGCCGGTGAGTTTGCTCAAGAACCATCAGCCGCCCAATGGCGTGCGGGTCTACAGTCCGCAAAATGCAGCGGCCATGCGCCACATGCTGCACATGGTGACCAGTCCCGGTGGCACGGCGCAAAAAGCGCAAACCATGGGCTACTCGGTGGGCGGCAAGACCGGCACGGCGCACAAGCAAGAAGGCCGCGGTTACGCGGGCAAGAAATACCGTGGCTTCTTCGTGGGCCTCGCCCCCATCGAGCGGCCGCGCATCGTCGTGGCGGTGATGATCGATGAACCGACCAACGGCCGCTATTACGGCGGCGATGTGGCCGCTCCCGTGTTCAGCCAGACCGTGCAGCAAACGTTGCGCATGATGGGTGTTCAACCTGATCTCTCGGTCAAGCCGCAAATCGTGGCCCAAGCCGAGCCGGAGTCGTTCTGATGCAAAGACTCCGCACCCCCCAGGAAGCTGCCCGCTGGTTGCGCCAACGGGTGAGTGGCCATTTGCACACCGACAGCCGGCAAGTGCGTTCGGGCGATGCCTTCCTGGCCTGGCCCGGTGCGCAACACGATGGTCGACGCTTCGTGCCCGACGTGTTGGCGCGGGGCGCCGCGGCGTGTCTGGTGGAAGAGGGCGCGTGGGCGGGGGCTGATGCCGTCGGGTCTGCCGCGCATGAGGAGCAGGTGGCTTGCTATGCCCAGCTCAAGGCCGCCAGCGGACCCATCGCAGCGGCCTATCACGAGCATCCCAGCCATGCACTGGACGTGCTGGCGGTGACGGGCACCAATGGCAAAACGTCCACCGCCTGGTGGCTGGCGCAGGCGCTCACACGGCTGGGACAACGGTGTGCCGTGGCGGGGACCCTGGGGCTGGGCGAGATCACGCAGGATACCCACGGGCGAGTCGCGGTCGCCGGACTGGCCACCGGCTTGACCACGCCGGACGCCGTGCTCTGGCAAGGCTGCTTGCGCGAACTGGCGGACCGCGGGGTGCGCGCCTGTGCCGTGGAGGCTTCGTCCATCGGGCTGGCAGAGCATCGCCTGGACGGCACCCGCATACGCGCAGCGGTCTTCACCAATTTCACCCAGGATCACCTGGACTACCACGGTGACATGGCGGCTTACTGGCTGGCCAAGCACGCGTTGTTCGATTGGCAGGACCTGGCGGTGGCGGTGGTCAATGTGGACGATCCCAAGGGGGTCGAGTTGGCGCAGCGCCTGCAGTCACGCACATCGTCCCCGGTGGAGGTGTGGAGTTGTTCGGCGCAGGGTCCTGCACGCGTGTGGGCTCGCGATATCCAGCAACAGGGCCGTGCTGCCCCGGGTGCCTCAGGGCATGCCTGGGGTCTGTCGTTCGAGGTGGTGGAGGGCGGGCAGTCGATGCGCTTGCACACCGCCCTGGTCGGGCTGTACAACGTGAGCAACCTGCTGGGCGTCATCGCCACCTTGCGTGCGCTGGGCCATTCCCTGGAGCAGGCGGTGGGCGTGTGTGCCGATCTCTGGCCGGTGCCCGGTCGGATGCAAGTGGTGTCCGCGCCGCAAGAACCGCTGGTGCTGGTGGACTATGCCCACACGCCGGATGCCTTGGCGCAGGTGTTGCAAAGCCTGCGCTCGCTGGCTGATGCTCGCCACGGGGCTCTGGTGTGCGTGGTCGGATGTGGCGGCGATCGCGATGCGGGCAAGCGCGCACCCATGGCCCGTGCCGCCGAGCTGCAAGCGGATCGACTGGTGTTCACCAGTGACAACCCCCGCTCCGAGTCGCCCCAGGCGATAGTGCAAGCCATGGTGGCCGGCCTGTCGCAACCCGCTCGTGCGCAGCTTGAACTGGACCGAGCCCGTGCCATCGCGTTGGCGATCAGCCAGGCGAAGGCAAACGACGTGGTGCTGATTGCGGGCAAAGGCCACGAGTCGTATCAGGACATCGCTGGTGTGCGTCAGCCCTTCTCGGATGAAGCGCAGGCGCAGCAGGCCTTGCGTCAACGGAGGGCTGCATGAGCCATCCGGTGCCCATGACCTCGACCTCCTCCTTGCACCTCAGCCTGCAACAGGTGCAGGGCTGGCTGTCGTCCGCACACTTGACCGGAGATGCCAGCACGCGCATTGACCGCGTCCACACGGACAGTCGCAGCCTGCAAGGCGGTGACTTGTTTGTGGCCTTGCGGGGTGATCGATTCGATGCTCACGATTTTCTCCCGCAAGCACGGGCTGCGGGGGCTGCAGCGGTGCTGGCCGAACGCGGTCTGGAGGGCTGCGGTTTGCCGGGCGTTCAAGTGCCCGACACACGCCAGGCGCTGGGCGAACTCGCTCGCGGCTGGCGCTCGCAATTCCAATTGCCCTTGATCGCAGTCACCGGCAGCAACGGCAAAACCACGGTGACACAGATGCTGGCCAGCATCCTGCGGGCCTGGGCGGGCGATGCGTCGCTGGCCACGCAAGGCAACTTCAACAACGACATCGGTGTGCCGCTGACCTTGCTGCGACTGCGCCACACCCACCGGTGCGCGGTGGTCGAGTTGGGCATGAACCACCCGGGTGAAATTGCCGTGCTGAGCGACTGGGCGCGTCCCACGGTGGCCCTGGTGAACAACGCGCAACGCGAGCACCAGGAGTTCATGGCCACCGTGGAAGCGGTGGCGCGTGAGAACGGTGCCGTGTTGCAGACCTTGCCAGCCGATGGTGTGGCCGTATTCCCGGCGGCGGACCCTTACACCGCGCTGTGGCGTGAGTTGGCTGGGTCGCGTCGCTGTGTGAGTTTTGGTGCGGATGAAACCGCCGATGTGTGCTTGTTGGAGGCGCAATGGCAAGCGGGTGCCTGGCAAGTCCGGGCCCGCACGCCTGCGGGCGAACTGTCGTGTTGCTTGTCGATTGCCGGACGGCACAACGTGATCAACGCGCTGGCCGCCTGTGCCTGTGCCTTGGGTGCAGGGGCTCCGCTGGCGGCAGTGGCCGCGGGCTTGTCGAGCTTTGAGCCGGTGCAAGGGCGTTCGCGAGCGCTGAGCTTGCAGGTGGGTGGCCACTCGGCCACGCTGATCGATGACACCTACAACGCCAATCCGGATTCGGTGCTGGCCGCCGTCGACGTCTTGAAGGATTTGCCCGGACCGCGCTTGCTGGTGTTGGGCGATATGGGTGAGGTGGGGTCGCAGGGGCCAGCCTTCCATGCCGAGGTGGGGGCGTATGCCCACAGCCAAGGCATTGAGCACGTGCTGGCCCTGGGTGAGCAAACCCGGGAAACCGTGCAACACCATGCGCAAGCACGCCACTTCGAGTCCATGGACGCGTTGTGCGCCGAGGTGCTCACCTGTTGGCCGCGCTGTGCCAGCGTGCTGGTCAAGGGTTCGCGGTTCATGCAAATGGAACGCGTCATTACAGCGCTCCAGCAAGCGGCGCAAGCCGAACACACACGGGAGGCCCAGCCATGCTGCTGACACTGGCGCAATGGTTGCAAGGGCTGTCGCCCGAGTTTGGTTTTTTCCGGGTGTTCCAGTACATCACCTTCCGTGCGGTGATGGCGGCACTCACCGCCTTGCTCATCGGGCTGATCGCCGGGCCTGCTGTGATCCGTCGTCTCACGGCCCTCAAAATTGGTCAGCCGATTCGCGGCTACGGCATGGAGAGCCATCTGGCCAAAAGCGGCACCCCCACCATGGGGGGCGTGTTGATTCTGATGGCCATTGCTGTCTCCACCTTGCTGTGGTTCGACTGGTCCAACCGCTTTGTCTGGATTGTGCTGATGGTGACCCTGGGTTTTGGCGCCATTGGCTGGGTGGACGACTGGCGCAAGGTGGTCAACAAGGATCCCGAGGGCATGCGCTCGCGCGAGAAGTATTTCTGGCAATCGGTGATTGGGTTGCTGGCGGCGCTGTACCTGGTGTTTTGCATTTCGGAAAACAGCAATCTGCGCGTGTTCGAACTGTTCGTGCAGTGGATCCGCAGCGGCTTTGACGTCAACCTGCCACCCAAGGCCGGTTTGCTGGTGCCGTTCGTCAAGGAAGTCAGCTACCCCCTGGGGGTGCTGGGCTTTGTGGTGTTGACCTATCTGGTGATCGTGGGATCGAGCAACGCGGTCAACCTCACCGACGGGCTGGATGGACTGGCCATCATGCCCGTCGTGATGGTGGGGTCGGCGCTGGGCGTGTTCGCATATGTCACGGGCAGCTCGGTGTATTCCAAGTACTTGCTCTTTCCCTACATCCCGGGGTCTGGCGAGTTGATGATTTTTTGTGCGGCCATGGCCGGCGCGGGCCTGGCCTTTCTGTGGTTCAACACCCACCCGGCGCAAGTGTTCATGGGGGACGTGGGCGCGCTGGCTCTGGGTGGCGCCCTGGGTACGATCGCGGTGATCGTGCGACAGGAAATTGTGCTGTCCATCATGGGTGGCATCTTCGTGGTCGAGGCGCTCTCGGTCATGTTGCAGGTGAGTTATTTCAAATACACCAAGCGCAAGTACGGCGAAGGTCGCCGCATCTTGCGCATGGCCCCGTTGCACCACCACTTTGAAAAATCCGGCTGGCGTGAAACCCAGGTGGTGGTGCGTTTCTGGATCATCACCATGCTGCTGTGCCTGGTGGGTCTGTCAACCTTGAAGCTGCGCTGACCCATGTCTTGGCTTGGTCAACACGTTCTCATCCTGGGCCTGGGCGACTCCGGCCTGTCGATGGCGCGTTGGTGCGCGCGCCAGGGTGCGCGCGTGACCGTGGCAGATACACGCACCGAACCGCCCCACTGGGCCGCGTTGCAGGTGCAGTACCCCGAGGTGCGACTGGTCTCGGGTGAGATGGGCGCGCATCTGGTCGAGGGACAGGACATCCGCGCCGTGTTCAAGAGCCCGGGCCTCTCGCCAGCGGATGTGGCGCCAGTCTGGCAAGCGGCGCAAGCCATGGGCTTGTGGGTCGGCACGGAACTCACGCTTTTTGTCCAGGCGCTGGAGGCTTTGCGCGAGGAGCGCGGTTACGCGCCTAAGGTGCTGGCCATCACCGGCACGAATGGCAAGACCACCGTCACCTCGCTGACCGGGCAGTTGCTCGAACGCGCCGGTGTTCGCACGGCGGTGGCCGGCAATATCGGTCCGACCTTGCTCGATACCTTGACCCAGGCCCTAGAGGATGCGCCGCCCTGGGTGCCGCCAGTGGTGGAAGAGGGGGGGGAAGTCGCGAAGGACGAGGGGGCGGTTGCAGAGCGTGTTGCCCAAGCGGTGTCGCTCACGACCTCGGCGGATGATCGGCCGGCCACGCCCTCACATGCAGCAGCAGAGGCGATCGACGAAGAATCGTCAAGTGCGACGGAAACGGCCGAGGCGCTGATCGACCGTGCCACTGACGCGACCGCACGGGCGGAGCCTGCCGCTGAAGCCACCGTGGACGTCGAGTCGGCGAACACGCAGGCTCCGTTGATCGCACCGCCGCCGCCCAAGGTCGACCTGGGCTTGCCCGATGTGTGGGTGCTGGAACTCTCCAGCTTCCAACTCGATGGGGTGAGCGGTTTCGAGCCCAGCGCGGCCACCATTCTCAACATCACCGAAGACCACCTGGACTGGCATGGCAACCTGCAAGCCTATGTCGAGGCCAAGTCGCGCATCTGGGGCACACAAGGCCTCATGCTCATCAACCGCGACGACCCGCGTGTGCAGGCCATGACGCCGGTGGATGAGCCGGTGCGCAAGAAGAACCGGGTGCAGCGCCCCTGGATGTCGTTCGGACTGGGCATGCCGTTGCGACCGGGCGACTACGGCCTCGAAACGGTCAACGGCATGACCTGGCTGGTGCGCGCCCACGAGGCCGACGAAACCCGCAAGCGGCGCCGTGACGAGGAAGAGGAGATTCATATCCAGCGCCTCATGCCCGCCGATGCCCTGCGTATTCGGGGGGATCACAATGCGCTGAACGCCCTGGCGGCCCTGGCCCTGGCGTGCAGCACGGGCGGCCAGCTCGCGCCCATGCTGTATGGCTTGCGCGAATACGCGGGCGAGCCGCATCGGGTGGACACCGTGGCCATCGTGAACGATGTGGAATACATCGATGACAGCAAAGGCACCAATGTGGGCGCCACCGTGGCAGCCTTGCAAGGGCTGGGTCGCCAACGTCGCCTGGTGGTGATCCTGGGGGGTGACGGCAAGGGACAGGACTTCTCCCCCCTGCTCGAACCGGTGCGCCGTCACGCGCGCGCCGTGTTGCTGTTGGGCCGCGATGCCCCGCGCCTGCGCGAGGCGCTGGCCAGTGCCGGGGTGCCCATGACCGACGTGCAGTCGCTGCCACAGGCCGTGCGCGAAGCGAGTCAGCTGGCGCAACCTGGTGACGCGGTGTTGCTGTCGCCGGCGTGTGCCAGTCTGGACATGTTCCGCCACTACGGACACCGCGCCGAGGTGTTTATCCAGGCCGTGCAGGAACTGGCCGATGAACCGCAGTCGACCCAGGAGGCCAGCGCATGAGTGCCGTGATGGATCGCCTGGGACGTGGCTGGGGTCGCCTGCTGGGTTCGCCGCCCGAGCCAGGACCGGATGCCTTGCCCGTTCGCGTGAGCGGCAACCAGTTCACCCGCACCGGGGCTGCGCCGGTACAGGTCAAAGGCTTCGATCAGCAACTGGTCTGGGTGACCCTGGCCTTGATGCTGTGGGGCCTGGTGATGGTGTACTCCGCATCGATTGCCATGCCGGACAACCCCCGGTTTGCCAATTATTCGCAAACGCATTTCCTGGTTCGCCACGTGGCCTCGTTGTTCGTGGCCTTTGTTGCCGCATTGCTGGCCTTCCAGGTGCCGCTCAACACCTGGGAGAAGGTGGCGCCTTGGGTATTTGTGCTGTCCCTGGTGTTGCTGATCCTGGTGCTCATCCCGTTCATTGGCAAAGGGGTGAACGGGGCTCGACGCTGGATTTCGCTGGGTGTCATGAATTTCCAACCCTCCGAACTGGCCAAGTTTGGTGTGCTGCTGTATGCCGCCAATTACATGGTGCGCAAGATGGAGGTGAAGGAGAAATTTTTCACCTCGGTGGCGCCCATGGGCATTGCGGTGGCGGTGGTGGGTCTCTTGCTGCTGGCCGAGCCCGACATGGGTGCGTTCATGGTGATCGCCGTGATCGCCATGGGCATTTTGTTCCTGGGCGGTGTGAACGCCCGCATGTTCTTCCTGATCGCCCTGGTGCTGGTGGTGGCCTTCGGCTTGATGATTGCCATGTCGGAATGGCGGCGTGAACGCATCTTTGCCTACCTCGACCCGTGGAGCGAAAAGCACGCGCTGGGCAAGGGCTATCAGTTGTCGCACTCGCTCATCGCCATTGGACGAGGCGAAGTGTTCGGCGTGGGCCTGGGCGGCAGTGTCGAGAAGCTGCACTGGTTGCCTGAAGCCCACACCGATTTCCTGCTGGCCGTGATTGGCGAGGAGTTCGGTTTTGTTGGCGTGCTGGTGGTGATTGGTCTCTTCATGTGGCTGACGCGCCGGTTGATGTACATCGGCCGGCAGGCCATCGCCATGGACCGCATCTTCTCGGGACTGCTGGCGCAGGGCGTGGGCATCTGGGTGGGATTCCAGTCCTTCATCAACATGGGCGTGAACCTGGGAGCCTTGCCCACCAAGGGCTTGACGTTGCCCCTCATGAGCTACGGGGGCTCGGCCATTTTGATGAACCTCGTGGCCATTGCCGTGGTCTTGCGGGTGGACTATGAAAACCGCCTGCTCATGCACGGGGGGCGGCTATGAAGACGCTGACCGCACTCGTGATGGCCGGCGGCACCGGTGGCCATATCTTCCCCGGTCTGGCCGTGGCCGAGCGCCTGCGCGAGCGCGGCTGGCGTGTGCACTGGCTGGGTGGTCCCAGCCCGAGCATGGAAAGTCAGCTTGTGCCCCCGCGCGGCTTTGCCTACGAAACCGTTCAGTTCTCCGGCGTGCGTGGCAAAGGTCTGCGCACCTTGGTTCTGCTGCCCTGGCGCTTGTTGCAGGCCTTGATCCAAAGCCTGCAGGTGGTGCAACGGGTTCGTCCCGACGTGGTGCTGGGGTTGGGGGGCTACATCAGCTTTCCGGGTGGGCTCATGAGCGCACTTGCGGGGCGACCGCTGGTGTTGCACGAACAGAACTCGGTGGCCGGCATGGCCAACCGGTGGCTGGCGCGTGTGGCACGCCGTGTGTTCACGGCATTTCCTGATGTGCTACCCCATGCGCGCTGGGTGGGCAATCCGCTGCGTGAGGCCTTCTTGCAGCAGCCCTTGCCGGCAGAACGTTTTGCCGGTCGGCAAGGGCCGCTGCGCGTGCTGGTGGTGGGCGGAAGCCTGGGGGCGCAAGCCTTGAACCAGGTGGTGCCGCAAGCCTTAGCCCTGATTCCCGAGCACCAGCGCCCGGTGGTGTTGCACCAAAGCGGCGCCAAGCAAATCGATGCGCTGCGCGAGGCCTATGCCACGGCGGGTGTGCAGGCCGAACTGACCCCTTTCATTGACGACACCGCACAGGCCTTTGCGCAGGCCGATCTGGTCATCGGCCGAGCCGGCGCCAGCACCGTGACCGAACTGGCCGCGGTGGGCGCCGCTTCTTTGCTGGTGCCGTTTCCCCACGCGGTCGACGATCACCAAACCACGAATGCCCGCTTCCTCAGCGAGGCCGGGGCAGCCTGGCTCGTGCCGCAAGCACAGTTGCAGGCCGGTGAGCTGGCTGAGCGCTTGCAGCGCGTGACCCGCGAGGAGTTGCTGCGCATGGCGCAAGCCGCCCACACCCAGCGCAAGTTGCAAGCGGTGGACGAGATGGTGCAAGCCTGTGAGGAGTTGGCGGCATGAAGCACGCGATTCGTCACATTCACTTCGTTGGCATCGGCGGGGCCGGCATGAGCGGCATCGCCGAGGTGCTGCTGAACATGGGCTATGTGATTTCCGGTTCTGATTTGTCGGACGGCGCCGTGTTGCAGCGCTTGCAAGGCCTGGGTGTGACCACCTGGGTGGGCCATCGCGCCGAGCACATCCTGGGGGCGGATGCGGTGGTGACCTCCACCGCCGTGAAAGCCGACAACCCCGAAGTGGTGGCAGCGCACGACAAGCTGATTCCGGTGGTGCCGCGTGCCGTCATGCTGGCCGAGTTGATGCGCTTGAAGCGTGGCGTGGCCATTGCAGGCACACACGGCAAGACCACCACCACAAGCCTGGTGGCCAGTGTGCTGGCGCAAGCCGGACTCGATCCCACCTTCGTCATCGGGGGTCGCTTGAACAGCGCAGGCGCCAATGCCCAGCTGGGCAGTGGCGACTACATCGTGGTGGAGGCGGATGAGTCCGACGCCTCGTTCCTGAACCTGATGCCGGTCATGTCGGTGGTGACCAACATCGACGCCGACCACATGGAAACCTATGGCCACGACTTCGGTCGGCTCAAGGGCGCCTTTGTGGAGTTTTTGCACCGCATGCCTTTCTACGGCGCTGCAGTTCTGTGCACCGACGACGAGGCGGTGCGCAGCATCCTGCCCGATGTGTCGCGGCCCATCACCAGCTATGGTCTGGGACCACAGGCGCAGGTGCGTGCGCATGATGTGCGCGCGGTGGGCGCTCGCATGCAGTTCCGTGTGACACGCAGCAATGGCATCACCTTGCCGGACATGCAGATCGACCTCAATTTGCCGGGTGAGCACAATGTGCGCAATGCCTTGGCCGCCATTGCCGTGGCGGTGGAGCTGGGCGTGCCCGACGCAGCGGTTCAGCAAGCACTGGCGGAGTTCAAAGGTGTGGGCCGGCGCTTCCAGCGCCATGGCGATTGGCCGGCCCAAGGCGGTGGACACTTCACCTTGATCGAAGACTACGGCCATCACCCGGTGGAGCTGGGCGTGACCCTGGCTGCCGCGCGCGGTGCCTTCCCCGGTCGTCGCCTGGTCCTGGCGTTTCAGCCGCACCGCTACACCCGCACGCGCGATTGCTTCGAAGATTTTGTGCGCGTGTTGCGACAAGCCGATGCGGTGTGGCTGGCCGAGGTCTATGCCGCGGGCGAAGCCCCCATCGTGGGTGCGGATGGGCGGGCGCTTGCGCGGGCGCTGCGACTGGCGGGTCAGGACGATCTGCTCTTCGTGCCCACGATCGACGAGATGACCCACACCCTGCTGCACAACGCACGCGATGGCGATGTGGTGATGTGCATGGGGGCGGGCTCGATCGGTCAAGTGCCCGCCCAAGTGATTCAGCAACTCGGAGGTCAGGCATGAGGTCCGTGTCACGCCCGTCGAGGCCGCTGTTGCCCACCGACACCGTGGCGGTGCTGATGGGCGGACGCTCGGCCGAGCGCGACATCTCCCTCCTGTCGGGCAACGGAGTGCTCCAGGCCTTGCAGTCCCAGGGCGTGAAGGCGGTGGCGTTTGACCCGGCCGAGCAGCCCCTGGAGCGTTTGAAGTCTTTGCAGGTATCCCGCGTTTTCATCGCCTTGCATGGCCGCTACGGTGAAGACGGCACCGTGCAAGGCGCACTCGAATGGTTGGGTATTCCGTACACCGGGTCGGGTGTGATGGCCTCGGCCATCGCCATGGACAAGGTGATGACCAAGCGCCTGTGGCGCGCGGCCGGCCTGAGCACCCCCGACTACGTGTGGTTATCCCCCGACGAACAAACGCCCGAGCAGATCGCGCAAGTGCCTGACCGCCTGGGCCTGCCCTTCATTGTCAAACCGCCGCGGGAAGGTTCCTCCATTGGCGTGACCAAGGTGAGCGCGCGTGAGCAACTGGCCGGTGCGGTCGAGACCTCCACGCGCTTTGACCCGGATTTGCTGTGTGAGTCCTTCATTGAAGGCCTGGAGGTCACGTGTCCGGTGTTGGGCGAAGGCGCCACGGCGCACGCCCTGCCGGTGGTGCGCATTGCGGCCCCGGATGGCGCGTATGACTACCAGAACAAATACTTCACCGACGACGTGACTTACCACTGTCCGAGCGGCTTGCCTGCTGCCCTCGAAGCCGCCATCCAGCAGCAGGTGGTGGCCGCGTATCGGGCACTGGGATGCCGGGGTTGGGGGCGTGCCGATCTGATGATCCGCGCCAGCGATCAGCAGCCCTTCCTGCTCGAGATGAACACCTCGCCCGGCATGACCAGTCACTCGCTGGTGCCCATGTCCGCCCGTGCGGCCGGCATCTCGTATGAGGACTTGTGCCTGCAGGTGCTCGCCAGCGCCAGCCTCGACCATGGTGACGGGGGGGACGCATGAACGCTCGCCTGCACGCCACGTTGGACGCCCCGGTGGTCACGTCGATCGATATCAAGCTCATGAACGTCATGTCCAGCTTGATGGTGACCGGCGTGGTGCTGTTGCTGGTCGCGTCGTTGCTGTGGTGGCTGGTGCGTCTGCCCCTGTTTGCCCTGGCGGGCATCACGGTGCGAGGCGATGTGGAGCATCACAACGCGGTGACGGTGCGCGCCAACGTTGCACCGAAGTTGCAGGGCAACTTCTTCACGGTGGATTTGCAGCAAGCGCGCCAGGTGTTCGAGGGCTTGCCCTGGGTGCGTCATGCGCTGGTGCAGCGCGAGTTTCCCAACCGTTTGCGCGTGGTGCTGCAAGCGCACAACCCGGTGGCTTACTGGGGCGCCGAGGGCGAGGGGCGGCTGATCAATTCGCAAGGCGAGGTGTTCGAGGCCAACCTGGGTGACCTGGAGGATGACGAGTTGCCGCGCCTGAGTGGACCGGACAACCAGTCGGCCGAGGTGCTGACCATGTACCAGGCGCTGCAACAACCGGTGAGCGCCTTGGGGGGCGTGCTGATGGGGCTGGAGCTGACGCCCCGGGGCAGCTGGCGCGTGACGATGTCGAGCGGGGCTCGCATCGAATTGGGACGAGGTTCGAAAACCGAGGTGCTCGAGCGACTCGACACCCTGGTCAGGACGCTGCCGCAGGTGGCGTCACGGTTGGGCAGGAAAGTGTCGGCCCTTGAGGTCGCAGATTTGCGTTACGACACCGGATACGCCTTGCGACTGCGCGGCGTGACCACGGTGGATCCACAGCAGGTGAAGAAATAGGCGCGGGGTGGTTATGGCGAAAGAATACAAAGATCTGGTGGTAGGCCTGGACATCGGGACCAGCAAGGTGATGGCGGTCGTGGCCGAGGTGTTGCCCGGTGGCGAGCTCAAGATCGCCGGCCTGGGCGTGGCGCCCAGCAACGGGCTCAAGCGCGGCGTGGTGGTCAACATCGACGCCACAGTGCAAAGCATTCAGCAAGCCCTGAAGGAAGCCGAGTTGATGGCGGATTGCAAGATCACGCGCGTTTACACCGGCATCACCGGCAGCCACATCCGGGGCATCAACTCGAGTGGCATGGTGGCCGTGAAGGACCGCGAGGTCACTGCGCCCGATGTGGCCCGTGTGGTGGAAACGGCCAAGGCCATCAACATCTCGACCGACCAGCGCCTGCTGCTGGTGGAGCCGCAGGAATTCGTGATCGACGGGCAGGATGTGAAAGAGCCGATCGGCATGAGCGGCATCCGCCTGGAGGCCAAGGTGCACATCGTGACCGGCGCACAAAGCGCGGCCGAGAACATCATCAAGTGCGTGCGCCGGTGTGGCCTCGACGTCGATCAGCTGATGCTCAACCCCCTGGCCTCCAGCCAGTCGGTGCTGACGGCGGATGAAAAAGAGTTGGGCGTGGCGCTGGTGGACATCGGTGCCGGCACGACCGACGTGGCGATCTTCACCGGCGGCGCGATCCGACACACGGCGGTGATACCGATTGCCGGCGACCTGATCACCAGCGACATCGCCATGGCCTTGCGCACACCCACCAAGGACGCCGAGGACATCAAGGTCGAGTCAGGCTATGCCAAGCAACTGCTGGCCGACCCGGACATGCAAGTCGAGGTGCCGGGTCTGGGCGATCGCGGGCCGCGCATGCTCAGTCGCCAGGCACTCGCCGGCGTGATCGAGCCGCGCATCGAAGAGATTTTTTCGCTGGTGCAACAGGTGGTGCGCGATTCGGGCTTTGAGGAAGTGCTCTCCTCGGGCATCGTGCTCACCGGCGGCAGCGCCATCATGCCCGGCATGATCGAACTGGGTGAGGACATCTTTTTGAAGCCGGTGCGCCGCGGCTTGCCTCACTACAGCGGCGCGCTGTCGGACATGGTGTCGCAACCGCGCGCTGCCACCGTGATGGGCTTGCTGGAAGAAGCTCGCCTGGGCCGCATGCGCGGCTTCAAGGTGGCGCAGAAAAATGGTTCGGTCAAGACCGCCATGGGGCGCGTCAAGGACTGGTTCGTGGGGAATTTCTGATCATGCTGTTCAACTCACACGTTCCCTTTCCGCGTGGCAGCCCGGGGCTCTTGGCCGAGCGGCGACGATGGCGACCTTGTTGTCGCGGCGCGCCGCCCCAGACAGGTTAGACAGGTCAACAAAAAAAATACACAACGTTAGAAACACGGCAACTGCTTAAAGATGGAATGGAGTTCAAGATGAGCATCGAAATGATTGAAGTGGAAGAGTTCAACGCGGGCACCCAGATCAAGGTGATCGGGGTGGGCGGCGGCGGCGGCAATGCGGTCGAGCACATGATCGCCAGCGGCGTCAAAGGCGTGGAGTTCATTTGCGCCAACACCGACGCGCAAGCCCTGCGCGCCAGCTCGGCGCACAAGGTGATCCAGCTCGGCCACAGCGGCCTGGGCGCGGGCAGCAAGCCCGAGCGCGGCCGTGAGGCCGCCGAGGCCGCGGTGGACGAAATCCGTGAAACCCTGGAAGGGTGCAACATGCTCTTCATCACCGCGGGCATGGGCGGTGGTACCGGCACCGGTGCCGCCCCGATCGTGGCGCGTGTGGCGCGCGAGATGGGCATCCTCACGGTGGGCGTGGTGACCAAGCCCTTCGACTGGGAAGGCAATCGCCGCATGACCCACGCCGAATCCGGTCTGGCCGAGCTCGAAGCCAACGTCGACTCGCTGATCGTGGTGCTGAACGAAAAGCTGCTCGAAGTGCTGGGCGACGACATCACCCAGGACGAGGCCTTTGCCTACGCCAACGACGTGCTGCGCAACTCGGTGGGCGGCATTGCCGAGATCATCAACGTCGAGGCGCTGGTGAACGTGGACTTTGAAGACGTGCGCACGGTGATGAGCGAACACGGCAAGGCCATGATGGGCACGGCCAAGGCCAACGGCCCGGACCGCGCCCGCATTGCGGCCGAACAGGCCGTGGCTTGCCCGCTGCTGGAGGGTATCGACATGTCGGGCGCCAAGGGCGTGCTGGTGCTCATCACCGCCGCCAAGGGTGGCCTGAAACTGTCCGAGTCGCGCGAGGCCATGAACACGATCCGCGCCTTCGCTTCCTCCGAAGCGCACGTGATCTATGGCACGGCCTACGATGAGAGCCTGGGCGACGAGATCCGCGTCACGGTGGTGGCCACCGGCCTGTCAGTCGGAGGGCGACTCAACAAGCAGCCGCTCAAGGTGTTGCGCACCGGCACCGACAACGTGCCCTTCACCGTCGAGACCAACACCGCGACGGCACAGCAGACGGGAA
The DNA here is from genome assembly GCA_947448375.1 of Comamonadaceae bacterium. GTDB lineage: Bacteria > Pseudomonadota > Gammaproteobacteria > Burkholderiales > Burkholderiaceae_C > Limnohabitans. The sequence goes on along the minus strand of CANFMY010000014.1, from coordinate 13,592 downwards.
CCCCTGGCGGGACGCAACCGGATTACGGCAGCATGGCCGTGCCCAGCGTGTGGCGCACCAACCGCACCCAGGCGGCAGCCAAAGTGGATGCCCTGGCGTCGGGTGGCATGGACGACTACGAAATCCCGGCCTTTTTGCGCAAGCAGGCGGACTGAGCTGCGTGCGGGATCGCCTGGGAGGTCCCGCACACACACCCGCCGGGTAAAATCGACCCGTGCTGCAACAACGAACCCTCCAGACCCTGACGCGTGCCGTCGGGGTGGGGCTGCACAGCGGCGAGCGCGTCGAGCTCACCCTGCGCCCGGCCCAGCCCGACACCGGCATTGTGTTTCGCCGGGTGGACCTGGCCTCGCCGGTGGACATCCCGGTGAGCGCCACCTCGGTCACGGACACACGGCTGGCCTCCACCATTTCCAATGCGGGCGCCAAGGTGCACACCATCGAGCACCTGATGTCGGCCTGCTCGGGCCTGGGTATCGACAACCTGTACGTCGACATCACCGCCGAAGAGGTGCCGATTCTCGATGGCTCGGCCGCCTCTTTTGTGTTTCTGTTGCAAAGCGCCGGCATTGCCCTGCAAAACGCGCCCAAGCGTTTCGTGCGGGTGCTGCAACCGGTGGAAGTGCGCGAAGGACAAGGCGTGCAGGAAAAGTGGGCGCGCCTGGACCCGCACCATGGCTTCAAACTGAGTTTCGAAATTGACTTCAATCACCCGGCCGTGGACTCCACCGGTCAGCGCGTGGAGTTCGACATGGACACCGGGCGTTACAGCCGGGACATCGCGCGCGCGCGCACCTTCGGCTTCACCCGTGATGTGGAGATGATGCGCTCCAACGGCCTGGCGCTGGGGGGAGGTCTGGACAATGCCATCGTGATGGACGACTACAAGGTGCTCAACAGCGACGGCTTGCGCTACGACGACGAGTTCGTCAAGCACAAGATCCTCGATGCCATGGGCGACCTGTACGTGCTGGGCAAACCGCTGTTGGCCAGTTACAGCGCCTTCCGCTCGGGCCATGCGATGAACAACCGCCTCTTGCGCGAATTGCTCAGCCGTCCCGATGCCTATGACATCGTCACCTTCGAGGACGAACGCGCAGCGCCCCAAGGGCTGGCGCAACTCGCACCGGCCTGGTGATCAACCCGTGCGGCCCGCACGGAACATGCCGCTGGCGCGACTGCGCTCGGCCCCCACCCCTTGCAGGCTGTGCAGCGCGCGCGCGGCGTTGGCGTGCATGATGGCCAACCCGAGCGCATCGGCCGCGTCGGGTCCGGGCAGACCGGGCAGCTTGAGCAAGCGCTTGACCATTTCCTGCACCTGAGCCTTGGCGGCCTTGCCGTGGCCGGCAACGGCTTTTTTCATTTGCAGCGCGGTGTATTCGGCTACCGGGAGGTCGCGCGTGACCAGCGCACTCAGACACGCACCACGCGCTTGCCCCAACAGCAAGGTGGCTTGCGGGTTGACGTTGACGAACACGATTTCCAGCGCGGCACAGGTGGGCTCGTAGCGCTGCACCACTTCCTGCACGCCCTCGAACAGCACGCGCACGCGCGCTGGCAAATCCCCGCGCGGCAGGTGGGTGGTGCGAATGGTGCCGCTGGCCACATAGGCCAGTGCAGGGCCCTCGGCATCCACGACGCCAAAACCGGTGGTTTGCAAGCCGGGGTCGATACCAAGAATGCGCATGAAATCTCCGTGAGGCCTCACGGTAACACAGCGCCGGGCAACCGACCCATGATGACCTCGGCTCGGCCTTGCAGGTAGGCCGATTGCGGCAGCTTCTCGAAATACTTGGGTCGCGGCAACATGACCGCGAGCCGCGAGGCTTCCCACGCGTTCAGTGCCGAAGCCGGTTTGTTGAAATAGTGCTGCGCGGCCGCCTCGGCGCCGAAGACGCCCTCACCCCATTCCACGCTGTTGAGATAAATTTCCAGGATGCGGCGCTTGCTCAGCAGTCCTTCGAGCATGAGGGTGAGCACAAATTCCTGGCCCTTGCGCACCAGGGTGCGCTCACCGGATAAAAAAAGATTCTTGGCCAACTGTTGGGTGATGGTCGAGCCTCCCACCACTTTGGCCGAGCTGCCCTGACGCGCGCGCAGGGCCTGCGCTTCGGCGCGTGCGTTGTGTTTCCAGGCTTTCTCGAGCGCTTCCCATTGCACGCCATCGTGGCGGGCAAAGATGTCGTCCTCGGAGACGATCACCGCACGTTTGAGCTGATCCGAGATCTGGGCATAGGCGACCCAATCCTGACGCCAACGCAACCCCTGGGGCTGTTGCGACAGACGCCACACCTCGGAGCGCTGAAACGCGGTGGATTCGGGCGCCATCACCGTCATCAGGGCCACGCGTGCAACAAAAAAGAGTTGCAGGGCCAGCACGGCCACCCCAGCCAGGGCTAGCAGCCGTGCGAGCAGCACCAGAGGACGAGGCCAGGTCTTCATGGGCCGGTGAGCTCGGTTTGCAAGCGGTGGTCGCGTGTGAACGAAAAGCGCGACACCAGCGCGAGCTGATCGGTGTGACGCTTCATCTCGACCGTGAACGGACCGAAGGGGCCGGCGCGCGAGGCAATGGCTTGCGCACGTCGATCGAGCTCGGGTTGACCGGAGGACGTGACCACTTCCGTGCCAATCACGCGACCCTGGCTGTCCACGGTGACGATCATGGTGAGGTCACCGTACAGCTTGCGGGTGCCGACCTGGGGAAACTGCTGTGTGCCCAGGGTTTCAATCTTGCGGCGCAAGCGGTCGTAGTACTGGGCGTAGCTCACTTCCCGCGTGGACGGGCTGAGGTAGCGCTTGCGTGGGCGGGCGTTTTCGACGTCGATGCGCTGCTCGATTTCGGCCAGCATCTTGAGGAGCTGGCGACGCCGGGCTTGTGTGGCCTCGCGCTGCATCTCTTGTTGCGTGGTGGGGAGTTGCGCCAGTTGGACCTTGACCTGGGCCAGCAAGTGCGATTGCTGGGTTTGCAAGGCGGTGACTTGCTGTTCCATGGTGTCCAGGTGCTGGCCCATCTGGTGCAGGGGCGAGTTGGGCAAAGGTGAGCGCGCGCGCGCCGAGTCCGGCCCCGCCCCCCCCCCCAACAAAGTGCTTTGGGCCAAGGCCTGGGGTTTGGCGTTGGTGTCGCGGCTGCGGGTTCGCGCGTTGACCAGCACGATCTCCAACGGGCTGTCCTCGATGAGTCGCTCGGGTCGACTGGGGGGACTCACCTGCAGGCTCAGCAAGGCGCCATGCAACGCGAGCGAGATCAGCATCGCCCATTGCAAGGGGCTGAGGTTGAGCACCGGAATCTGGGGCCAGCGCAGGGACGGTGTCATGATCTGCCCGGGACGAGTCGCGCTCAGGGGGCTGGCGTGGATGCGTGGGTGGCCAGCGATGTCGCTTGGGGTGCACCGTCTTTCGTGCTGGCCGAGTCGCTGTCCGCTGTGGTGGCGTCCTGAACATCCATATCGACCGCGATGGACAAGGGGCCGGCACTCTCTTCCTCATCCGAGGCATCGTCGAAGACGTTGTCCAGGCCGGTCTCGAGGGCTCCAGGGGACGTCGACGCGGCATCGAGCACCTGCAGCAACTGGCCGCTGATGTCCAGCGTGATGTCATCGGGCTCGCTCAGTTGCAGCAGCACCCGCGAGCCCCGTGTGAGGTCGGCACCGCCAACGCCCAGGACCGGCAGCACCAGCGGCAGGTGCTCGGCACGCGCCATCGGCGGCATCCCCGGCATCATCTTGAACACGGTGGCTTCGATCTCGCGCATGCCTTGCTGGCGCACATGCTGCAAGGTCCAGAAGCGTTCCATCGAACCCTGGTAGCCGTTGTAGGCCGTGTAGGCGGCATCAAAGGCCGAGATGATGGACATCAGCGCGGTGTCTTTGGGCTTGAAGGGGGCGGCCAGTGCAGCGGTCTTGCCATGGCGAGCGCAGGCGATGATTTGCCACTGGTTGACCAGGTCCACATAACGGCGCAGGGGCGAGGTGCTCCAGGCGTAGCACGGCACGCCAATGCCGGCGTGCGGCAAGGCACGCGTGCTCATGCGAACCTTCATGCCCGGGGCCAGACTGGCCTGGCTGCGGTAGATGGCGGGCACGCCCAGATCGGCCATCCACTGACCCCAGGTGCTGTTGGCCAGGATCATGGCCTCGGCCACGATGAGGTCCAGCGGCGCACCGCGCTGGCGCACGCCCAGGGTCACGGTTTCCGTGCCTTGGGGCCCGCTGTCGCCCACGCTTTCCAGGCGGAAGGTGTAGTCGGGTCGGTTGAAGCTTTCCGGTTTGCCGCGCACCTGCTCGCGTTGAGATTTCAGGGATTGCGCGAGCCGGTGCAGAAAGGCCAGTTCAGCGTGGGGCAAGGCCTCGAGTGCGCTGGCGGGATGATCGCCCGGGATGCGGGTGTCGGGAGCATCCGACAGCAACCACGCTTCGGTGACCACGGTGTCGAGTCGGTCGTGGCGCAGATTGGCCACGATGTGCACGCGCTCCAGTCGGGTCTCGCTCGAGACGATGGTCAGGTTGGCTTCTTCCAGCTTGACGTAGAGCGACAGGGCCGGGCAGTCCTGGCCCTCTTGCAGCGTGTAGGTTTGCACCACCTCATCGGGGAGCATGGTGATCTTGTGGCCCGGCATGTACACGGTGGAGAGCCGTGCGCGGCCAATCTGGTCGGCAGCGCTCTCAGGCGTGATGGCCAGCCCCGGGGCCGCGATATGGATGCCCACCGTCACGACACCGCTGCCCAGGCCTTGCACCGACAGCGCATCGTCGATCTCGGTGGTGTGCGAATCGTCAATCGAATACGCCCGAACCGATGCCAGGGGCAGATCGTCGGTGATGGGGGGGGTGCTGATGGACGGAAAGCCCACGCCCTTGGGAAAGTGTTCGAACAGGAAGCGCTGCCAGTGAAACTGGTAGGACGAGGTGATGGCCCCGGCGCGTTGCAGCAAGGCCAGGGGCGCCGTGTGGGTGGCTCGCGCGGCCTCGACCACGGCCTTGTATTCCGGCCCGTTCTTGTCGGGTTTGAACAGAATGCGGTAGAGCTGCGAGAGGATGGGGTCCGGGCAGGTGCCCTGCGCCAACGCCTGCGCCCAGTCGTCGATCTGCAGCTGGAGCTGCTTCTTTTTCTCGATGGCCGCCAGCGCTTGCTGGATGATCTCGGCCGGGGCTTTCTTGAAGCGCCCCTTGCCAGCGCGGCGGAAGTAATGTGGCGCCTCGTACAAGCGCATGAGCGCAGCGGCGAGTTCCACCGTGGTGGCGTTGGCACTGAAATACTCGTGCGCCAAGTCGGCAAAGCTGAACTCGTCGGCTGGGGCGAATTCCCAAGCCAGGTCCAGCTCGATGCTCTGCGCCACGGTGGCGGCCTGCTCCAGGAGTCGTGCCGGGGCGGGTTGCTCGAAGCGCAACAGCACATGGGCGGCCTTGACCTTGACCCGCTTGCCGGATTCCAGCTCGATCTGGGCCGAAGCCTCGGCTTCAGACAGGATGCGGCCAGCGAGAAATTTGCCAGCGTCTTCGAACAATGCGTACATGGGCGAATTGTCCCATGCTCTGGCGCGCGACTGGGTGTGCCGCTTGCGCGAGGCGCTTCACAAACCCAGGAAACCCATGACCTCGGGCAGCAGGGCCTCAAACCCGCTCAGCGCGTGGTCCCCTCCCTCCACCACGCGCACGCGGCACGCCGCGTAGCGCTGGCGCATGTCGGCAAACGGCAGCAACTCGTCGTGGGTGCCCAGCACCGCCAGCAAGTGCTGCGGGTGTCCGATCGGCCCCGGCGGCTCGTCGGCTGGCAGGTCCTCTTGCAGGGCGCGCAACTCGTCCACGAACTCCGGGGCAAAGTGGACCTGCTGGCTGGGGTCGTGCCACACGGGGTGCGTGCCGATGTACCCGGCCAGACTGCGTGCGGGTTGCACCGAGGGGTTGATGACCACCGCGCGGCAACCGCGGCGGCGCGAAAGCCAGCTGGCGTAAAACCCGCCCAAAGAAGACCCCATCACCGCCAGGGTGCTGGCGGGCCACGCGGCCGTGCCCTGGAAGATGAGTTCGCACGCCTCGCGGGGCGAGGGGGGCAGGGCCGGGCTCCACCAGGTGACATCCGGTGCGTGCTGCTCCACCCAGCGCCGGGTCAGCTGCGCCTTGGTCGATTGCGGGGATGACCGAAAGCCATGCAGATAGAGTAAATGCGTGGTGGCAGGCAGGGAATGGTTCATCCCGGATAATTCTGCCCTATGAGCATCGTCATCGAAAAACCCGCCCTGTGGCAGCGCCTGCTGTTTTGGCTGCGCGGGTTTGACGGGCCGCTGGCCTTCGCCGTGTTCATGCTGGCCTGTGCGGGCCTGCTCACCATGTATTCCTCGGGCTTTGCCAACGGCGAGCGCTTTCTGGACCACGGCCGCAACATTCTGATCGGTGGTTTCATCATGTTCGTGGTGGCGCAAATTCCGCCGCAACGCCTGATGGTCCTGGCCGTCCCCCTCTATTCGCTGGGCGTGGCGCTCTTGATTGCCGTGGCGCTCTTCGGGCTGACCAAGAAGGGGGCACGTCGCTGGCTCAACGTGGGGGTGGTGATCCAGCCCAGCGAAATTCTCAAGATCGCCATGCCGCTCATGCTGGCCTGGTGGTTTCAAAAACGCGAAGGGCAACTGCGCCCCCTGGACTTCCTGGTGGCCGGCGTGTTGTTGCTGGTGCCGGTGGGGCTGATTGCCCGTCAGCCCGATCTGGGAACGGCCTTGCTGGTCTTGAGTGCCGGACTGTTCGTCATGTTTTTTGCCGGACTCAGCTGGCGTCTCATCATTCCGCCCCTGGTGCTGGGGTTGATCGGTTTGTTGTTGCTGGTGGTGTTCGAGCCCGAACTGTGTGCCGAGGGTGTGCGCTGGCCGCTTCTGCATGATTACCAGCAGCAACGCGTGTGCACGCTGATGGACCCCGAGCGCGACCCGCTGGGCAAGGGCTTTCACATCATCCAGGGCATGATCGCCATTGGGTCGGGTGGGTTCTGGGGCAAGGGCTACATGCAGGGCACGCAAACGCACCTGGACTTCATTCCAGAGCGAACCACCGACTTCATCTTTGCCGCGTATGGTGAGGAGTTCGGTCTGGTGGGCAACGTGATGCTGATCCTGGGTTTTGTGTTTCTGGTGCTGCGCGGCCTGGCCATTGCACTGGAAGGCCCCACGCTGTTTGCGCGCTTGCTGGCGGGCAGCATCACCATGATTTTCTTCACCTATGCCTTTGTGAACATGGGCATGGTCAGTGGCATCCTGCCCGTGGTGGGGGTGCCGCTGCCGTTCATCAGCTATGGAGGGACCGCGATGGTCACGCTCGGATTCGGGTTGGGCATTTTGATGTCGGTGGCCAAGGCCAAACAGTTGGTGCAGTCATGAGTTCGCGGCAAACGGCAGGCATCATCGGGGTGGGCAACATGGGGGGCGGCATGGCGCGCCGACTTCTGGGCCTGGGTTGGCAGGTGCACGTGCGCGACATCGACAGCAGCAAAACCGCTGCGCTGCAGTCCTTGGGGGCCATCGTGCATGACACGCCAACCGCCTTGGCCGCTGCGGTCGACCGCCTCATCGTGTGCGTGATCGACGCGCCCCAGGTCGAGTCGGTGTTGTTTGGCCCGCAGGGCGTGAGCCAGTCCTTGCGCCCGGGTCAGACCCTCATGCTGTGCCCCACCTTGTCACCGCAGGACGTCGAATCCTTCGGGCAACGTCTGGTGGCCTTGGGTGTGCACGTGATCGATGCGCCCATGTCCGGCGGCCCGCAGCGCGCGGCCGAGGGCACCATGAGCCTGATGGTGGCCACTCCCGCATCCGTGTTTCAAGCCAGCCAGGACTGGCTCGATGCCTTGTCGGGCCTGGTGTTCCAGGTGAGCGAGCGCGTGGGCGACGGCGCCCGCACCAAGCTGGCCAACAATATGCTGGCCGGCATCAACCTGGTGGGGGCTGCCCAGGTGCTGGCCATGGCCCAGCGCATGGGGCTGGACCCGTCCACCACCCTGGATGTGATGGAACGCTCCAGCGGGCAAAGCTGGATCAGCTCGGACCGGTTGCGCCGTGCCTTGGTCAACGATTACGCGCCCCGCGCCCACATCACCCTGCTCGAGAAAGACACGCGTCTGGCTGTCGAGGCCGGGGATGCTTTGGGCTTCACCCCTGAATTGGGTCGTCTGGCTGCCGCCGTGTTCGCCCAGGCACACGCGGCGGGCCTGGCTGGCGAGGATGATGCCAGCGTCTTCAAGCTCTATACACTCTCATCATGATTTCACGCGAACCCACCCTGGAGCGACTGGCCACGGCCCGCCGCTGTCTGCTCGAGCCCTTCGGTCTGGACGAAAGCCATTTGCAGCGCGCACTGGCCGAAATCCGCCAACACCGGGTGGACGATGCCGACCTGTACTTTCAGACCACCCGCTCGGAAGGCTGGAGCCTGGAGGAGGGCATAGTCAAATCGGGCTCGTTCAGCATTGATCAAGGCGTGGGCGTGCGTGCCGTCTCGGGCGAGAAAACCGCATTTGCCTACTCCGACGACATCTCCATGGCCTCGTTGCTGGACGCCGCCCGCACCGTGAGATCGATTGCGGCCGCGTCGCGCTCGGCCAGCACCCGTATCCCGGCACGCAAGGTGGCAGCGAGCCGCTCGCTGTACGGCGATCAGGACCCGATTCTGTCGCTCGACAGCACGGCCAAGGTGGACTTGTTGGGACGCGTGGAAGCCCTGGCCCGTGCCCGTGACCCGCGTGTGGTGCAGGTCATGGCCGGATTGGCCAGTGAGCACGACGTGGTGTTGATCGCCCGTGCCGACGGCACCCTGGCCGCCGATGTGCGACCCCTGGTGCGCCTGAGCGTGACCGTGATTGCCGAGCACAAGGGCCGCCGTGAAATGGGCTCGGGCGGGGGCGGCGGTCGCTGGGGACTCGAGCGTTTTGATGATGCGCTGCTGCGCCGCTATGTGGACGAGGCGGTCGATGCCGCTTTGCTCAACCTGGAGGCGCGTCCCGCGCCCGCCGGCGAAATGACCGTGGTGCTCGGCCCCGGATGGCCCGGTGTGCTGTTGCATGAAGCCATCGGCCACGGCCTGGAGGGTGACTTCAACCGCAAGGGCTCGAGCGCTTTCTCGGGCCGCATTGGGCAACGCGTGGCCGCGCCTGGCGTCACCGTGCTCGATGACGGCACGCTGGCCGACCGCCGTGGCTCGCTCAATGTGGACGACGAAGGCTGTGCCAGTCAGCGCAATGTGCTGATCGAGGACGGCATTTTGCGCGGCTATATCCAGGACGCCATGAATGCGCGGCTCATGGGCGTGAAGCCCACCGGCAACGGCCGGCGCGAGAGCTATGCGCATCTGCCCATGCCCCGCATGACCAACACCTACATGCTCGGTGGCGAACACGATCCGCAAGAAATCGTGGCGAGCTTGCGCAAGGGCTTGTACGCCACCAACTTTGGCGGTGGGCAGGTGGACATCACCTCGGGCAAATTTGTGTTCTCGACCAGCCAGGCCTGGTGGGTCGAGAACGGCAAGCTGCAATACCCGGTCAAGGGCGCCACGCTGGTGGGCAACGGACCGGACGTGCTCACGCGCGTGAGCATGATCGGCAACGACATGGCCCTGGACAGCGGCGTGGGCACTTGCGGCAAGGAAGGGCAAAGCGTGCCGGTGGGCGTGGGCCAGCCGACCTTGCGTGTCGACGGCCTCACCGTGGGCGGCACGGCCTGAGGCCGACAGGCGCCTGCTGGGGGCACTTGTCGACTGACAGCGCTTAGCCAGATCGCATCCGACCAGCGCTGAGGACTGGCGTTTAGAACTGGCGCCCAGGTTCGGCGCCCAACATCAACGTTTGCTGCGACGCGCCTTCACGCCCTGGGACAGAATTTCCAGCGTCTGCACGGAATCCTCCCAGCCCAGACAGGCATCGGTGATGCTTTGTCCATAGTGCAGCTGGTGCGAATCGTCCTTGCCCGGCGTGAATTTCTGGGCGCCGGCTTGGAGGTGGCTTTCAATCATCACGCCAAAGACCTGGCGTGAGCCCTGCGCCAGCTGGTGGGCAATGTCTTGGGCCACATCGCGTTGTTTCTCGTGCTGCTTGCTGCTGTTGGCATGGCTGCAGTCCACCATCAGCGTGGCGGGCAGCTTGGCGGCTTCGAGTTCCTTGCAGGCGGCCGACACGCTGGCGGCGTCGTAGTTGGGCGCTTTGCCGCCGCGCAAGATGACGTGGCAGTCCTGGTTGCCCTGGGTTTGCACGATGGCCACCTGGCCGTTTTTGTGCACCGACAGAAAGTGGTGGCCGCGCGCCGCAGCCTGGATGGCGTCGGTGGCGATCTTGATATTGCCGTCGGTGCCGTTCTTGAAACCGATGGGCGCCGACAGGCCCGAGGCCAGTTCACGGTGCACCTGGCTCTCGGTGGTGCGCGCGCCGATGGCGCCCCAGCTGATGAGGTCGCCGATGTACTGGGGCGAGATCACGTCCAGAAATTCGCTGCCAGCGGGCAAGCCCTGGCGGTTGATCTCGATGAGCAACTGACGCGCGATGCGCAGCCCCTCGTCGATGCGGTAGCTCTCGTCCAGGTAGGGGTCGTTGATGAGGCCCTTCCAGCCCACGGTGGTGCGGGGCTTTTCAAAATACACGCGCATCACGATTTCCAGCGTGTCGGCGAAGCGCTCGCGCTCGGCTTTGAGACGGCGCGCATAGTCCAGCGCGGCAGCGGGGTCGTGGATGGAGCAGGGGCCGATCACCACCAGCAGGCGATCGTCCTGGCCGTGCATGATGCGGTGAATGGACTTGCGGGTGCTCGCAATCAGTTGCTCGACCGCGGTGCCCTGGATAGGAAAGAAGCGGATCAGGTGCTCGGGTGGCGGCAGGACCGTGATGTCCTTGATGCGCTGGTCGTCGGTCTGACTGGTGGCGTCCGTGCGTGAGCGGTGGTCGAGAGCGGAAGACTTCATGATGACTTTCTGTGAAGGCGTAGGCTGAAGCGAGCAAAAAAAAACCGCCGGGGATTCCGGCGGTGGGTGAGTGAGTTCAGACTGTTTCAGTGCTTGAGTCCGAGTCTCTCGACCGCCGGGAGGCGTGAGAACTCAAAATAGCTAAAACCGAAACGGGCTGTCGTCATGGACGTGAATGTAGCACACAACGGCGTGGGGTCTGGTTGACGGCGTCACCCCTCAGACGGACAGCGCCTGCAGCAACTGCTCGTGAATGCCGCCAAACCCGCCGTTGCTCATGCACAGCACATGGTCGCCTGCGCGGGCTTGCCCCACCACGGTCTGGACCAGTTCGGGGATGCTGGCGCAGACGGTGGCGCGTGTGCCCATGGGCGCCAGCGCTTCAGCAGCATCCCAATCCAGCCCGCCGCTGTGGCAGAAGGCCAGATCGGCCTGCACCAGGCTCTCGGGCAGTTGGGACTTCATCGTCCCCAGCTTCATGGTGTTGCTGCGCGGCTCGAAAACGGCCAGGATGCGTTCGCCCGGGAGAATCTGGCGCCGCAAACCATCCACCGTGGTGGCGATGGCCGTGGGGTGATGCGCAAAGTCGTCGTACACCGTGATGGACCCGCCCGGGCGTGTCAGCGTCCCGCGCACCTCCATGCGTCGGCGCACGTTGTGGAAGAGGCCCAGCGCTTCGGCCGCCACGGCCGGGTCAACCCCGACGTGCTGTGCAGCGGCGATGGCGGCCAGGGCGTTCAGCTGGTTGTGCACGCCGCCGATGGACCAGCGTACCTGCGTCAGCACCTGGCCTTGGTGCAGGACTTGAAAGTGCTCGGGCGGCCCCTGAACCTGCCAGGCCATCGCGGCGCCGTGGCTGGAGGTACGGGAGGCGTTGGCCAGACCGAAGCCGGCCACCTCACTCCAGCACCCTTGTCGCAAGACACGCTGCAGGCTGTCCGGCGCGGCGTTGACCACGACTCGCCCGCTGGCCGGCACGGTGCGCACGAGGTGGTGGAATTGCCGCTCGATGGCCGCCAGATCGTCAAAGATGTCGGCGTGGTCAAACTCCAGGTTGTTGAGCACGGCCGTGCGCGGGCGGTAGTGCACGAATTTGCTGCGCTTGTCGAAAAACGCCGTGTCGTATTCGTCCGCCTCGATCACAAACAGCGGGCGCTCGGTGCGCGAGGTCTGCTGGCCCAGTCGGGCCGAGACGCCGAAGTTGAGCGGAACACCCCCCACCAGAAACCCGGGCTGAAGGCCGGCGTGCTCCAGAATCCAGGCCAGCATGGAGGTGGTGGTGGTTTTGCCGTGGGTACCGGCCACGGCCAGGACATGACGGGACTGTTGAGCCGTGTGCAGCAGATGATCGGACAGCCACTGCGGGCCGCTGGTGTAGGGAGCGCCCGCTTCCAGGACGGCTTCCATCAGCGGAAACTTCGGAGTGCCGTCCGCCAGACGGGCGCGCGACACCACGTTGCCCACCACATAGTGATCGGGCTTGAGCGCCATCTGGTCGGCGCCAAAGCCCTCGATCAGGTCAATGCCCAGGGCGCGCAACTGATCGCTCATGGGCGGATAGACACCGGCATCGCAGCCGGTCACGCGGTGGCCGGCTTCCCGCGCCAGGGCGGCGACGCCACCCATGAAGGTGCCGCAAATCCCCAAGATATGAATGTGCATGGGCCTGGATTCTAGGCGGGCGTCCGGGCCGCAGGCACAATGGCGCCATGGACAACGCCACCCTCTCCATTGCCGCCACGGCGGCCCGGTTGATCGCCGAGGATGGCCTGGAGTACGGGGCAGCCAAGCATCAGGCACTCAAGCTGTTGGGTTTGCCATCGCGCACCCCGCTGCCGGACAACCAGGTGCTGGAGGAGGCGTTGCGCGAGCATCTCGAGCTCTTTTTCGCAGATACCCAGCCGGGCGAACTGCGCGCCCTGCGAGAACTCGCCCGTTCGTGGATGATGCGTCTGGCTGAATTCAGGCCGCATCTGGGCGGCGCTGTGTGGCGAGGCACGGCAACACGACATTCGGACATTTACCTGCAGTTGTTTTGCGATGACTCCAAATCTGCTGAAATTGCACTCATTAACCAGGGAATTGATTACCAGGTGCAGCAAATTCGAGGATTTCAGGGAGGGCTGGTGGATGCCTTGAGCCTGCACAGCCGGTGCGCGCCGTTGAATGAGCACGTGGGCGTGCATCTGATGATTTATGATCATGACGATCTGCGAGGGGCGCTGCGCCCGGATTCACATGGTCACACCCTGCGAGGCGATCTCCAAGCCTTGGATCGCATGCTCGAAAATACATGAACTCCGCTCAAAATACCCCCATCTCTGATGTTTCTGGTCCCAAACGCCGCCATTGGATGATTGGCGTGGGTGCTGGGGCGGTGGTGGCGGGGATCGGGCTGTCCTGGTGGCGCAGCAGTGCCCAGCGCCTGCCGCCGGCGGTGGAGCAGCTGCTGTGGTCCTCTCAGTTCGAGCAGCCCGACGGCAGCCCGCTGGCCCTGGGAGCCTCCCGAGGACGTCCCCTGGTGATCAACTTCTGGGCCACCTGGTGTCCACCCTGCGTGGAAGAAATGCCCCTGCTGGATAAGTTCTTTCAGCAAAATTCGTCAAAAGGCTGGCAAATTGTGGGAATTGCCATCGATCAGCCTTCTGCTGTGCGCCGCTTCCTGTC
>CANFMY010000013.1 GCA_947448375.1 Comamonadaceae bacterium | reverse complement strand
AGTTGGGCCAACACCCCGGCTTCGTCCGAGCGCACCGGATCGGCTGTGCGAGGCTCCTCGCCAGGCCTGCCGACCTGGCGTCAAGCCCGCATGGACATCGGCCACCCGATCGCCGATCTGGCCGCCTTGTGGCGACCTGGAGACACCTCGGGGCAAACCGCAGGCCATCATGTCGTGAATGAAGCGACGCCGTCACACCCGTGGACGCCGACCCAGACTCCCGGGGCAGAGACCGCTCGAACGCCATTCGACTCAAGCCAAGACTCAAGTCAAGGCCCAACTCACGCTACCGCTCACGCCACCTCTCACAACTTATCGCACGACACCGCCGTCTGGCCGCTGGGCCGCGCGCTGGCGCAACTGCAAGGCGTCTACATCCTGGCCGAGAATGCCCAAGGCCTGATCGTGGTCGACATGCACGCCGCGCACGAGCGCATCGTGTACGAACGACTCAAGCAGCAACTGGACGAGGCTCAACTCGGCAGTCAACCCTTGCTGATTCCGGTGAGCTTTGCGGCCACCCCCGAAGAAGTGCTGACCGCCGAGACGCACATCCAGGCGCTGAACGAACTGGGCCTGGACATTTCCACGCTGTCGCCGCGCACCCTGGCTGTGCGGGCCGTGCCCACGTCACTGTCACAGGCCGACGCGGTGGAACTCGCACGCAGCGTGCTGGCCGAACTGGCCCAGCACGACGCCAGCACGGTGGTGCACCGCGCCCGCAACGAACTGCTGGCCACCCTGGCGTGTCATGGCGCTGTGCGCGCCAACCGGCAACTCACGCTGGACGAGATGAACGCCTTGTTGCGCGACATGGAGCGCACCGAACGGTCCGACCAATGCAACCACGGTCGTCCCACCTGGCGTGCCATCAGCTTGCGCGAACTCGACGCGCTGTTTTTGCGCGGGCGCTGAGGCCTTGCGCGCGCCTGTATCGCATTCGCGGGTCCTGCCATGAGCGTCAGTCCGATCGTTGTCGCGCTCTTGCTGCTGCGGGGACGCTGCCCGGGAGGGACCCGTGAGCGCTGATACCACGCTGTCGTGCCTCGCCCTGGTGGGCCCCACCGCCAGTGGCAAAACGGCTTTGGCGCTGGAGGTTGCACGCCATTGGCCGGTGGAGATCATCAGCGTCGACTCTGCCCTGGTGTACCGCGGCATGGACATCGGAACGGCCAAACCCAACGCCGAAGAACAAACGCAGGTGAGACATCACCTCATCGACATCCGTGACCCCCTGGACGCCTACAGCGCCGCCGATTTCGCTCGCGATGCCCAGGCCTTGATCGACGACATCCGGGCACGGGGGCGGCACCCGTTGCTGGTGGGCGGCACGATGCTCTACCTCAAGGCCCTGATGGACGGGCTGGACGAATTGCCCAAGGCCGATGCCCGCTTGCGTGCGGACATCGAGGCCCGCGCGAAGGCATGGGGCTGGCCAGCCCTGCACGCCGAACTGGCCCAGGTGGACCCCGAGAGCGCTGCGCGGCTGGCCCCGCGCGATGCCCAGCGCATCGGCCGCGCGCTCGAGGTCTGGCACCTGACCGGACAGCCCCTGTCCGCCCTGTGGGGGCAGGCCCGTGCGCAGCACGACAGCCCCCTCACCGCAGTACAACTGATCTCGCTGGAGCCCCACAACCGCGCCTGGTTGCACGCACGCATCGAGCGCCGCTTCGAACTCATGCTGGCGCAAGGTTTTCTGCACGAAATGCAGCAACTGCGCGCGCGGGGCGATCTGCACGCGGCGTTGCCATCGATGCGGTGTGTCGGTTATCGACAAGCCTGGGCCTGGATGGATCAGCTGCAGGCCCAGGGGAAATCGATGGCCGACGCGGACCCGATCGAGATGATCCGCCAGGGTCAGGCGGCCACGCGGCAACTGGCCAAGCGTCAGCTCACCTGGTTGCGCAGCCTGCCCGACCGTCAGTGTGTGGCCTGTGATGCCGAGGATGTCGAACACCAGGTGCTGACGCGGGTGTCGCAGGCCTGGGGGCTGCCTTGATTGCGATCATCCATGTGGACGACCACCTCGTCGTCGTCAATAAACCCTCGGGGCTGTTGTCCGTCCCCGGCCGCGGCCCCGAGAAGCAGGACTGCGTCTGGCACCGTGTGCAAGCGCAGTTCCCGGATGCGCTGGTGGTGCACCGACTCGACCAGGCCACCTCGGGCCTGCTGGTGCTGGCACGCGGCATCGAGGCCCAGCGCCGACTGAGTCGAGCCTTTGCCCAACGGCAGGTGGACAAACGCTACCTGGCCTGGGTGACGGGCGTGCCGCAAGACCGTTGCGTGGCCATGCCTGCACCTTCAGGTGATGCAGATGAGAGCGACCACGAGATCCCCGCGCCTCGGCCCGGCTGGAATCGCATCGATCTGCCCATCCTGCCCGATTGGCCCAACCGACCGTTGCAAATCATCAGCCCCGAGGGGCGCCCGTGCCTGACGGATTGGCGGCAACTGGAACACCAGGCCTCCCCCGAGCGCACACTGCTCGAACTGCAACCCCACACGGGACGCTCCCATCAACTGCGGGTGCATCTGCGGGCCATCGGCCACCCCATCCTGGGTGACGAGCTTTACGGTTCGGCGGCGGCCCCGCCCAGTCCGGCCTTGCAGCTGCACGCCTGGCAACTGACCTTGCCGCATCCCTTGGAAGACCGCACCCTGACGCTGCAAGCCCCGTTGCCCTCCCATTGGGGCCTGATCTCCCCGTGAGGGGCGGCCTCCCCCGATGAGTGGCCGACTCTCCCCCGCCCCCGTCAGCAAGCTGTAGCCGATATAGCCGAAAATACTGCACCGATCAGTTGTTTGAACCGCATCATTTCAGGAGACCCCCATGCGTGAAGTCGTCGTCGTCAGCGGTGTGCGCACCGCCATTGGTACTTATGGCGGAAGCCTCAAGGACGTCCCCCCCACCGAGCTGGCCGCACTGGTGGTACGCGAGGCACTGGCCCGTGCCCACACCGACGGCAAGGACGTGGGCCATGTGGTGTTTGGCCACGTGGTCAACACCGAACCCAAGGACATGTACCTCTCCCGCGTGGCAGCCATCAACGGCGGCTGTGCCGAGACCACCCCGGCGTTCAACGTGAACCGCCTGTGCGGCTCGGGCCTGCAGGCCATCGTGAGCGCCAGCCAGTCCATCCTGCTGGGCGACTGCGACATCGCCCTGGGCGGCGGCGCCGAGAACATGAGCCGTGGTCCCTATGTCAACCTGACCCAACGCTGGGGCAGCCGCATGGGCGACGCCAAGATGATCGACATGATGGTGGGCGCGTTGCACGACCCCTTCCACAACATCCACATGGGCGTCACCGCCGAGAACGTGGCCGCCAAGTACGGCATCACCCGCGAGATGCAGGACGCCGCTGCGGTGGAAAGCCACAACCGCGCCGAGCGTGCCACAGCCGCCGGCCTGTTCAAGGACCAGATCGTGCCTGTCATGCTCAAGAGCAAAAAAGGCGAGGTGGCCTACGTCACCGACGAGCATTTCCGCACCGGTGCCAAGCTGGAGGACTTCGCCAAGCTCAAGCCCGTGTTCGCCAAGGAAAACGGCACCGTCACCGCGGGCAATGCCTCCGGCATCAACGATGCCGCAGCAGCCGTGGTGCTGATGGAAGCCAAGACCGCCCAGGCCCGTGGCGCCAAGCCCCTGGCTCGCCTGGTGGGCTACGCCCACACGGGTCTGGACCCGAAGATCATGGGCGTGGGTCCCATCTCCGCCACCCAGGCCGTGCTGAAGAAGACGGGCCTCTCGGTCAACCAGCTCGACGTCATCGAGGCCAACGAAGCCTTTGCCGCGCAAGCTTGCGCCGTCTCCCAGGAGCTGGGACTGAACCCGGCCAAGGTCAACCCCAACGGATCGGGCATTTCGCTGGGTCACCCCATCGGGGCCACTGGCGCGCTCATCACCGTCAAGGCGCTGTATGAGTTGCAACGCATCCAGGGCCGCTACGCGCTGGTGACGATGTGCATCGGGGGTGGACAGGGCATCGCGGCGATCTTCGAACGCGTCTGATCCTTGCCGACCGGCGGGGCTTTCAGCCCCCACGCCACCCATGACAACGGGCCCTGATCGGGCCCGTTGTCATGTGCGTGATAGGCGCGTGATAAGTGTCAACGCAAAGCTGTCGCGCACCGCTTGCGGTGACGTGCAACGAGATCAGCCCCAGCGCTCACGCGCCAAGGCCGCCCCCTGCGCCAGTGCCTTGAGCTTGGCCTCGGCCACCGCCCGGTCCATCGGAGCCAAGCCGCAGTTGGTGCAGGGCAGCACGCGCAGCTTGGGCACAAATTGCAGGGCTCGGCCAATGGTGTCGGCCACCTGTTCGGGCGTCTCAATCACATCGCTGGCGACATCGATCACACCCACCAGCACGTCCTTGCCCTCGAGCAGTGCCATCAGATCCATGGGCACGTGCGAGTGGAAGCACTCCAGGCTCACTTGCTGGATGCTGCTGCGGGCCAGCGCGGGGAACACCTTCTCGTACTGACGCCACTCCTGTCCCAGTGACTGCTTCCAGTCGATATTGGCCTGGATGCCGTAGCCATAGCAAATGTGGACGGCGGTCGTGCAAGTCAGCCCCTGCGTGGCGCGCTCCAGGGCTTTCACTCCCCAGTCGGCCGCCTGGTCCAGGTACACGTTGAAGGCAGGCTCATCGAACTGGATGATGTCCACCCCATCGGCCTGCAAAGCCAGCGCTTCCTGGTTGAGGAGTTCGGCAAACGCAAAGGCCATCTTGATACGCCCCTCCTCGCCTTCACCGTAGTAGCGGTCGGCCACGGTGTCCACAATGGTCATGGGACCCGGCAAGGTGAACTTGAGCTGGCGCGTGGTGTGGGCGCGTGCCAGTCGGGCCTCGAAGGCATGCACCCGCCCCTTCAGGCGCAACGGCGCCACCACCTGCGGCACCATGGCGTCGTAGCGGTTGTTGCGGATGCCCATCTTCACCTTGTTGGCGAAATCGATACCCTCCACCTGCTCCAGAAAACCATGGACAAAGTGCTGACGCGCCTGCTCGCCGTCACCGATGATGTCCAGGCCTGCATCTTCCTGGGCCTTGATCCACAAAAGGGTGGCGTCCGCCTTGGCTTGCAGCAAGGCATCCCCTTCGGCGCGCCATTGGGGCCAGAGTTTGTGGGTTTCAGCCAGCCAGGCGGGCTTGGGCAGACTGCCCGCGATCGAGGTGGGGAACATTCAGAGCATCTCCTGTGCCAGCAATTGATAAGAACGGCGTTGGGCCTGGGGGTCGTGGGTCCAGGTGATGAGGGCCAGCTCATCGACCCCAAGCCGCTGCGACAGCGCGCGCAGCTTGCCGGCCACCTGCGCAGCGGTTCCAACGAAGGCATTGGCGCGCAGGGTGTCCAGGGCGTGTTGTTCCGAGGGGGTGTACTCGCGCACGGCTTCCTCGGGCGGGTAGAGCGCCGTCAGGCGGCCCACGTTGCGGTCCATGCGCCAGCGCGCACGGCTTTGGAACAATCGCCAGGCCTCTTCTTCGGTGTCGGCGGCCAGCGCCCACACGCAAATCGCGGCATGCGGTTTGGGAAACGCGGCGCTGGGGCGAAAGTTGTCCCGGTAGAGTTCCAGCGCCTGCTCGACGCCCTGCCCCTCGGTGATGAAATAGGCAAAGGCATACGGCAGGCCCAGGTGAGCCGCCAGCTGTGCGCCGTAGTCGGAGCTGCCCAGCATCCACACGGCGGGGGCGGTGTCGCCACTCGGGCACGCCCACACGCCGTGACCCGGATGACCGGCCGGCATCGGCTGCCCGGTGACCCAGGCTTGCAACTCCATGACTTGCTGCGGGAACCGCTCGGAGGCGTAACGGTCGGGGTTGAGCACCTGCGCCGTGCGGCCATCACTGCCGGGTGCACGCCCGACACCGAGGTCGAGCCGACCCGGTGCCAGCGCGTCCAGCACACGAAATTGTTCGGCCACTTTGTAGGCCGAGTAATGCGGCAGCATCACGCCCGCACTGCCCAGGCGGATGCGCGAGGTGCGCGCAGCCAAGGCCGCCAGCAACACCTCGGGGGCCGAGCCCACGATACTGGGGTGGCTGTGGTGCTCGCTGACCCAGAAGCGGTGATAACCCAGCGACTCGCACCAGGGGCCGAGCTCGAGTGTTTGACGAATGGCGTCGGCCTGAGAGCGTCCCATGGCCGCGACAGATTGGTCTAAAGCAGAAAGTTTGATCACATCCCGAGCATACCCGCAGGGACAAATCCCCGTGGCGAGTCTGGTGTCGTGTGCATGACCCGGGCGAACCGCTGTGACCGCGTGGGCGATCTGGCGGATGGTCTGCTGCGGGACTGCTGCTGGGCTGATGGCTGGCCTGATGAAGGGTCTGGCCAGCGGTCTATCTGCAGGTCTGGCGTCAGACCCCTGTGCCGGATTCCTGCTCCTGCAGGGTGCGCCACATGACCTTGCCGCTGCCGCTCTTGGGCAGAGCGTCGGCAAACTGCACCTGGCGCGGCGCCTTGTACACCGCCATGTTCTGGTGACACCAGTCGATGATGTCCTGCTCGCTCACCTGCCCCTGGTGGCTGGCGCGCAGCACCACCACCGCCTTGACGGATTCGCCACGGTAGGCATCGTGGGTGGCGATGACGCAGGCCTCCTGGATGGCCGGGTGGCGGAACATCAGCGCCTCGACCTCGGCCGGCCAGACCTTGAAGCCGCTGGCGTTGATCATGCGCTTGAGCCGGTCAGTGAGGAAGAAGTAGCCGTCCTCGTCCATGCGCCCGAGGTCACCGCTGCGGAAAAAGCGCTTGCCGTCGAGTTCAAAAAACACCTGGGCCGTGGCGTCCGGACGTTGCCAGTAGCCCTCGAACACCATGGGTCCGTGGATCACAATTTCGCCTTGCTCGCCCACGGGCACTTCCTGCAAGGTGTCCGGGTCGACCACGCGTGCATCGGCACTGACGTAGGGAATGCCCAGACACTGCTGCTTGGGCCGATCGGGCGGGTTGCTGTGCGAGGGGGCCGCCGTCTCGGTCAGGCCATAGCCTTCGACATAGCTCAGGCCATAGAGGTCCAACAGTTTTTGCGCCACCGCCTGTGGCATGGCGGCGCCACCGCCCCCGATGTAGACCAGGCTGGTGAGGTCATACTGGTCGAACCGAGGGCTGCCCAGCAGATCGATCACCATGGTGGGGATGTTGGTCCAGTGGGTCACCCGTCGACGCGAAATCAGCTGGCCGGCCAGGTCACGGTCCCAGCGCGGCATGAGCACCATGGTGCAGCCGTTGCTGAAGCAGCCGTGCATGACCACCACGATGCCCGTGATGTGGAACATGGGCACCACGCCCAGCACCACGTTTTCGTGGGTGCTGTTGGTCCAGTAGCTGCCAGCCAGCTGGTTGTGGTTGATCTGCCGGTGCAAATGCATGCAGCCCTTGGGCAGGCCGGTGGTGCCACTGGTGTAGGGCAACAAGGCCATGTCGTTGGCCCCCACCGTCAGCTCGGGGGGCGCGTCGTGGTGGTGAACCGCACTGGCCCAATCACTGACCTGGCCGCCTTGCAACACGGCCGCGGGTTGCGGGTCGATCAACCAGCTGTGCCAGGACGCGGGGGGCGACTCCGCGCCAGCCTGTGACGGGTCAAACGCGTCGGTGTAATGGGTGACGATGAGGTGCTGCAAACGGTCTGCCGCGGGCAATTCATTGCTGGCCTGGGCCAGCCCCGGCGCCAGGTCGGCAGTGGCCAGCGCCACGCGAGCCTGCGGGTCGGTGATGTAGTGCTTGAGCTCCTCGGGCCGGTTCATCGGATTGACCGGCACCACCACGGCGTTGGCGCGCAGAATGCCGTAGTGCGCGGCGATGAGCTGCGGCGAGTTTTGCATGAGCAGAATGACACGGTCCCCCTGACGCACGCCCAGCGCGTGCAACCTGGCGGCCACACGCTCGGCCTGCTGCACCAGCTCGCGGTAGCTGATGGCCTGGCCAAAGAACACGATGGCCGTCTTGTCGGGAAAGCGCCGCGCCTGGAAGGCCAGGTTGTCCCACAGCGAGCTGGCGGGAACTTGGATCTGATGGGGCAGGCGCGCAGGCCAGAAGCGGTGGTGCGGTCTCATGGCGACTAGCCTACCAAAGCGCGAAGCTGCCGGGCATGGGGAATCCCCCACACGGCTGGCCTATCATGCGATGCAGACGGGCGGCTCACGGCCATGCACTTCAACGCACCCCGTGGATTTGTCGTTCCTCCACGCCGCTTGACTTCGCCACTGAACTTCGCCGCTTAACCTCACCTCTCGACCTCGATTCCTCAACTCGACCCGCCCCGATGAACGCCGCCCACGCCCCTGCCCTCACCTTGACCGCCGTGCCAGGCCTGGAAGTTGGCCATGACACCGACCCCCGGCGCCCCACGGGCTGCACAGTGGTGCTGTGCCGCGAGGGCGCCACCGCAGGTGTGGATGTGCGTGGCGCGGCCCCCGGCACACGCGAGACCGACCTGCTGGCCCCCGAAAACACCGTGCCGCACATACACGGCCTGCTGCTGTCCGGCGGCAGCGCGTTCGGACTGGATGCCGCCAGCGGCGTGATGCGGTGGCTTGATGAGCAGGGCCACGGGTTTGCCGTGGGGCCGGTGCGGGTGCCCATCGTGCCGGGCGCGGTGATCTTCGATTTGCTGGTCGGCGACGGCCGTGTGCGGCCCACGGCGGACTCGGGCTATCGGGCCTGCGAGCGCGCCTCGTCGGCGCCGGTGGAGCAAGGCTGCGTGGGAGCCGGTGCCGGTGCCACCGTGGGCAAATTGTTCGGGCCCTCGCGCGCCATGAAAGGCGGCGTGGGCAGCGCAGCGTTACACGTGGGCCCCTGGGTGGTCGGGGCGCTGGTGGTGTGCAACGCCATCGGTGATGTGGTGGACCCCTGCACGGGTCAACTGATCGCGGGGGCTCGCGTCTCGCCGCAGGGCCTGGAACTCGCCAACACGGTGCAGACGCAATTGAGTGGCGGGGCGGTTGCCAACGCGCTCACGGGCGGCAACACGACGATTGGCGTGGTGGGCTGCAATGCGCGCCTGACCAAGTCGCAGGCCAAGCGCTTGGCCCAGGTCGGGCACGATGGCTGGGCCCGCAGCATCCGCCCGGTGCACACGCCCCTGGACGGCGACACCTTGTTTGCACTGGCCACGGCCCGCGTGAACGAGGAGCCCGACATGATGCTGCTCAGCACCCTGGCGGCAGAGGTCGTGGCGCTGGCCACCGTGCAGGCCGTGCGGCAGGCTCAAGACCTGCGTCTGGGCGAGGCCTGGTGGCCGGCGGCGCGCGATGTGATTACTTGAGCGCCTTGTAGCGCACGCGCTTGGGCTTGGCGCCCTCTTCGCCCAGGCGCTTCTTCTTGTCGGCTTCGTATTCCTGGTAGTTGCCATCGAAGAAGGACCACTGGCTGTCGCCCTCGCAGGCGAGGATGTGGGTGGCGATACGGTCGAGGAACCAGCGGTCGTGGCTGATGACCATCACCGAACCGGCGAATTCGAGCAGCGCGTCTTCCAGGGCGCGCAGGGTCTCCACGTCGAGGTCGTTGGAGGGTTCGTCCAGCAAGAGCACGTTGCCGCCCTTGATGAGGGTCTTGGCCAGGTGCAAGCGCCCGCGCTCCCCCCCCGAGAGCATGCCGACTTTTTTCTGCTGGTCGCCGCCGTTGAAGTTGAAGCGACCGCAGTACGCGCGACTGGGCATCTGGAACTTGCCCACGGTGAGAATATCCAGACCACCCGAGATGTCTTCCCACACCGTCTTGTCATTGGCCAGGTCGTCACGCGACTGGTCCACAAACGCCATGTCGACCGTCTTGCCTAACTCCACCGTGCCGCTGTCGGGTTGCTCACGACCGGCGATCATCTTGAACAGCGTGGACTTGCCGGCCCCGTTGGGGCCGATGATGCCGACGATGGCACCCGCCGGCACCTTGAACGACAGGTTGTCGATCAGGAGGCGGTCGCCAAAACTCTTGGAGACGTTCTTGAACTCGATCACCTCGTTGCCCAGACGCTCGGCCACCGGGATGAAGATTTCCTGCGTCTCGTTGCGCTTTTGGTATTCGAAGTCGCTCAGCTCCTCGAAGCGGGCCAGACGCGCCTTGCTCTTGGCCTGACGTCCCTTGGGGTTCTGGCGCGCCCACTCCAGTTCTTTCTTCAGGGCCTTGGCGCGGGCTTCCTCGCCTTTTTGTTCCTGCTGCAGACGCGCTTCCTTCTGCTCCAGCCAGGTGCTGTAGTTGCCCTTCCAGGGAATGCCGTGGCCGCGGTCGAGTTCGAGAATCCACTCGGCGGCGTTGTCCAGAAAGTAGCGGTCGTGGGTGATGGCCACCACGGTGCCCGGGAAGCGCTGCAGAAACTGCTCCAGCCAGTCGACCGACTCGGCGTCCAGGTGGTTGGTGGGTTCGTCGAGCAGCAGCATGTCAGGCTTGGACAGCAGCAGACGGCACAGCGCCACGCGGCGCTTCTCGCCCCCGGAGAGGTTCTTGATGAGCGCGTCCCAGGCCGGCAGGCGCAGCGCGTCGGCGGCGATGTCGAGTTGGTGGCTGGAGCCGTCATCGGCACCGGCCGCCGAGATGATGGCCTCGAGCTCGGCCTGCTCGGCCGCAAGCTTGTCAAAGTCGGCGTCCGGCTCGGCGTAGGCGGCGTAGACCTCCTCCAGGCGAGCTTGCGCGGCCTTGACCTCGCCCATGCCGCTCTCCACCGCCTCGCGCACGGTGTGCTCGGGGTCGAGTTGCGGCTCTTGCGGCAAGTAGCCAATCTTGATGCCCGGCATGGGCGTGGCTTCACCCTCGATCTCGGTGTCCACCCCCGCCATGATCTTGAGCAGCGTGGACTTGCCCGAGCCGTTCAAACCCAGCACACCGATCTTGGCGCCAGGGAAAAAGCTGAGGGAAATGTCCTTGAGAATCTGACGCTTGGGCGGCACGATCTTGCCGACGCGGTTCATGGTAAAGACGTACTGGGCCATGGAAAAGCTCTTTCTGAAAACAAACAGCCGGGAAAGCCAACACTCCCCGGCAACCCGCTGATTATCGCGGGTTCAGCTCCCTCTGGCGGTTTATGCGAGAATGCAAGCGTTGCCGCCGCCAGTTGCCGCAACATCAGCATGTCTGCTGGAGCCGGGTCCGGACACCCTTTGTCCGTGACGTCTAGTGCTCACTTACGAAAACCTGCCAACTCTTGACTGGGTGGCCCTCGGGCCAAGCGAGTTGGTGTCATGCGTCTGACCTAGACGCTCCACTATGAACTTTGAAGAACTGAAGTTGGCCCCGGCCATCTTGAAAGCCGTCCTCGAACAAGGCTACGAAACCCCCACCCCCATCCAGGCGCAAGCCATCCCGGCTGTCCTCGAGGGCCACGACCTGCTGGCCGGCGCGCAGACCGGCACCGGCAAAACCGCCGCCTTCACCCTGCCCATGCTGCACAAGCTCACCATGAGCCGCAGCACCGAGAACAAGTTCGGGGTCTATGGCATCCGCGCACTGGTGCTCACCCCCACACGCGAACTCGCCGCCCAGGTGGAGGAGTCGGTGCGCACCTACGGCAAGTACCTGCAACTCAAATCGGCCGTGATCTTCGGCGGTGTGGGCATGAACCCGCAGATCAACCAGCTGAAAAAAGGCGTGGACATCCTGGTGGCCACACCGGGTCGTCTGCTCGACTTGCAGCAACAAGGCTTTCTCGACCTGAGCACCGTGCAGGTGCTGGTGCTCGATGAGGCTGACCGCATGCTCGACATGGGTTTCATCCATGACGTGAAAAAGGTGCTGACCCTGGTGCCCCAACAAAAGCAAAGCCTGCTGTTCTCGGCCACCTTCAGCGACGAGATTCGCGAACTGGCCAACAACCTGCTGCGCAGCCCCCAAAGCATTCAGGTCACCCCGAGCAACACCACGGTGCAGCGCATCACGCAGGTGGTGCACCCGGTGGGCCGTGGCAAGAAAAAAGCGCTGCTGGCACACATCATCCAGCAAAACAACTGGAGCCAGGTGCTGGTCTTCACGCGCACCAAATTTGGCGCCAACAACGTGGCCGATTTCCTGAGCAAGCAAGGCATCACCGCCATGGCGCTGCACGGCAACAAGAGCCAGACCGCCCGCACGCAGGCACTGGCCGGCTTCAAGAGCGGCGACATCCGCGCGCTGGTGGCCACCGACATTGCTGCGCGCGGCATCGACATCGACGAATTGCCGCACGTGGTCAACTACGAAATCCCCAACATCAGCGAAGACTATGTGCACCGCATCGGCCGCACCGGCCGTGCCGGCGCCTCGGGCGAAGCCATCAGCCTGGTGTCGCTGGACGAGGAAGGCTTCATGCGGGACATCGAGTCCTTCACCCGCCAGTCCATTCCGGTACAGGCAGTGGAAGGCTTTGGCCCCGAACCCGACGAGAAGGCCGAACCCATCGCCATGGGCCGTCAAACCCTGTGGGGCGGGCTGGGCAAACCGCCCAGCCGTGAGGTGATGGCGGCGGCCGCCAAGGCCGCACGCTCGGAAATGATGGACCGTATTCGCGAGAAGAAAGTCGCGACCCCTGGCCGTGGCCCCAAGCCCGGCCCCCGTGGCCCGCGCCCCAATGCCAACCCATCCCAAGCCCCGCGCGAACGCGTGCTGGATGAAAACGGCGACCCCGTGTCCCTGCGGCCCGAAGGGGGCCCCGGTTCAGATCGGGACATGCCGCAGGCACCGCGCAACAATGGACCGCGTCGTCGCAACCGCAACCGTGCGCGCGGCAACGGCGGTGGCCAGAACTTCGAGGGTGTGCCGCGTGACGATGGGGATCGTCCCCGCTCTGAGGATCGTGATGACGACTTCCAGCCACGCGCCAACGCGCATCTGGGCACCCAAAGCGGCGTCAACGCCTTTGGTCATCGCAACCAGAACAAACCGGTTCGCGCACCCGACCCCACCCGCACCAGCATCGACCTGATGTCGGATCGTCGTGGCGGGGGTGGCGGTGGTGGCGGGGGTGGCAACCGTCGCCGTCGCACCGGAGGTGGTGGCGGAGGCGGCGGAGGCGGTGGCTTTGGTGGTCAGCGCTCGGGCGGCTTCTCGCGCTGAACCCTGCCCTCAAGCAGAGGCGACGCCGGCGGGGTGACCCCAATGGCGTTGCAACTGGTCCAGCATGACCGGGATGGGCTGATCGATATCGAGGGACAGCACGACCTCGTCTGCTGACGGCATCTCCAGGGTTTGCAACTGACTGCTCAACAGCGAGGCGGGCATGTAGTGACCCGTGCGCTGTTGCATGCGCCGCTCCAGGCTGGCCAACTCCCCATGCAAATGCACAAACTGCAGGCCCGGCGTGTGGCTGCGCAGCATGTCGCGGTAACTGCGCTTGAGCGCCGAGCACGACAGCACCAAAGCGCGTTGCTCGGCATGGGCCTGTCCCAGCAAGTCGGCCAGCGTCAGCAACCAGCCACGACGCAACTCGTCCGTCAGAGGAATGCCGGCCGCCATGCGCGCCACATTCTCGGGCGAGTGGTAACGGTCACCCTCCATGAACTGGCAGCCCCAGCGCTCGGCCAGGGCCTCGCCCAGCGTGGTCTTGCCACAGCCACTCACGCCCATCACCACCACCTGCTGAGGCGCAGGCGGGGTGTGTCCAGCCGTCATGCCTGGGCAGACCGGCACTCGGGGACCGGCGAGGGCAAGGGCTTGCCCGCAAAGTGACACAACAGGTTGTCCATGGCACGACCGGCCATGGCCTTGCGGGTCTCGACGGTGCCGCTGGCGCAATGCGGCGACAACACCACGTTGTGCAGGGCTCGCAGCTCGGCCGGCACACGTGGCTCGTCGATGTACACATCCAGCCCCGCACCCGCAATCTGCTTGTGCTGCAAGGCGTGGATGAGCGCCGTCTGATCGACCACCGAGCCGCGCGCCACGTTGACGAAATAGCCCTGCGGCCCCAACGCGGCCAGCACCTCGGCACTGATGAGGCCTCGGGTGCCGTCGCCCCCGGGGGTGATGGCGACCAGGAAATCCACCTGGCTGGCCAGCTCGCGCGCGCTGTGCACAAAGGTGTAGGGCACCTCGGCGCGGGGCGAGCGGGCGGTGTAGGAAATGTTCATGTCAAAGGCCTGCGCCCGGCGGGCGATGGCCTGACCAATGCGCCCCATGCCCACCAGACCCAGACGCGCACCCGTCATTTTTTTGGTGAGGGGGTACGGGCCGTCCACCCAGTCGTTGTTGCGCACAAAACGGTCTGCCTGCGGCATCTTGCGGGAGATGGAGAGCATGAGACCGATGGCCATGTCGGCCACATCGTCATTGAGCACATCGGGCGTGTGGGTGACCACGATGCCTCGACGCTTGGCAGCCTCGACATCGACCCCGTCATAGCCCACGCCACACACCGAGATGATTTCCACCTTGGGCAACAGCGACAGCAACTTGTCATCCACCTTGCACTCGCCACCCCCCACGATGGCACGCACACGCCCCAAGGCACCAGGGTCGGTGATGTGGGCGTTGTCATGCATGATGAAGTGCTCTTGCAAGGCCGTCATCAAAAACGGTGGAACAGCGGACACGCGCAACACTTCGACGGGGTTTTCCAGGGCGGTCATGGGGATGTCTCCAGCAATGCAAATGGCAGGCCCGCTGACACGGGCTCGATCCGGGTGGCGGCCATCATACGATAGATAATCATTCCATGAATGCGGTGGCCGCCCCCTCTTTGCCTGCTCAGTCTGTCAAGCGCTTTGACGTGGTTGCGCTGGGCGAGGCCATGGTGGAGTTCAACCAAACGCGGGCCCAGGAACCTCACTACCTGCAAGGCTTTGGCGGCGACACCAGCAACGCCATCATCGCGGCTGCCCGTGCCGGCGCCAACACCGCCTACCTCACCCGCATTGGCCACGACACGTGGGGGGAGGCGCTGCAAGGCCTGTGGCACCGCGAGAACGTGGACAGCTCCACCGTCGATGTCGACGGCGAGGCCCCCACCGCTGTCTATTTCGTGACACACGGTCCGCAAGGCCATGCCTTCAGCTACCTGCGCACCGGCTCGGCGGCCAGCCGCATGTCGCCCCACAGCCTGGTCGACAGCGGCGCCAAGGCCATCCTCCAGCAGGCGCGCTGGCTGCATGTGTCGGGCATCTCCCTGGCCATTTCCACCAGCGCGTGCGATGCCGTTTTTGCGGCCATGCAGTGGGCGCGTCAGGCAGGCACGCGGGTGTCGCTGGACGCCAATCTGCGCTTGAAACTGTGGCCCCTGGCACGTGCCCGTGCCTGTCTGCAACAGGCGGTGTCGATGTGCGATTTGTTTCTCCCCAGCCTGGAGGATGCGCAACCCTTGTGTGGCCAGGACGACCCGCAGGCCATCATCGACTGGTCGCACCAACTGGGCGCCTCGAGCGTGGTGCTCAAGCGCGGCGCCCTGGGTGCCACCGTGAGCGAGGGCGCAACACAACGCCACGTGCCCGGCCATGCCGTGACCTGCGTGGACGCCACCGGCGCGGGCGACTGCTTCGCAGGCAACCTGCTCGCCCGTCTGGCGCAGGGCGATGACCTCGACCACGGTGTGCGGTATGCCAATGCGGCGGCGGCGCTGGCCGTGCAAGGTTTTGGAGCGGTGGCCCCCCTGCCCCGTCCCGAGCAGGTCCAGGCCCTGCTGGGCTGATGCGCATGAGAACCCAAGCCCCTTCAACGCTGCGTCCCCTGGTGATGGTGGACTGGGGCACCAGCTCGCTGCGCGCAGCCTTTGCACGCGAGCAGACGGTGCTGGAGACCCGTCACAGCGATCAGGGCATTCTGAAAGTACCCGCCGGCGGCTTCCCCCACACCTTGCAGACGCTGTGCGGCGACTGGCTGAACGAACCCGATGCCTTGTGCCTCATCAGTGGCATGGCCGGCAGCGCGCAGGGATGGGCATTGGCCCCCTACTGCCCCTGCCCCGCCGGCCAAACCGAATTGGCAGCGCATCTGCACTGGATGGAGCCGCACCGCATCGCCCTGGTGCCCGGACTGGCCTGCGAGCATGCGCACGCGCCGGACGTGATGCGCGGCGAGGAGGTGCAAATCATGGGCGCCCTGCAACTGCAGGGCCTGCGTGACGCGCAGCTGGTCTTGCCGGGCACGCACAGCAAGTGGGTCACGGTCCAAGCGGGCCGCATCGAACACTTCAGCACCTTCATGACCGGCGAGTTGTACGCGGTGATGCGCCAGCATTCGATCCTGGGCCGCACCCTGCCGCCCCTGTCGTCGGACGAAGCGCTGGATGAGGCGCACTTTGACCAAGGTGTGCGCCTGAGCCTGCAAGGCGGCAGTGTGTTGCACCACCTGTTTGGCGTGCGCACCCTGGCCTTGATGGAGCGCGCCACGCCCGAGGCCCTGGCGAGTTACCTGTCCGGGCTGGTGATCGGCGAGGAGTTGCGTGTGCAACACCTCAGCGCCGACCGCACCGTGTGGGTGGTGGGCTCGAGTGCCTTGCAAACCCGCTATGCCCGGGCCCTGACGCTGCGGGGTGTCCCGGCACAGCGTCTGGGCGACACGGCCACCTGGACCGGACTCCTGTCACTCGCCGCCCCCTGGCGATCCCCCCCACGATGAACGCCTCTCACCCCCTCGAATCCCGCTGGCATCAGTGCCTCGCCCAATTGCCCTTGGTGGCCATCCTGCGTGGCGTGCAGCCGCATGAGGTGGTGGACATTGGCCTGGCCCTGGTGGAGGCCGGCTGGTGCCTGATCGAGGTGCCGCTGAACTCGCCCGACCCGCTGCGCAGCATCTCACGGCTTCGCGAGCACGTGCCGCAAGCCCTGATCGGCGCTGGCACCGTGTTGTCTGCCCAAGAGGTGCGCGAGGTGAAGGCCGCCGCAGGCGAATGGATCGTGTCACCGCACTTCGACCCCAGCGTGGTGCGCGAAAGCGTCTCGCAGGGATTGATCAGCGTGCCCGGCGTGAGCACCCCCAGCGAGGCCTTTGCCGCGCTGGCTGCGGGGGCGCACGGCCTCAAGGTATTTCCGGCCGAGATGATCACCCCGATCGTGTTGAAGTCCTGGCGCTCGGTCCTGCCCCCAGCCCGCGTGCTGCTGCCCGTGGGGGGCGTGGGCGCCGACAACCTCGCTGCCTACCGTGCCGCCGGCGCCAGTGGCGCAGGCTTCGGTTCATCGCTGTACAAGCCCGGCCTGAATGCCCAGCAGGTGGGCGAACGGGCGCGTCAGTTGGCATTGGCTTGGTCATCGGCGACCTGAACTCCGCCTTGCCCGCCCACACCACACCCTGACCGCCCACTTGCGTTACAGTTTTCCTCTCACTTCCTCACACACAACACCGCCATGAGACTTCTGCACACCATGCTCCGCGTCGGCCACCTGCAACGCTCGGTCGACTTCTACACCCAGGCCCTGGGCATGCAACTGCTGCGCACCACCGATCGTCCCGATCAACAGTACTCGATGGCCTTCGTGGGCTATGGCAGCAACCCGGACCATGCCGAGATCGAACTCACCTACAACTACGGCGTGGAGCAGTACGAGATGGGCACCGCCTTCGGGCACATCGCGCTGGGCGTGCCGGACGTGGTGGCGGCGTGCGACCAGGTTCGCGCGGCCGGAGGCCAGGTCACGCGTGAGCCGGGGCCGGTCAAGGGCGGCACCACCTTCATCGCCTTCGTGGTGGACCCCGACGGCTACAAGATCGAGCTGATTCAGCGCACCTGAGGCCTCTCGGCTCCATTCACGCCCCGATCTCACCCACCTGAACGAACCCCTGCAGCGTCATGCTGTCGCCCGCCCCCCTTCCCGTCTCGCGCAACCCGGCTCCGTTGCTGGAGGCGGCGCTGCAAACCTGGGGGGGCCGAGAGGACTTGTGGGTGTTTGCCTACGCCTCCCTGATCTGGCGTCCCGACTTCGAGGTGGCCGAGCAGCACATCGCCCGCGTGCACGGCTGGCATCGCGCGCTGGCCATGTGGAGCCGTCTCAACCGGGGCACCCCCGCGCGACCCGGCCTGGTGTTCGCCCTGCTGCGGGGCGGCATGTGTCGGGGCATGGTGTTGCGCGTTCCGCACTCTCAGGGCGAAGCCGTGCTGCATCAGCTGTGGGCCCGCGAGATGCCCTCGGGTGTTTATCGGCCGCAATGGCTGCGCTGCCATGTCGAGGCGGGTCACACGCCACCCGTGCGGGCATTGGCCTTCACGCTGCCGCATGACAGCCCGAGCCACACCGGCACGCTGAGTGCGGCGCAATACCGCGCCATCTTCAGCGACACCGTGGGGGGACGCTACGGGCACACGCTGGACTATGCGCGCCAAACGCTGGACAGCCTGCGCGCACTTGGCATTCGAGACCGGGCGCTGGAGAAGCTGCTGTCGCACGCCTCAGCGTAAACGGCGGGCGGCTTGCTCCAGCCGATCGGGCGTGTCCACGTCCCACACGGCGCCCTCGTCGTCCACACCCAGCTGCAGCGCGGGCCACTGACGTAGAACGCCTTTGGCGCCCTCGTCACCCTGCAAGGCGCGCAAGGCCGGTCCGCAGGGACGACGAAAGCCCACCGGATGCCCCCGCTGGCCCTGACACTGCGGTTGCACCGTTTCCTGCCCAGCCGGCAAGGCCATCAGGGTCTCGGCGACCTGGCGCAGGGTGTCGGCCTGGATCAACGGCAGATCGCCGGGCAAAATCAACCAGCCTGCGGCGCCAGCGGTAGCGCAGACGCCCGCCGCAATGCTGTCGCCCATCCCCGCCCCGGGCTTGTGTGCCAGGTGCTGCGGGCGCACCACATGGCAAGGCAGGCCACTGCGCGTCACCGCGTCCAGCACATGCGCCAGCACCGGCCGGCCGGCGAGCATCGCCTCGAGCTTGCCGGTCTGTCCGCCCGCCGCGCGAAAACGCTCGCCTCGACCGGCTGCCAGCACGATCACCACCGGGCGCTCATCGTTCAAGGGTTGGCGTGTCATGCGAGTCATCTTAGCGGTGTCGCGTACTGGAAATCCACAACCAGGTCCTGCGCCAGTTCGACTATGCTCGCGGCATTCATTGTTGATCTCTCCGAGAAAGCCTCGCCATGACTCGCAAGACCTACGAACAGTTGCGCAGCGCACGCTGGTTCGCCCCCGACGATTTCCGCTCCTTCGGCCACCGCTCGCGGGCCATGCAGATGGGCTACGACCACAGCGACTGGCAAGGCAAGCCGGTGATCGCCGTGCTCAACACCTGGAGCGACATCAACAACTGCCACTCGCACTTCAAGGAGCGCGTGGAAGACGTCAAGCGCGGCATTTGGCAAGCCGGCGGGTTTCCGCTGGAGTTGCCGGCCATCTCGCTGGCCGAGAACTTTGTCAAACCCACCACCATGCTGTACCGCAACCTGTTGGCCATCGAGGCCGAGGAGTTGCTGCGCAGCCACCCCATCGACGGCGCGGTGCTGATGGGCGGTTGCGACAAGACCACGCCCGGCTTGCTGATGGGCGCTCTCTCCATGGGCATTCCCGCCATCTACCTGCCCGCCGGCCCCATGCTGCGCGGCAACTGGAAAGGCAAGACGTT
Organism: Comamonadaceae bacterium; assembly: GCA_947448375.1. Classification (GTDB taxonomy): domain Bacteria; phylum Pseudomonadota; class Gammaproteobacteria; order Burkholderiales; family Burkholderiaceae_C; genus Limnohabitans. Next base: position 10,941 of record CANFMY010000013.1, on the reverse strand, counting down.
GGGCTCGGGCTCGGACGCCTTCAAGTACTGGGACGAGCGCCGCGCCGGCAACATCACCCAGACGCAATGGATGGAAGTCGAGGCCGGCATTGCGCGCAGCGCCGGTACCTGCATGGTGATGGGCACCGCCGCCACCATGATGGGCATCACCGAAGCCCTGGGCCTGGCGCTGCCGGGTGCCTCCAGCATCCCCGCCGTGGACGCCAACCACGCCCGCATGGGCGCGGCCTGCGGTCGCCGCATTGTCGACATGGTGTGGGAGGACCTCACGCCCGCGCGCATCCTCACGCGCAAGAACTTTGAAAATGCGCTGGCCGTGGCCATGGCCGAAGGCTGCTCCACCAACGCCATCATCCACCTGGTGGCCATGTCGCGTCGCGCCGGCGCGCACTGCGCGATCACGCTGGACGACTTCGACGCCTTCAGCCGCAAGGTGCCGGTGATCGCCAACATCCGCCCCAGCGGCGACACCTACCTGATGGAAGACTTCTACTACGCCGGCGGCATGAAGGGCCTCATGAGCCGCTTGCGCGATGGCGGCCTGCTGCACCTCGACGCCCTCACCGTCACCGGCAAGACCACCGGCGAGAACCTGGAAGGTGCCGAGGTCTACAACGATGACGTGATTCGCCCCCTCAGCCAACCCATCTACCAGGAGGGCGCGCTCGCCGTGCTGCGCGGCAACCTGGCGCCAGACGGCTGCGTGATCAAGCCCAGCGCCTGCAGCGCCAAGTACCAGCAGCACACCGGGCCTGCGATGGTGTTTGACGACTACCCCAGCCTCAAGAAGGCCATCGACGACCCGGACCTGGACGTCACCGAGGACCACGTCATCATCCTGCGCAACGCCGGTCCGCAAGGCGGCCCCGGCATGCCCGAGTGGGGCATGGTGCCCATCCCCACCAAGCTGGTGAAGCAGGGCGTGCGCGACATGCTGCGCATCAGCGACGCGCGCATGAGTGGCACGAGTTATGGCGCCTGCGTGCTGCACGTGTCGCCCGAGTCGTACATTGGCGGTCCGTTGGCCCTGGTGCAAAACGGCGACCTGATCACCATCGACATCCCGGCACGCCGCATCCACATGGAAGTCTCGGACGCCGAACTCGCGCGTCGTCAAGCCGCCTGGCAACCGCTGCCCAAACGCTTCGAGCGCGGCTATGGCCACATGTTCAGCCAGCACATCATGCAAGCGCATGAGGGCTGCGACTTCGATTACCTGGAAACCAGTTTCGGTGCGCCCGTGAGCGAACCGGTCATTTTCTGAAAGGCGGCCTCATGGCGCTCACATCCTCCACCCGCGACCAGTTGCTCAAGGTCAGCACCGCCACGCTGTGCACCGCCCTCTTCAAGCGCGGCCTGCGCAACCAGTTCATCCAGGACGTGCGTCCGCTCAACGGCCACCTGCCCAACATGGTGGGCGAAGCCTTCACGCTGCGCTACATCCCGGCACGCGAAGACCTCAACCCCATCAGCGTGTTTCAAGACCGCAGCCACCCCCAGCGTGTGGCAGTGGAGCAATGCCCGCCCGGTGCGGTGATGGTGTTCGACAGCCGCAAGAATCCGCGAGCGGCCTCGGCGGGCTCCATCCTGGTCACGCGCCTGAAGGTGCGCGGCTGTGCAGGCGTCGTCACCGACGGAGGATTTCGCGACTCGCCCGAAATCGCCGAGATGGGTTTTCCAGCCTATCACAACCGCCCTTCTGCCCCCACCAACCTCACGCTGCACCAGGCCCTGGACATCAATGTGCCCATCGGTTGCGGCGACGTGGCGGTGTTCCCGGGTGATGTGATGGTGGGAGACCGTGAAGGCGTGGTGGTGATTCCGGCGCATCTGGCCAACGAGATCGCCCACGAAGCGACCGAGATGACCGCCTTCGAGGATTTCGTCACCGAGAAGGTGCTGGAAGGTCGCAGCATCCTGGGCCTGTACCCGCCCACCGAGGAGCAATCCAAACTGGATTTCGAGGCCTGGCGCACAGCCCACCAACGCTGAGTGAGCGCCTGCCTTAAGATGCCCCCATGACCTCTTTGGCCGACATCCGCAAAAGCTACGAACGCGCCGAACTCGACGAGTCGGCGTCACACGCCGACCCGTTGCATCAGTTCCAGCAGTGGCTGGACGAAGCCATGCAGTCTCAGCTGCCCGAACCCACCGCCATGACCTTGGCCACCGTGAGCTCGGACTTGCGTCCCAGCACGCGCGTGGTATTGCTCAAGGGCTGCGACGCGCGCGGCCTGGTGTGGTTCACCAACTACGACAGCCGCAAGGGCCAGGAACTGGCGGGCAACCCGTGCGCCGCCCTGCAGTTCCACTGGGTCGAGCTGGAGCGGGTGGTGCGCATCGAAGGCCGGGTGGCGAAAGTCGACGAGCACGACAGCGACGAGTACTACCGCAGCCGTCCCCTCGATTCACGCATCGGCGCCTGGGCCAGCCCGCAAAGCCAGGTCATTCCCTCGAGGACCGTGCTGGTCACCAACGCGGCCCGGTATGGTGCGCAATTTTTGCTGCAACCCCCGCGCCCGCCACACTGGGGCGGCTACCGCCTGATGCCAGACCGCTGGGAGTTCTGGCAAGGTCGCAAGAGCCGGTTGCACGACCGGCTGCGTTACCGCCGCGACGATGCCGCCCCTGCCGCAAACGCCTGGGTTCGCGAGCGCCTGGCGCCTTGAGACGCGGTCTGCTGCGCCTGCTGGCGTGCAGACTGCTTCGGGGGTTGGACTTCAGTCTTGCAACCAGCGGGCAAACGCCTTTTCCAGCTTGAGCACCTTGGGCGCCACCACAAAGGCGCAATAGCCCTGGTTCGGATGGTGCTCGAAGTAGTCCTGGTGATAGGCCTCGGCCGCGGAATACATCGCCAGCGGCTGCACCTCGGTCACGATGGGTGAGGCATACGCCTTCGCCTGCGTCAACGCCTGGATGAAGGCCTTCGCCTGCTCGGCGTCTTCTTCCGACTCGGTGTAGATGCCACTGCGGTACTGCGTGCCGGCATCATTGCCCTGCCGGTTCAGCGTGGTGGGGTCGTGCACCGTGAAAAAGATCTCGAGCAGGCTGCGCAGATCGATCACGCGGTCGTCGTAGCGCAAACGCACCACTTCCACGTGGCCCGTATTGCCCTCGCAGACCTGCTCGTAGGTCGGGTTCGGCACCTGGCCGTTGCAATACCCCGACTCCACGTCCAGGACGCCCCGGACCCGTACAAACACCGCCTCTGTGCACCAGAAGCAGCCCCCACCCAGTGTGATCGTGCGCTCAGTCATGCGGGCATCTTAATTCGCCGCTCATGCCCCCGCCCCCCGTCGGTCATCAACTTGACGATGGTGCGCCGGACGGCGTACATTACTAACCAATCAGTCATTAATATGTCCGACGCCACCTTATCCCCCGAACCTCCCCCCGTAGCGCGACGCGAACGCCGCAAAGAGGCGCGACCGGGCGAGCTGATCCAGGCCGCCCTGGAGCTGTTTGTCGAGAAGGGCTTTTCGGCCACCCGCTCGGAAGAGGTGGCGGCGCGGGCTGGCGTGTCCAAGGGCACGCTGTTTCTCTATTTCCAGTCCAAGGAAGACCTGTTTCGAGACGTCATCCGCACGCGGCTGGTGGACCACTTCCTGGCCTGGGGCCAGGAGTTCGAAGACTTTCAAGGCCCCACCGAAGAGATGCTGCGCAGCGGGCTGCAGGCCTGGTGGGAACGCATCGGCAACACGCCGGCGGGCGGGCTGACCAAGCTGGTCCTGAGCGAATCCCACAATTTTCCTGAAATCGCGGCCTACTACCAGGTGTCGGTGGTGCAACCGGGTCGCGACCTGCTGGGTCGCATCCTGCAACGCGGCATCGACCGGGGCGAGTTCCGTCCCATCGATGTGCCGCAGGCGGTGATGAGCATTGTGAGCGCCATGGTGTTTGTGATGACCTGGCGGCACTCCATCGTTCCCTGCACGCCGCAAGACGCGTCCTTTGATCCCCTGGCTTTTTTGATGACCCATGTGGACCTGTTGCTGCATGGCCTCCTTTCTTCCCCTTCCGCATGAAACTCTCACGCACCTCCTTGTTGATCGCCTTGGGCGTTGTGCTCGTGGCGGGCACCGCCGTCTGGATGCAAGGGCGCAAAGCCGCCTCCAGCCCCCCAGCCTCTGCCGCCGCCAGCAACGCTCAGCACATCGAGATCGCCCGCTCGGACATCACCGTGATGGCGCCCCAGCGACTGCAACAAGGCTTGCCGGTCTCGGGCACTTTGCGGGCCGTGCAGTCCGCCGTGGTGAAAGTGCGAGTGGCCGGTGAATTGCTGGACCTGCAGGTGCGCGAGGGCGACAGCGTGCAGGCCGGCCAGGTGCTGGCGCGCATCGACCCCACGGAGTTCCAGCGCCGCTTGCGTCAGGCCGAGGAACAGGCGGAAGCCGCCCGCACGCAGATCGACATTGCCCAACGCCAGTTCGACAACAACCGCGCGCTGGTCGACCAGGGCTTCATCTCGAAAACGGCACTCGACACCTCGCTCGCCACCTTGCAGTCGGCGCAAGCCACCTTCCGCGCTGCTCAGGCCGGCGCCGATGTGGCGCGCAAATCGCTGGAGGACTCGGTGCTCAAGGCTCCCTTCACCGGCGTGGTGTCGGCCCGTCTGGCACAACCCGGCGAGCGCATGGCCATCGACGCGCGCGTGCTCGAACTGGTGAACCTCTCGACCCTGGAGCTGGAAGCTCCCTTGAGTGCTGCCGATTCGGTGGGCGTGCGCGTGGGGCAAACCGCTCGCCTGCAGATCGAAGGCCGCCCTGACGGGGTACTCGCCCGCGTACAGCGCATCAACCCGAGCGCGCAGGTGGGCAGTCGCAGCGTGCTCGCCTATCTGCAACTGCAGGGCGAGGCCGGACTGCGCCAGGGCCTGTTTGCCCAAGGTGTGATCGGCACCGACGTGCGCGAGGTGATGGCCGTGCCTCTCAGCAGCGTGCGCACCGACCGCTCTCAACCGTATGTGCAAGTGGTGGACAACGCACAGGTGGCGCATCGCACCGTGCAACTCGGTCTGCGCGGTTCGCGTGTCGATCTACCTCTGGCAGAAACCTGGGTGGAGGTCATCGGCCTCGACGCGGGGGCACAGGTGCTGGCCGGCTCGCTCGGCGGATTGCGCGCTGGTCTGGCCGTGCAGATCACGCAAGGTCGCTGAGCCATGTGGTTCACCCGCGTCAGCCTGCGCAACCCCGTCTTTGCCACGATGGTGATGGCCGCCTTCGTGGTGCTGGGCCTGTTTGCCTACCAGCGGTTGCAGATCGACCAGTTCCCCAACATCGATTTCCCGGTCGTGGTGATCACCACCGAATACCCGGGCGCCTCGCCCGAGATCGTCGAGACCGAAGTCAGTAAAAAAATCGAGGAAGGCGTCAATTCGATCGCCGGCATCAACTCGCTGATCTCCCGCAGCTACGAAGGGCAATCGGTGGTGGTGATCGAGTTTCAGCTGCACATCAACGGTCGCAAGGCGGCGGACGATGTGCGCGAGAAAGTCGGCCTCGTGCGTCCCTTGCTGCGCACCGAGGTGAAAGAGCCGCGCATTCTGCGCTTTGACCCCTCGAGTCGCGCCATCTGGTCGCTGGCGGTGCTGCCCGACGCCAGCACGGCCCAGGGCCAGGTGCCCTCGGCCGTGGAGCTCACCAACTGGGCCGATCAAGTGCTGAAGAAGCGCCTGGAGAATGTGCGCGGCGTGGGCTCGATCACGCTGGTGGGCGGCACCAAGCGCGAGATCAACCTGTACCTCAACCCGCAGGCCATGGAGGCCATGGGGGTGAGCTCGGACCAGGTCGTCAATGCGGTGCGTTCGGAAAACCAGGACGTGCCCGTGGGCGCCATCCGCTCGCTCAGCCAGGACCGTGTGATTCAGGTGCAGGCGCGCATGCTGCGACCCGAAGATTTCGGCAACATCATCGTCGCGCGGCGCGGCACCAGCGTGGTGCGGTTGTCGCAAGTGGCCACGGTGAGCGACGGACCACAAGAACTGGAAAACCTGGCGTTGTACAACGGTGAGCGCACGTTGCTGCTGTCCGTGCAAAAGTCGCAGGACGAAAACACCATCGATGTCATCGATGGCCTGAATCGGCTCACCCAGGACCTGCGCGCGCAGTTGCCCCCGGGCGTGCGGCTCGAGTCCGTGTATGACGGCTCGCGCATGATCCGCGTGTCGGTCAACAACGTGCGCCGCACGCTGGTCGAAGGTGCGCTGCTGACAGTGCTGATCGTGTTTTTGTTTCTCAACTCGTGGCGCTCGACCGTCATCACCGGGCTCACGCTGCCGATTGCCATCATCGGCACCTTTCTGTTCATGCATATCTTCGGCTTCACCATCAACATGGTGACGCTGATGGCGCTTTCGCTGTGCGTGGGCCTCTTGATCGACGACGCCATCGTGGTGCGCGAAAACATCGTGCGCCATGTGCAGATGGGCAAGTCGTCGTATCAGGCCGCGCTGGACGGCACACAGGAGATTGGGCTGGCGGTGCTGGCCACCACCTTCTCCATCGTGGCGGTGTTTCTGCCCATCGGTTTCATGCAAGGCATCATCGGCAAGTTCTTCCACGAGTTCGGCATCACCATCGTGGCCGCGGTGCTGATTTCGATGTTCGTGAGTTTCACGCTCGACCCCATGCTCTCCAGTGTGTGGCACGACCCCAGCATCCACCGAGACCATACGTCACCGGGTAACAGCCGCTACGACCGCACCATTGGTCGACTCACGGGCTGGTTCGAGGGCGCGACCGAACGTCTGGCACAGGCTTATCAACGTGTCTTGCGTTGGGCGTTGGTGCACCCCCTGGCCACGCTGGCGCTGGCGGCGGCGACCTTTGTCAGCAGCCTCGTGCTGGTGCCGTTGCTGGGCACCGAGTTTGTACCCAAGGCCGACTACTCCGAGACCAACCTCAACTTCAACACCCCCATGGGCTCGTCACTGGAAGCCACGGAAGCCAAAGCCCGTCAGGTCGCCGACATCCTGCGCGAATCGCCCGAGGTGCGCTACACGCTGGCCACGGTCAACACCGGCAACGCCAACGGCAAAAGCTACGCCAGCCTCTATATCCGGCTGGTGGATCGCCATCAGCGACAACGCAGCATCGATGACCTGTCGGTGGCCTGGCGTGCGCGGCTGGCTCAGGTGCCGGGCATTACCGTGACCCACATCGGTCAGATCGACTCGGTGGGGGGCAACAAGCAGATCGAGTTTTCGGTGATGGGCACCGACCTGGCCGAACTCGGGCGGTTGAACGCGCGCATCGTCGAGCAGATGCGGCAGATTCCGGGCGCCGTCGATGTCGACTCCACCCTCAAGCCCGACAAGCCCACCTTCCGTGTTGACGTGCAACGCGAAGCCGCTGCCGACCTGGGCCTCAATGTGGGCAGCATTGGCACGCAACTGCGCAACCTGGTGGCCGGGCAAACCGTGGGCAACTGGCGCGCCGCCGACGACCAGACCTACGACGTCAATGTGCGGCTGGCGCCCTCGGCGCGCAACACCCCCGAAGACCTGGAGCGACTCCCCTTTCCGGTGGCCACCGCCGCCGACGGCTCGAGCCGCGTGGTCAAGCTCAACCAGGTGGCCCGCGTCAAAGAGGACACGGGCCCCAACCAGATCAACCGGCGCGACCTGATGCGCGAGATCACCTTCAGCGCCAACGCCCTGGGCCGCTCCACGGGTGAAATTTCCGCCGACATCCGGCGCATGATGACCGAGCTGAACCTGCCCTCGGGCTACCGCTACCAGTTTGGCGGCTCCACCAAGAACATGCAGGAGTCGTTTGGCTATGCCGTGTCGGCCCTGGCCTTGGCCATCATCTTCATCTACATGATCCTGGCCAGCCAGTTCAAAAGCTTCCTGCAACCCCTGGCCTTGATGACCTCGCTGCCGCTGACCCTGATCGGCGTGGTGCTGGCGCTCATGCTGTTTCGCTCCACCTTGTCGATGTTCTCGATCATCGGGGTGGTGATGCTCATGGGACTGGTCACCAAGAACGCCATTCTGTTGGTGGATTTCGCCATCCGCTCGCGCGAGGACCACACCGGTGCGGATGGCCAGCGCGTGGCCGGCCTGCCCCGCCATGAGGCCTTGCTGCTGGCCGCCCGCGTGCGGCTGCGCCCCATCCTGATGACCACCCTGGCCATGATCTTCGGCATGGTGCCGCTGGCTTTTGCCCTCACCGAGGGCTCGGAGCAGCGCGCCCCCATGGGGCAGGCCGTTATAGGCGGCGTGATCACCTCCTCCCTGCTGACCCTGGTGGTGGTGCCCGTGGTGTACTGCTACCTGGACGATCTGGCCAGTTGGTTCAAACGCCGGTGGCTGGGCCAGGCCCAGGCGTCAGATAGCGGGCAGGTTCGCCCCTAAAATCCTTTCTTTGTTTCAACCCGTTGCCCCAGAGATAGCCATGAATTTCGAACAAGCCCGCTTCAAGATGGTCGAACAGCAAATCCGTCCCTGGAAGGTGCTCGATCCCCAGGTGCTGGCCGTGCTGGGCGCTGTGCCGCGCGAGTTGTTCACGCCCCCGCAATACCAGTTCATGGCCTACGTGGACGAGGAGATTCCGCTGCCGGGCGGTCATGTCATGCTCCCACCCCGGATTGACGCACGCCTGATGCACGACCTGGCGCTCAAGGGCACAGAGTCCGTACTCGATATTGGCACCGGCAGCGGCTACCGTGCCGCCTTGCTGGCGCACCGCGCGCGTGAGGTGGTGAGCCTGGAAATCGACCCCGTCATGGCCGAGGCCGCACGTCGTCACCTGCAGGCCGCGGGTGTGCACAACGCGCGCGTCATCGAGGGCGATGGCGCGACAGGCCCGGTTGATGGCGCTCCGTTTGACGCCATCGTGCTCGGCGGTTCGGTGGCCGACGTGCCGCAACACCTGCTCGATCAACTGACCATCGGCGGACGCCTGATCGCCATCGTGGGCACCGACCCCGTCATGCAGGCCACCTTGTTCACCCGCACCGGCGAGCGCCAATTCAGCAGCACGGCGCTGTGGGACACCTCGGCCCCGGCTTTGCAGAACTTTGCACAACCCAGCCGCTTTCACTTTTAACGCCCTATGTTGACCCAAATCACTCCTGCCCAGCTCAACGACTGGGCAACGCAACAGGCCAGCACCGGCCCTCTGATCGTGCTCGATGTGCGCGAACCCTGGGAGCTGCAAACGGCGAGCGTCAAACCCGCCGGCTTCGAGCTGCTGAGCATTCCCATGCAACTTGTGCCAGCGCGCCTGAGCGAGATCGATCGCACACGCCCGGTGGCCTGCTTGTGTCATCATGGCAGCCGCAGCATGCAGGTCGCTTCGTTCCTGGTTCAACAGGGCTTCGAGCACGTGGCCAATATTGCCGGCGGCATTCATGCCTGGTCAGCGCAGGTGGACCCGGCGGTGCCCACCTATTGAGTCACAACGCCGCTGCCTGCGTCTTGTTTTTTCTGGCTATTTCTGAAAGCGCTTCATGAAGTCGTTTCGTGTCAGTCTGATCGGTGCCGCTGTGTCGGGCCTCTTGAGTACGCCCGTGTGGTCACAAAGCCTGATCGACCTCTACAACATGGCCAAAGGCTACGACGCGACCTTCCAGTCCGCCAAGTCGCTGTATGAGGCCAACCGCTACCGTGCGGATCAGGGGTTGGCGCAGATCATGCCGACGGTGGGCTTGGGACTGACGGCGACGCGCTCGCAGGTGGATTTTCGGGGGGATACGCCGTCGGAAAACAAAGCGGTAGGCTTGTTCACGGATGCGAATAACAAGGACTTTTATGCCACACCATCAAATTATGTGGCTAACGACGGCAACCCCTTCAAACGCTGGTATCTCCAAAACAACGCCACCCTGACCGCTACCCAACCGCTGTACCGCCCCGCCAACCTGGCCATATACCGCCAATCTGCCAAGCAGCTAAGCCAGGCCTATGCCCAGTTGACGGTGGCCGAACAGGACCTGCTGATCCGTGTCAGTCAAGCTTACTTCGATGTGCTGGCCAGCCAGGACAGCCTGAACTTCGTGCGCGCACAAAAGATTGCGGTGGCCGAGCAGCTCGCTTCGGCCAAACGCAACTTTGAAGTCGGCACCGCCACCATCACCGACACGCGTGAAGCTCAGGCCCGCTTCGACCTGGTGATTGCCCAAGAAATTGCCGCCGACAACGACCTGCGCGTGAAGCGACTGGCGCTGGACACCATCGTGGGCATCAAGAACGCCGCCCCCAAAGCGCTCAACACCGGGACAGCCCTCAACCCCACCTTGCCGCAGGACGTCGAAGATTGGGTCAAGCAATCCGAATCCTCACACCCGACGGTACTGAATGCCCAACTGGCGATGGACATTGCGCAGCTGGAAATTGAACGGGCTCGCGCTGGCCACAAGCCCACCGTCGATCTGGTGGGTGGATATTCGGGTACGCGCAGCCTGGGCGGCACATCGATTTCGGGCAGTACTTCTTCGAACTCCCACGTGGTCAGCCCCTCGCTGCAAGTGGTCATGAACGTTCCCCTCTTTGCCGGCTTCGCCACCGAGAACCGTTACAAAGAAACCGTGCAACTGGAAGACAAGGCTCGCCAGGACCTGGAGGCGGCGCGTCGCAACGTGGCACAAGCCACCCGCACCGCCTACTTTGGCGTGGTCTCGGGCCTGGGGCAAGTCAAGGCACTGGAAGCCGCCGAGTCCTCCAGCCAGGTGGCGCTGGACGCCAACAAGCTGGGTTACTCGGTGGGCGTGCGCATCAACATCGATGTGCTGAACTCGCAGAGCCAGTTGTTTCAGACCAAGCGTGATTTGGCCAAAGCACGCTACGACGTGCTGGTGGGCAGCCTCAAGCTGCGTCAGGCCAGTGGATTGCTGAAGGAAGACGATTTGCAAGGCGTCAACGCCATGCTCGAGCGCTGAGCGCGCTCCCGGCCAGGCGTCGTGCCCCAAAGCACGCCTTGCACCTTGGCCTTGCACCTT
>CANFMY010000012.1 GCA_947448375.1 Comamonadaceae bacterium | reverse complement strand
GTGTCGCTGCTCGACCGCCAGCAGGCGTTCGGTTTCAGCCAGGAAGACATCAAGTTCCTGATGGCCCCCATGGCCATCAATGGCGAAGAGGGCATTGGCTCCATGGGCAATGACAGCCCGCTGGCCGTGCTCTCCAGCAAGAACAAGCCCCTGTACAACTACTTCAAGCAGTTGTTCGCGCAGGTGACCAACCCGCCGATCGACCCGATCCGCGAGGCCATCGTGATGTCCCTGGTGTCCTTCATCGGACCCAAGCCCAACCTGCTCGACATCAACCAGGTCAACCCGCCCATGCGCCTGGAGGTGAGCCAGCCCATCCTCGGTTTCGAGGACATGGCCAAGCTGCGCAACATCGAAACCTACACCCAGGGCAAGTTCAGAAGCGCCACGCTCGACATCACCTACCCCATCGAGTGGGGCAAGGACGGCGTGGAAGCCAAGCTGGCGTCGTTGTGCGCCGCCAGTGTCGACGCCATCAAGGGCGGGCGCAACATCCTGATCCTGAGCGACCGCGGTGTGAGCGCCACCCAGGTGGCGATTCCCGCCGTGCTGGCCTTGTCGGCCATTCACCAGCACCTGGTGCGCGAAGGGCTGCGCACGTCGGCCGGCCTGGTGGTCGAGACGGGCAGCGCCCGCGAAGTGCATCACTTTGCCGTGTTGGCGGGTTACGGCGCCGAAGCCGTCCACCCCTACCTCGCCATGGAAACCCTGGCGGCCATGCACCAGGACCTGCCGGCCGATCTGTCGGCCGAGAAAGCCATCTACAACTATGTGAAGGCGATCGGCAAGGGCCTGTCCAAGATCATGTCCAAGATGGGCGTGTCGACCTACATGAGTTATTGCGGTGCACAGCTGTTCGAAGCCATCGGCATCAACAGCGAGACGGTGCAGAAGTATTTCACCGGCACCGCCAGCCGGGTGGAAGGCATCAGCATTTTCGAGATGGCCGAAGAGGGCATCCGCATGCACCAGGCCGCCTTTGGCGAAGACCCCGTGCTGGCCAGCATGCTCGACACCGGGGGCGAATACGCCTGGCGTGCCCGCGGTGAAGAGCACATGTGGACACCCGACGCGATTGCCAAGCTCCAGCACAGCACGCGCGCCAACAACTTCAACACCTATAAAGAGTACGCACAGATCATCAACGACCAGAGCAAGCGCCACATGACGCTGCGCGGTCTGTTCGAGTTCAAGATCGACCCGTCCCAGGCCATCCCGCTCGAGCAGGTCGAGTCGGCTGCCGAAATCGTCAAGCGCTTTGCCACCGGCGCCATGTCGCTGGGCTCCATTTCCACTGAGGCTCACGCCACGCTCGCCATTGCCATGAACCGCATTGGCGGCAAGAGCAACACGGGTGAGGGCGGTGAAGACCCGGCGCGTTACCGCAACGAACTCAAGGGCATTCCCATCAAGAAGGGCGAGACGCTCAAGAGCGTGATCGGCGAGGGGCAAGTCGAAGTCGACACCCCGCTGCTCGATGGCGACAGCCTGCGCTCGCGCATCAAGCAGGTGGCCTCGGGCCGCTTCGGCGTCACGGCCGAGTACCTGACGTCTTCCGACCAGATCCAGATCAAGATGGCGCAGGGTGCCAAGCCCGGTGAGGGCGGTCAGCTGCCCGGCGGCAAGGTGTCCGAGTACATCGGCAAGCTGCGTTACAGCGTGCCGGGTGTGGGCCTGATTTCGCCCCCGCCGCACCACGACATCTACTCCATCGAGGATCTGGCCCAGCTCATCCACGACCTGAAGAACGTCGCCCCGCATGCCTCCATCAGCGTCAAGCTGGTGTCGGAAATCGGGGTGGGCACCATCGCCGCGGGAGTCGCCAAGTGCAAGAGCGATCACGTGGTGATCGCCGGCCATGACGGCGGTACGGGCGCCTCGCCCTGGTCGTCCATCAAGCACGCCGGCAGCCCCTGGGAAATCGGTCTGGCCGAAACCCAGCAGACCCTGGTGCTCAACCGCCTGCGTGGTCGTATTCGCGTGCAGGCCGATGGTCAGCTCAAGACCGGACGCGATGTGGCCATCGCGGCCTTGCTGGGCGCGGATGAATTCGGCTTTGCCACCGCACCGCTGGTGGTCGAGGGCTGCATCATGATGCGCAAGTGCCACCTCAACACCTGCCCGGTGGGCGTGGCCACGCAAGACCCGACGCTGCGTCAGAAGTTTTCGGGCAAGCCCGAGCACGTGGTCAACTATTTCTTCTTCATCGCCGAAGAAGTGCGTCAGATCATGGCTCAGCTGGGCGTGGCCAAGTTTGACGACCTGATCGGACGCAGCGATTTGCTCGACATGAAGCAGGGCATCGCGCACTGGAAGGCCCGAGGTCTGGACTTCGGCCGTTTGCTCGCCACGCCCCAGGTGCCCGCCGAGGTGGCGCGTCACCATGTGGACGTGCAGGACCACGGCCTGGACAAGACGCTGGACCGCGTGCTGATCGAGAAATCGAAAGCTGCCATCGAAAAAGGCGAGAAGGTCCAGTTCATGGAAGTGACGCGCAACGTCAACCGCTCGGTGGGCGCCATGCTCTCCGGTGCCCTGACCCGTGTGCGTCCCGAAGGTCTGCCCGATGACACGCTGCGTATCCAGCTCGAAGGCACGGGCGGTCAATCGTTCGGTGCGTTCCTGGCATCCGGCATCACGCTCTACCTGATTGGCGACGCCAACGACTACACCGGCAAAGGCTTGTCGGGTGGTCGTGTCGTGGTGCGCCCCAGCCTGGACTTCCGTGGCGTGGCCACCGACAACATCATCGTGGGCAACACCGTGATGTACGGGGCCACCAGCGGTGAGGCCTATTTCAGCGGTGTGGCCGGCGAGCGCTTTGCCGTGCGTCTGTCCGGCGCGACCGCCGTGGTGGAAGGCACGGGCGACCACGGCTGTGAGTACATGACCGGCGGCACCGTGGCGGTGCTGGGCAAGACCGGCCGCAACTTCGCCGCGGGCATGAGCGGGGGTCTGGCCTACGTCTACGACGAGGATGGCCAGTTCGCCAAGCGCTGCAACACCGCCATGGTCTCGCTTGAGAAGGTGCTGACCACGGCCGAGCAGGAAGCCGCGATGTCTCAGGACATCTGGCACCGTGGCCAAAGCGATGAAGCGCAACTGCGCAAGTTGCTGGAAGACCACCACCGCTGGACGGGCTCCAAGCGTGCCCGCGACCTGCTGGACAACTGGGCCGAGTCGCGTGGCAAGTTCGTGAAAGTGTTTCCGAACGAATACAAGCGCGCGTTGGGCGAACTGGCTGCCAAGGCCAAGACCAGCGCAGCGGCACCGGCCAAGAAGGCGCGCGCCGCCACGGCCAAATAAGCCGCCATTGCACGACACGCTGACGAGCAAGAAGGAATCACATCATGGGAAAAATCACTGGCTTCATGGAATTTGAGCGTCTCGAGGAGGGCTACAAGCCCGTCACCGAGCGTCTGAAGCACTACAAGGAATTTGTCATTGGCCTGGACGAGTCGCAAGCCAAACAGCAAGGCGCGCGCTGCATGGATTGCGGCACGCCGTTTTGCAACAGCGGTTGCCCGGTCAACAACATCATTCCCGACTTCAACGACCTGGTCTTCCACGGCGACTGGAAAAACGCGATCGAGGTGCTGCACTCGACCAACAACTTCCCCGAGTTCACCGGCCGCATCTGCCCCGCACCCTGCGAGGCCGCCTGCACGCTGAACGTGAACGACGATGCCGTGGGCATCAAGTCCATCGAGCACGCCATCATCGACCGCGCCTGGGCCGAGGGCTGGGTCACCCCCCGCCCGGCCAAACACAAGACCGGCAAGAAAGTCGCCGTCGTGGGCGCCGGCCCCGCCGGCCTGGCCGCTGCCCAGCAACTGGCTCGTGCGGGTCATGATGTGACGGTGTTTGAAAAGAACGATCGCGTGGGTGGGCTGCTGCGCTATGGCATCCCCGACTTCAAGATGGAGAAGTCGCACATTGACCGCCGAGTCGAGCAAATGCAAGCCGAAGGCGTGACCTTCCGCACCGGCGTGCTGGTGGGCAGCATGCCCAAGGACACCAAGGTCACCAACTGGGCTCAGGAGACCGTGTCGGCCGAGCAGCTGAAGAAAGACTTCGACGCCGTGTTGCTCACCGGTGGCTCCGAGCAGTCGCGTGACCTGCCGGTGCCCGGCCGCGAGCTGGCTGGCGTTCATTTCGCCATGGAATTTTTGCCGCAGCAAAACAAGGTCAACGCCGGTGACAAGCTGCCCGGTCAGTTGCGTGCGGACGGCAAGAAAGTCATCGTGATCGGGGGGGGCGACACAGGCAGTGATTGCGTGGGCACCAGCAACCGGCATGGCGCCACCAGCGTGGTGCAGTTCGAGGTGATGCCCCAGCCGCCCGAAGAGGAGAACAAGCCCTTGGTGTGGCCCTACTGGCCGCTCAAACTGCGCACCAGCTCCAGCCACGAAGAAGGTTGCGTGCGCGAGTTTGCGATCTCGACCAAGGAGTTCATCGGGGACAAGGGCCAGGTCAAGGGCCTCAAGACGGTGCACATCGAGTTCAAGGACGGCAAGATGGTCGAGGTGCCGGGCACCGAGAAAACTTACGAGGCGGATCTGGTGCTGCTGGCCATGGGGTTTGTCAACCCGGTTGCCACCGTGCTGGATGCCTTTGGCGTGGAAAAAGACGCGCGTGGCAATGCCAAGGCCAACACCGAAGTCGATGGTGGCTACGCCACCAATGTGGCCAAGGTGTTCGCTGCCGGCGACATGCGCCGTGGACAGTCACTGGTGGTCTGGGCCATCCGTGAAGGCCGCCAGGCGGCCCGTGCGGTGGATGAGTTCCTGATGGGCGCCACCGTCCTGCCGCGCTGAGTGGTGTGGGACTGGGCATCGGATTGGGCGCAGGTGCAGCGGGAGAGGTCCAGGGCATCCGCCAACCCCGCAACGTGCCCCGTTCTGCAGTCAGCCAGGCTTTACAATGAGCACTTATGATTTAAAAGCCGGTCATCCCGGCTTTTTTGTCTTTCATGTCCACAGACACCCCCCCCCTCGTCGAGCTGCGTGACCTGCGATTTGGTTACAACGACCGTCTGATCCTGGACGGGGTGAGCCTGTGCGTGCCGCGTGGCAAGGTCACTGCGCTGATGGGCGCCTCGGGTGGTGGCAAGACCACGGTGCTGCGGCTCATCGGGGGCCAGGTTCGTGCTCAGTCCGGGCAGGTGTTGTTCGACGGGCAGGAGGTGGGGAGTTTGAACCACGAGGGTCTTTACGCCCTGCGTCGTCGCATGGGCATGCTCTTTCAGTTTGGTGCCTTGTTCACCGACCTCAGTGTGTTTGACAACGTGGCCTTTCCCTTGCGCGAGCACACCGATCTGGACGAAGCCCTGGTTCGCGATATCGTGCTGATGAAGCTCGAGGCAGTGGGCTTGCGCGGCGCGCGCGACCTCATGCCCAGCGAGGTCTCCGGCGGCATGGCCCGGCGTGTGGCCCTGGCCCGCGCGATGGCCCTCGACCCCGAGTTGGTCATGTATGACGAACCCTTTGCCGGCCTCGATCCGATTTCCCTGGGCACGGCGGCGCGTTTGATCCGCCAGCTCAACGACAGTCTGGGTCTGACCAGCGTGGTGGTCTCGCACGACCTGGACGAAACCTTTCACATTGCCGACCAGGTCATCATCCTGGCCAATGGCCGGGTGGCGGCGCAAGGCACGCCCCAGGAAGTCCGGGCCAGCCAGGACCCGCTGGTACACCAATTCGTCACCGCTGCGCCCGAAGGGCCGGTGCGCTTTCACTTCCCGGCCGCGTCGGTGGAAGAGGACTTCGGCCTGAAGCCGAGCGCGGGAGACCGCCGATGAGCTGGCTGTCCAACCTGGGCTTCAAGACCCGTCAACAACTGGCCGACCTGGGCCAGGCCGCACGCCTGTTTGTGCGCCTGGTGTGGCTCATCGGTCCCACCCTGCGCCGCTTTGGCCTGGTGCGCGACCAGATGCACTTTCTGGGCAATTATTCGCTCGCCATCATTTCGGTGTCGGGCTTGTTTGTCGGCTTTGTGCTGGGACTGCAGGGTTACTACACCTTGCAGCGCTACGGCTCATCTTCTGCGCTGGGTCTGCTGGTGGCCTTGAGCCTGGTGCGCGAACTCGGGCCGGTGGTGACCGCGCTGCTGTTTGCCGGTCGGGCAGGCACGTCGCTCACCGCCGAGATTGGGCTGATGAAAGCGGGAGAACAACTCAGCGCCATGGACCTGATGGCCGTGGACCCGTTGCGCCGTATCCTGGCGCCGCGCTTTCTGGCGGGTGTCTTGACCATGCCCATCCTGGCCGCCGTGTTCAGCGCGGTGGGCATCGTCGGCGGTTGGGTGGTGGGCGTGGTGATGATCGGGGTGGACCCGGGTTCGTTTTGGGGCCAGATGCAAGGCGGTGTCGACGTCTGGAAGGACGTGGGCAACGGCGTGGTCAAGAGCCTGGTGTTTGGCGTGACGGTGACCTTTGTGGCACTGTTGCAAGGGTATGAGGCGCAGCCGACGCCCGAGGGTGTGTCACGCGCGACCACCCGGACCGTGGTGGTGGCGTCGCTGGCCGTGCTGGGCCTGGACTTCCTGCTCACCGCGTTGATGTTCAGTATTTGAAGGGGGACGTGATGCAACGATCCAAGAATGATGTGTGGGTGGGCCTGCTGGTGCTGATCGGTGCCGTGGCGCTGCTGTTTCTGGCCCTGCAGTCGGCCAACCTGCTGAGTCTGAACCTGCAGTCCACCTACCAGGTGACGGCGCGCTTTGACAACATTGGCGGGCTCAAGCGTCAGGCCGCGGTCAAAAGCGCCGGCGTGGTGGTGGGCCGGGTGGACGGCATTGCCTTTGACGACAAGACCTTCCAGGCCACGGTCACCATGGCGCTGGAAAAGCGCTACGCCTTTCCCAAAGACAGTTCGCTGAAAATTCTCACCAGCGGCTTGCTCGGTGAACAGTACATCGGCATTGAAGCGGGTGCGGGCGAAACCAACCTGGCCAATGGCGACCGGGTGCAGCAAACGCAGTCGGCCATGGTGCTCGAGTCCTTGCTGAGCCAATTTCTCTATAACAAAGCGGCCGATACGCCGACCCCGAACAAACCATGAAGCCGAGTGCTCTCACATCCTATTTCAGCGGGTTGACGCTGGCCATAGCGCTGGTGCTGACCGGCTGCGCCAGCGGACCCAACGCCGTGGCCCGTGATCCGCTAGAGCCCTTGAACCGCAGCATTTACGGTTTCAACGAGGCGCTGGACAGCTCGGTCATCCGTCCGGTGGCGCGCACGTACCAGGAGGTGACGCCTTCGCCCATCCGCACGGGCATCAGCAACTTCTTTGCCAACATTGCCGATGTGTGGTCCACTCTCAACAACGCCTTGCAGCTCAAGCCCGCCCAAACAGCGGAAACCGGCGCCCGCGTGCTGGTCAACTCGGTGGTGGGTATCGTCGGACTGTTCGATGTGGCCACTTCCATGAAGCTGGAGCGCCATCCCGAAGACTTTGGCCAGACCCTGGGCTACTGGGGCGTGCCCAGCGGTCCTTACGTCGTGCTGCCCTTGCTGGGCCCTTCCACCTTGCGTGACGGGGCCAGCCTGCCCGTGGACACCAAAGGCAATCTGGTGCGCCACATCGAAGAGGTGCCCGCGCGCAACACGCTCACGGTGACCAACCTGGTGGACAAACGTGCCCGTTTGCTGAAAGCCACCGATCAAGTCGACGCCATGGCCATCGACAAGTACACCTTTGTGCGTGATGTCTATCTGCAAAAGCGCCTGTCCGATGTCTGGGACGGCAACCCGCCTGATACGGGAGGCGCTGACCCGGCTCCCGGATCTGATGGACAATCCAAACCATGATGTCTCCCCACTGCAGTCGCCTCACCGCACGACTTGCGCGCCCTGATGGTGCGGGGAGTGCGGCCGGGCAACGCATGTCGGCGGGCTTCTCGCGCCGTACCGGCCTGCTGGGCGCTGCCGGCTTGACGCTGCTGGGGGCGTCCCTGCTGAGCCCGACAGTGGCTCGGGCGGCCGACGAAACCGCCGACGCCTTTGTGCGACGCCTGTCCGCCGACTTGCTGGAGGTGGTGAAAAACGACCGCACCCTCAAGACGGGTGACGTGCAACGCATTGCCTCCGTGGTGGACGCCCGCATCATGCCGCATCTGAACTTCCGTCGCATGACGGCATCGGCCGTGGGCCCGGCCTGGCGTCAGGCAACCCCCGAACAACAAGCCCGGCTGCAGGACGAATTCAAGGCCTTGCTGATCCGCACGTATGCCGGCGCCCTGGGCCAGGTCAAGGACCAGACCATCCAGGTCAAGCCCCTGCGCGCAGCTCCTGACGACACCGAGGTGCTGGTGCGCAGTGAAGTCCGTGGCGGCCCCGAGCCCATTCAGCTCGATTACCGTGTGGAAAAAACACCCGGACAGGGCTGGGGCTGGAAGATTTACAACCTCAACGTCATGGGCGTGTGGCTGGTGGATACCTACCGCACCCAGTTCGGTCAGGAAATCAATGCCCGTGGCCTCGATGGCCTCATTGCCAGCCTGAGCGAGCGCAACAAACCCGGGGCCCGTCCCTGACGGCGACGCGCCTGGTGTCTGACATGACCGCATCCGTCACACTGTCCATGCCCGCGCTGCTGACCCACCGCGAGGCCCAGGCCTGCTTGCAGGACTGGGTTCGGCGGTTGCCTGCACAAGGCGAGGTGTCGCTGGACGCCTCGGCCTTGCATCGCTTTGACTCCTCGGCGCTGGCGGTGTTGCTGGCCCTGCAGCGTGCCGCGCTGGGTCGCGGATGTCGGGTGCAGGTGCGTGCGCTGCCTGCCCAGGCCCGGCAACTCGCCCAGGTGTATGGCATTGCATCCGGCCTGGGTTTGTCAGCGGCCCCTTGAGCCGGCGATCCGGGTTGGGCATTGCAGCGGGCCAGTCGCCAGAGGGTTGCCCGGACGGATGATCTGACAGTCCCCCGCACAGAGTCGCCCGCATAGTCGCCCGGATATACGTCCAGTCAAACGCCGAACACCTCCCCGCTCGCCTTAAAATAGCGGGTTCGCCATGCCCGCCATCTCCTTTCAATCCGTCTCCAAGACTTATGCCACCGATCGCGGGCCGTTCCAGGCCCTCGATGGCGTGAGCCTGGACATCCAGCCCGGCGAGTTCTTTGGCCTCTTGGGGCCCAACGGGGCGGGCAAGACCACGCTGATCAGCATCCTCGCCGGCTTGAACCGTGCCACCTCGGGGCGCGTGCAAGTCATGGGCCACGATGTGCGCGAGCAACCCGCCCTGGCGCGACGCCAATTGGGTGTGGTGCCGCAGGAACTCGTGTTCGACCCTTTCTTCAATGTGCGCGAGACCTTGCGCTTTCAGTCGGGCTACTTCGGCGTCACCGGCAACGACGACTGGATCGACGAGTTGCTCTCCAGCCTGGGCTTGAGCGACAAGGCCAACAGCAACATGCGCCAGCTCTCGGGCGGCATGAAGCGACGCGTGCTGGTGGCGCAGGCGCTGGTGCACAAGCCACCGGTCATCGTGCTCGATGAGCCCACGGCGGGTGTGGACGTGGAGTTGCGTCAAACCCTGTGGCAGTTCATTGCCAAGCTCAACCGCGAAGGCCACACGGTCTTGCTCACCACCCATTACCTGGAAGAAGCCGAAGCCCTGTGCGGGCGCATTGCCATGCTCAAGCAAGGACGTGTCGTGGCGCTGGACCGCACCAGCGAGTTGCTGCGCTCGGCTTCCAGCAATGTGTTGCGCTTCAAGCTCGACACAGCTTTGCCGCCCGAATTGGCCAGCAAGGCCCGTGTGGTGGGGCGTATCGTGCAGTTGCCCGCGCACGACGCGGCGGAAATTGAGCGTCACCTGTCCGCGGTACGACAAGCCGGCCTGGTGGCCGAGGATGTCGAGATTCGTAAGGCCGACCTGGAGGATGTGTTCCTCGAGGTCATGAACCAGCAACAGGCACCGTCCCTTTCCGGAGGTTCGGCATGATGGGCTGGCGCGCCTTGTTTTACAAAGAGGTGATGCGGTTCTGGAAGGTGGGCTTCCAGACCGTGGCTGCGCCTGTGCTGACGGCCGTGCTGTACCTCTTGATCTTTGGCCATGTGCTGGAAGACCGGGTGAAGGTGTATGACCAGGTCAGCTACACCGCCTTCCTCATTCCCGGCCTGGTGATGATGAGCCTGCTGCAAAACGCATTTGCCAACAGCTCGTCCTCGCTCATCCAGAGCAAGATCATGGGCAACCTGGTGTTTTTGCTGCTCACGCCGCTGGGACACTGGAGTTGGTTCGTGGCCTACGTGGGCTCGGCCATGGTGCGGGGCCTGGCGGTGGCGCTGGGTGTGTTTGCCGTGACGGCCTGGTCCACCCCGATCGGTTATGTGGCGCCCGGCTGGATTCTGGCGTTTGCATTGCTGGGGGCGGCCTTGCTGGGCACGCTGGGCTTGATCGCCGGCTTGTGGGCCGAGAAGTTCGATCAGCTCGCGGCCTTTCAGAACTTCATCATCATGCCCATGACCTTTCTGAGCGGCGTGTTCTATTCCATCCATTCCCTGCCCGCGTTCTGGCAGGGTGTGAGCCACCTCAACCCGTTTTTCTACATGATCGACGGGTTCCGCTACGGCTTTTTCGGGGTGAGCGATGTCTCGCCCTGGTTGAGTCTGGGTCTGGTGGCCAGCACCCTGGCGGTGGTGGCGGGCATTGCCCTGCATTTGCTGCGCACGGGCTACAAAATTCGAGGCTGACCCCATGACCGCCCAGGAACTGCAACAGATCATCGCTGACGGCATGCGCTGCGACCACCTCGAGGTGGATGGTGACGGTCGCCATTGGCAGGCGCTCGTGGTCTCGCCCGAGTTCGAGGGTTTGCGGGCCATCAAGCGTCATCAGCGGGTGTATGCCACGCTGGGTTCGCGCATGCACACCGACGAGGTGCATGCGCTGTCCATGAAAACCTTCACCCCGGCCGAATGGGCTGCGGACCAGCGGAGCGCCTGAATGGACAAGTTGCTCATTCGTGGCGGACGCACCCTGCACGGCATGGTCGAGGTGGCGGGCGCCAAGAACGCCGCCTTGCCCGAGTTGTGCGCAGCACTGCTGACCGATCAGCCGGTGGTGTTCGACAACGTGCCGCGCTTGCAGGACGTGTCCACCATGCTCAAGTTGCTGGCCAACATGGGGGTGCGCGTGGAGCGCACCGAGCACGGTCAGGTGACCCTCGATGCCTGCGCGCTCGAGCGTGCCGAAGCGCCTTACGAATTGGTCAAGACCATGCGCGCCTCGGTGCTCGCCCTGGGGCCTTTGCTGGCGCGCTGTGGCCATGCGCGCGTGTCCTTGCCCGGTGGTTGCGCCATCGGTTCGCGACCGGTCGATCAGCACATCAAGGGCTTGCAGGCCATGGGAGCCGACATCGTGGTCGAGCACGGCTACATGGTGGCACGCCTGCCCGTGGGGCGCAGCCGCTTGCGCGGTGCGCGCATCGCCACCGACATGGTCACCGTGACCGGTACCGAAAACTTTCTGATGGCCGCGGCCCTGGCCGATGGCGAAACGGTGCTCGAAAACGCCGCCCAGGAGCCGGAAATTCCCGACCTGGCCGAACTGCTCATCAGCATGGGCGCGCGCATCGAGGGCCACGGCACCAGCCGCATCCACATTCAAGGCGTTGAGCGTTTGAATGGCGCGCGTCACCGTGTGGTGGCCGATCGTATCGAGGCCGGTACCTTCCTGTGCGCCGTGGCCGCCACCGGTGGCGATGTGGTGCTGCGTCACGCCCGTGCCGACCATCTCGACGCTGTGATCGACAAGCTGCGTGATGCGGGCGCCACCGTGACCGCCGTGCCCGAAGGCATTCGCATTCACAGCCCCGCCCCGGCGTTTGAGCATCTGCGTGCGCAACCCTTTCGCACCACCGAATACCCCGGTTTCCCCACCGACATGCAGGCCCAGTTCATGGTGCTCAATGCCGTGTCGCAGGGCGCCAGCAAGGTGACCGAAACCATTTTTGAAAACCGCTTCATGCACGTCAACGAGCTGGTGCGTCTGGGAGCCCACATCCAGACCGACGGCAAGGTGGCGGTGATCGAGGGTGTGCCCCAGCTGTCGGGGGCCCATGTGATGGCCACGGACCTGCGCGCTTCGGCCAGCCTGGTCATTGCTGGTTTGGTGGCCGACGGCGAGACCGTGGTCGACCGCATTTACCATCTGGACCGCGGCTACGACCGCATGGAGTCCAAGCTGCGCGCCCTCGGGGCCGACATCGAAAGGATCTCATGATCACCCTCGCGCTGTCCAAAGGACGCATCTTCGACGAGACCCTGCCGCTGTTGCAGGCCGCCGGCATCGAGGTGCTCGAGAACCCCGACACCTCGCGCAAGCTCATCCTGCCGACCAACCAGGCCAATGTGCGCGTGGTGTTGGTGCGCGCCACCGACGTGCCCACTTATGTGCAATATGGCGGCGCCGACCTGGGCGTGACGGGCCTGGACACGCTGATCGAGCATGGCGGCCAGGGCTTGTACCAGCCGCTCGATTTGCGCATTGCCCGCTGCCGCATGAGCGTGGCGGTGCACAAGGACTTCGATTACGCCGGCGTGGTGCGCCAGGGCTCGCGCCTGAAAGTCGCCACCAAGTACGTGAGCATTGCGCGCGATTTCTTTGCCACCAAGGGCGTGCACGTCGACCTGGTGAAGCTGTATGGCAGCATGGAACTCGCCCCGTTGACCGGCCTGGCCGACGCCATCGTCGATCTGGTGTCCACGGGCAGCACGCTCAAGGCCAACGACCTGATCGAGGTCGAGCGCATCATGGACATCAGCTCGCGCCTGGTGGTCAACCAGGCCGCGCTCAAGCTCAAGCAGGCGCCCCTGCGTCGACTGATCGACGCCTTTGCACAGGCGACGGCGGCCCGGCCCGCCTGAGGCTTCACTGAACGGTTTTTCACCATGCCCCCCGTGCTCCAACTCTCCACCGCTTCGCCGACCTTTGATGCTGATTTCAAGCAGCGTTTGCATTGGTCCGCCGAGACCGACGAGGGCATCGAGCAGCGCGTGGCCGACATCCTGGCCGATGTGCGTCAGCGCGGGGACGAGGCCGTGCTCGATTTCACCCGTCGATTTGATGGCCTGGCGGTCGAGCGCATGGCCGACCTGGAACTGGGCGCCGACGAACTCCGCCGGGCCTTTGACGGCCTGCCGCCCGAACAGCGCCACGCCTTGCAGGCCGCCGCTGCGCGCGTGCGCCGCTACCACGAGGCGCAAAAGCAAGCCAGCGGCGAGAGCTGGAGCTTTCGCGACGAGGACGGCACCTTGCTGGGTCAGAAAGTCACGCCGCTGGACCGCGTGGGCATTTATGTGCCCGGTGGCAAGGCGGCCTACCCGTCCAGCATCCTGATGAACGCCATTCCCGCCCATGTGGCGGGCGTGGCCGAGATCATCATGGTGGTGCCCACCCCCGTGCGGGGCAGTGTGGCCACGGGGGGCACAGGCGCTGCCTCGGCCTCGCGAGGCGAGCGCAACGAGTTGGTTTTGGCTGCCGCGCACGTGGCGGGTGTCACGCGCGCGTTCACCATCGGCGGCGCGCAGGCGGTGGCCGCACTGGCCTACGGCACGGCCAGCCTACCGCGCGTGGACAAGATCACCGGCCCCGGCAACGCCTACGTGGCTGCCGCCAAGCGGCGCGTGTTTGGCACCGTGGGCATCGACATGATCGCCGGCCCGAGCGAAATTCTGGTGCTCGCAGACGGCACCACGCCGCCCGACTGGGTGGCCATGGACCTGTTCAGCCAGGCCGAGCACGACGAGCTGGCCCAGAGCATTCTGCTGTGCCCCGATGCTGCCTACATCGCCCAGGTGCAGGCCGCCATCGATCGGCTGCTGCCGCAAATGCCGCGGCGCGACATCATCAGTGCCTCCTTGCAGGGGCGCGGTGCGCTCATCCACACCCGCAGCATGGAAGAGGCGTGCGAGATCAGCAACCGCATTGCCCCCGAGCACCTGGAAGTCTCGAGCGCCGAGCCGCACCGCTGGGAGCCCCTGTTGCGCCACGCGGGTGCCATCTTCCTCGGCGCCTTCACCAGCGAGTCGCTCGGCGACTATTGCGCTGGCCCCAACCACGTGCTGCCCACCTCGGGAACGGCGCGCTTCAGCTCACCGCTGGGGGTCTACGATTTCCAAAAGCGCAGCAGCCTCATCGAGGTGAGCGAGGCCGGTGCGCAGACGCTCGGCCAGATCGCCTCCGTGCTGGCGCACGGCGAGGGCTTGCAGGCGCACGCGCGTGCCGCCGAAATGCGCCTCAAGCCGCGTTGAGCGCTGGGTATGATGACTGTAGTGAGCCCCCTTTCATGAGCCAGCCTTTGCGATTCATTCGACCGGACGTGCAGTCCATGCACGCCTACGCCGTTCAGCCTGCCGCCGGCTACTTGAAGCTCGACGCAATGGAGAACCCCTACACCTTGCCCGAGCCGCTGCAGGCCGAGCTGGGTCGACGTCTGGGGGCGGTGGCGATCAACCGCTATCCCGGCCCTCGCATTGACGACCTCAAACAGGCCCTGGCGGCCTATGTCGACCTGCCGGCGGGCTATCAGCTCATGCTGGGCAATGGATCGGATGAATTGATTTCGCTGCTGGCCATGGCCTGTGATGTGCCGGGTGCTTGCATCCTGGCACCCGAACCGGGCTTTGTCATGTACGCCATGGGCGCCCAGTTGCAAGGCCTGCCGTTCATGGGCGTGCCCCTGACCGCCACATTTGAGCTGGACGAGGCGGCCCTGCGCAGCGCCATTGCCCAGCACCAACCGGCCTTGCTGTACCTGGCCTATCCCAACAACCCCACGGCCAACCTGTGGGACGCCGACGTGATTCGCCGGCTCATCGCCCAGGTGTCGGCCTACGGCGGTCTGGTGGTGATGGACGAGGCCTACCAACCATTTTCCAGCCGCACCTGGCTGGACGACATCCGACGCGACCCGGCGGCCAACACCCACGTGCTCCTGATGCGCACCTTGTCCAAATTCGGACTGGCGGGCATTCGCCTGGGCTACATGATCGGTCCGGCAGCCCTGGTGGCCGAGGTGGACAAGGTGCGCCCGCCTTACAACGTGAGCGTGCTCAACGCCGAATGCGCACTGTTTGCCCTGGAGCATGCCGAGGTGTTTGCCCAGCAGGCCCGTGAACTGCGCGAACAGCGCGCCTGGTTGCAACAGCAGCTGAGCGCCTTGACCGGTGCCACGCCGTTCCCCAGCGAAGCCAATATGCTGCTGGTGCGCCTGAGTGCCCCGGGCGAAGCCCCGCACGACACGGCTGCTCGGGTCTTCCAGGGGCTCAAGGCCCGCGGTGTGCTGGTGAAGAACGTGTCGGCCATGCACCCCTTGCTGGCCGGCTGCCTGCGCCTGACCGTGGGCACCCCGGCCGAGAACCAACGCCTGATGGCGGCCTTGACAGAGGCCGTATCGGCCTGATCCACTGAGGCCCTTGACGTCGCCGCAACGCAGTCGCCGAAATTCAGCAGCCTAAATTCAGCAGCCAACACCCCCAGCCGCCCCCCCCGATTGACCAGCCCAACACCACCATGAACGCACGCACCGCCGACGTCAGCCGCCAAACCGCCGAAACCCGCATCCGGGTCCAGCTCAACCTGGATGGCACGGGGCAATGCAAGGTGAACACCGGCATCGGCTTTTTTGACCACATGCTCGATCAAATCGCCCGCCATGGCCTGATCGACCTGGACATCCAGGCCGACGGCGACTTGCACATCGACGGCCACCACACCGTGGAAGACGTGGGCATCACGCTCGGCCAGGCCGTGGCCCAAGCCGTGGGCGACAAAAAGGGTCTGCGCCGCTACGGTCACGCCTATGTGCCGCTAGACGAAGCCCTGAGCCGCGTGGTGGTGGATTTTTCGGGCCGTCCCGGTCTGGTCATGCACGTGCCCTTCAAGAGCGGCATGATCGGCACCTTCGATTCGCAGTTGGCCTTCGAGTTTTTCCAGGGCTTTGTGAACCACGCCTTTGTCACCCTGCACATCGACAACCTGCGCGGTGAAAACGCCCATCACCAGGCCGAGACGGTGTTCAAGGCGTTCGCCCGCGCGCTGCGCGCGGCGCTCGAGATCGACCCGCGTGCAGCGGGCACCATCCCGTCCACCAAGGGCAGCCTGTAAGACGTCCATGCGTACCGTTGCGGTCATCGATTACGGCATGGGCAACCTGCGCTCGGTGGCGCAGGCCGTCCTGCACGCAGCCCAGGGCACCGGGATGGAGGTGGTCATCACCGCTCACCCGGAGCAGGTGCGGGCGGCCGAGCGGGTGGTGCTGCCCGGTCAGGGTGCCATGCGCGACTGCATGCGCGAGCTGCGCGACTGCGGCTTGATGCCAGCGGTACTGGAGGCTGCCGAGTCCAAGCCCTTGTTTGGCGTGTGCGTGGGCATGCAGATGTTGCTCGAGCACAGTGCCGAAGGCGGAAACGGCGGCACGGCGAGCCTGGGCCTGATGCCCGGCGAGGTGGTGCGTTTTGAGCTGCAAGGCCAGCACCAGCCCGATGGCAGCCGCTACAAAGTGCCGCAAATGGGCTGGAACCAGGTCTGGCAGACCCGTCCACACCCGGTCTGGGCCGGGGTGCCGGACGGCAGTCACTTCTATTTTGTGCACAGCTACTACGCCAAACCGTCCGATGCGCGCCACACTGCGGGCGAGACTGACTACGGTGGGCGCTTTACCTCGGCGCTGGCACGCGATAATATTTTTGCTACGCAGTTCCACCCCGAAAAAAGTGCCGATTGTGGGCTTGCCCTGTATCGCAACTTTCTGGCCTGGAAGCCCTGATCTTTTGTTCTCTGACCTGGTTGTTTTGTCCACTTTTGCCAGCCCCGCTGCGCTGACTGTCCCATGCTGCTCATTCCCGCGATCGATCTGAAAGATGGCCGTTGTGTTCGCCTCAAGCAAGGCGACATGGACCAGGCCACCACCTTCAGCGACAACCCTGCCGAGATGGCCCTGAACTGGGTGGACAAAGGGGCGCGTCGCCTGCACCTGGTCGATCTGAACGGGGCCTTTGCCGGCAAACCGCAAAACGACAGCGCCATTCGCGCCATCCTCAAGGCGGTGGGAGACGATGTTCCGGTGCAACTCGGGGGCGGCATTCGCGACCTCGATACGATCGAGCGCTACATCGACAACGGCATCAGCTACGTCATCATCGGCACGGCTGCGGTCAAAAACCCCGGTTTTCTGAAAGACGCGTGCAGCGCGTTTGGCGGTCACATCATCGTGGGTCTGGATGCCAAGGATGGCAAGGTGGCCACCGACGGCTGGAGCAAGCTGACCGGCCACGAGGTGGTCGATCTGGCCAAGAAGTTTGAGGACTACGGCGTCGAGTCCATCATTTACACCGACATTGGGCGCGACGGCATGCTGTCGGGCATCAACATCGAGGCCACGGTGCGCCTGGCGCAATCGCTGACCATTCCGGTGATTGCCTCGGGCGGCCTGTCCAACATGACCGACATCGAACAACTGTGCGCCGTGGCAGAAGAGGGCGTTGAGGGCGTGATCTGCGGTCGTGCCATCTACTCGGGCGACCTGGATTTCCAGCAGGCTCAGGCGCGAGCCGACGAACTCGGCGACGCCGGCGCCTGACGCCCATGCTGGCCAAGCGCATCATTCCCTGCCTGGACGTGACGGGCGGACGGGTCGTCAAGGGCGTGAACTTTGTCGAACTGCGAGACGCCGGCGACCCGGTGGAAATTGCGGCACGTTACAACGAGCAGGGCGCTGACGAACTCACCTTTCTGGATATCACCGCCACCAGCGATGAGCGCGATGTCATCCTGCACATCATCGAGGCGGTGGCCTCGCAGGTGTTCATCCCCCTGACCGTGGGCGGGGGCGTGCGGGTGGTCGAGGATGTGCGACGCCTGCTCAACGCTGGCGCCGACAAAACCAGTTTCAACTCGGCTGCCATTGCCAACCCGCAGGTCATCCGCGATGCCTCCGACAAATACGGCTCGCAGTGCATCGTGGTGGCTATTGATGCCAAGCGACGCACCCCCGAGGAAGAACAACGCCTGGACGCCGAAGGTCGCCCGATGGGGCCGGGCTGGGACGTCTTCAGCCATGGAGGCCGTCGCAACGTCGGGCTGGACGCCGTGCAGTGGGCGCGCCGCATGGCGGAGTTGGGGGCGGGCGAGATTCTGCTCACCAGCATGGACCGCGATGGCACCAAATCCGGCTTTGACCTGGCGCTCACGCGCGCGGTCACCGAGGCCGTGCCGGTACCCGTGATCGCCTCGGGTGGCGTGGGCACGCTGGACCATCTGGCCGATGGCATTCAACTCGGCGGTGCCGATGCGGTGCTGGCTGCCAGCATCTTTCACTACGGCGAATACACCATCGACCAGGCCAAGGATCACCTGGCCCAGCGGGGCATCGCGGTGCGCCGCTGATTTGCTCGCCGCGATGCCGGCCCTGTCCGCCCGGCTGGCGACTTCAAGCACAATCCCCCCATGACTGCCCACCCGACCACCTCGAACGCCGACTGGCTCGACGCCATCCGTTGGGACGCCCAGGGCCTGGTGCCCGTGATTGCCCAGGAGGCCGCCACGGGCGACGTGCTCATGTTCGCCTGGATGAACCGCGAGGCCCTGCTCAAAACGGCCGAGTTGAAGCGGGCGGTGTACTTCAGCCGCTCCCGCAGCAAGCTCTGGTTCAAGGGCGAGGAATCCGGCCATGTGCAGCAGGTGCACGACATCCGCCTCGACTGCGACAATGACGTGGTGTTGTTGAAGGTCACGCAGTTGGGCCACGAGCCCGGCATTGCCTGTCACACCGGTCGCCACAGCTGCTTTTACCAGCGTCTGGACGCCGAGCAGTGGCAGGCGGTGGACCCGGTCCTGAAAGACCCCGAATCGATTTACAAGTGAAACCCATGCCCAACCAGGACATCCTTGACCGTTTGGCCGCCGTGGTGGAAAGCCGCAAGCCCGCCAACGGGGGCGACCCCGAGAACAGCTACGTGGCCCGGCTGCTGCACAAGGGCCCGGACGCCTTTTTGAAGAAGATTGGCGAAGAAGCCACCGAAACCGTCATGGCCGCCAAAGACGTGGACCACGGGGGCGACCCCGCCAAGCTGGTGTACGAAGTGGCCGATCTGTGGTTCCACAGCATGATCGCCCTGGCGCACTATGGCTTGACGCCTGCCGATGTGGTGAACGAACTGGCCCGCCGGGAAGGCCTGAGTGGCCTGGAAGAACAAGCGCTGCGCAAAGCCCGGGCGCGTGAGGCCACAGGCGACTGACCCCATGAGCCAAGACCCCAACTGCATCTTTTGCAAGATCGTTGCCGGCGCAATTCCTTCGCGCAAGGTGTTTGAGGACGACGACCTTTACGCCTTCCACGACATCAACCCGTGGGCGCCGGTGCATTTCCTGATCATCCCCAAGGCGCACATCGTGTCCCTGGCGCATCTCGAGCCCCAGCACCAGTCGCTCATGGGCCGCATCATGACCCTGGCCCCCCAACTGGCCCTGCAAGAAGGCGCTCGAGCCTACCCCGAAGGGGGCTTCCGACTGGTGACCAACACCGGCAAAGAGGGCGGCCAGGAGGTGCACCACCTGCATTTCCACGTCATGGGTGGGCCGCGACCCTGGCTCCGAGGTTGATTTCCATGTCCTGGCGCACCCAGTGGTGATGCGCGGACACTACAATGCTCCTTCGACTTAGAGGAGTGATGTCATGGGTTCCTTTTCGATCTGGCACTGGTTGATCGTGCTGTTGATCATCGTGCTGGTGTTTGGCACCAAAAAGCTCAAGAACATTGGCTCGGACCTGGGCGGCGCCGTCAAGGGGTTCAAGGACGGCATGAAAGAGGGCACGGCCCCTGCCGAGGACAAGCCCGCTGCACCGGCTGCCACCCAGCAAGTGGCAGGCGCGGCCAAGACCGATGGCAACACCATCGATGTCGAGGCTCGGACCAAGCCCTAAACACAGGCGCCGCGTCGGCTTCACAGGCCAGATGCGGCTTTGCACATGATCGATCTGGGCATTTCCAAGATGGCGCTCATCGGCGTGGTGGCGCTCATCGTCATTGGCCCCGAGAAACTGCCGCGCGTGGCCCGTACGGTCGGTGCCTTGCTGGGCAAGGCCCAACGCTATGTGGCCGACGTCAAGGCCGAGGTGAACCGCTCGATCGACCTGGAAGAGCTGCGCAAGATGAAGGACAACGTCGAGACGGCAGCCCGTGACGTTGAACACTCGGTGCAGACGGCAGCCACCGACTTTGAAAAAGACTGGGCCTCCACCACTGCCGGGCTGGAATCCTCGTCCTCGTACGAACCCCTGTCCACGCCAGTCCCCGATTACAAAAACCCTGGCAAGAAGTGGCGCCTCAAGCGCGGAGCCACCCCCAGCTGGTACAAGGCCCGCCACGGCGTGCGCACCCGTGCGCTCTCGGGCGCCGCCCGCGTGGCGCGTTTTCGGCCACGCTCGGGCGCTGGCGGCGGGCAGCCCTGATTGACCATGTCCGATAGCAAAACCACCCCGGAAGACGAACTCGCCGGCACCGAACAACCCTTCGTGCAGCACCTGATCGAGCTGCGCGACCGGCTGGTCAAGGCCTTCATCGCGATTGCCATCGCGGGTGCCGGCCTGGCCGTGTACCCGGGCCCCGGACCCTTGTACGACTTGCTGGCGGCGCCCTTGGTGGCGCATCTGCCGGTGGGGGCCACCCTGATTGCCACCTCGGTCATCTCGCCCTTCATGGTGCCGCTCAAGATTCTCCTGATGTCGGCCTTTCTGATCGCCCTGCCCGTGGTGCTCTACCAGGTCTGGGCTTTCGTGGCGCCTGGGCTGTATGCGCATGAGAAAAAACTGGTGCTCCCGCTGGTGGTCTCCAGCACCTTGCTGTTTTTCATCGGGGTGGCGTTTTGCTATTTCTTCGTGTTCGGCCAGGTCTTTCAGTTCATCCAGAGCTTTGCGCCCAAGAGCATCACGGCGGCACCGGACATTGAGGCGTACTTGAGCTTTGTGCTCAGCATGTTCCTGGCCTTTGGCCTGGCTTTCGAGGTGCCCATCGTGGTGGTGGTGCTGGCCCGCCTGGGCATGGTGTCGATCGACAAGCTCAAGGGTTTTCGCTCCTATTTTGTGGTGCTGGCCTTCATCATCGCCGCGGTGGTGACCCCCCCCGATGTGGTCTCGCAACTGGCCCTGGCCATTCCCATGTGCCTGCTCTACGAACTGGGCATCTGGGCGGCGCAGGTGTTCATCCGCCACACGCAGGCTCCAGCCGAGCCAGACGAGGCGACAGCGGCCAGCGACGCTGCCTCAGTCCCCACGGCGCAAGCTTCTGCGTCCGATTCGAGCGACCCCTCGACGGGTTCGACCACGACGTCTTCCGCGTCCTCTTCAGCGTCTTCTTCCCCTTCTTCCTCTCAAGGACAACCATGAAGCGGCTGTGGCTCCTGTTCGCTCAGGTGGTCACAGTCCTGGTGGCGATCTGGTTTGTCGTGGTCACCTTGAAGCCCGAGTGGCTGCAACAGTCGCCTCGCGCATCCTTGAGCCTGCTGCAAGCCCCGCCGCTGCCCCCGGGTTCGGTGGCCGCCGGCAGCCTGAGCCCGGCGGCCCGCATGGCCGCGCCGGCGGTGGTCAGCATCAACACCTCGCGCTTGCCCGAGCGCCATCCCCACCAAAGCGATCCCTGGTTCCGGTTTTTCTTTGGTGACGGCGAAGAGGGGCCGCAAGCCGGCCTGGGCAGTGGGGTGATCGTGAGTCCCGAGGGCTACATCCTCACCAACAACCATGTCATCGAAGGGGCTGACGAGATCGAGGTGGTGCTGGACGACAGCCGCCGCGCGCGAGCCAAGTTGATCGGGGCTGACCCGGAAACCGATCTGGCCGTGCTCAAGATACAACTCGATCGTTTGCCGGTGATCGTGTGGGCAGCGCCTGAAAACATCCAGGTGGGCGACCAGGTGCTGGCCATCGGCAATCCGTTTGGCGTGGGCAAAACGGTGACCAGTGGCATCGTGTCCGCGTTGGGGCGCAGCCAGCTGGGCATCAACACGTTCGAAAACTTCATTCAGACCGACGCCGCCATCAACCCGGGCAATTCCGGCGGGGCCCT
This sequence comes from Comamonadaceae bacterium, assembly GCA_947448375.1. GTDB lineage: Bacteria > Pseudomonadota > Gammaproteobacteria > Burkholderiales > Burkholderiaceae_C > Limnohabitans. Next base: position 8,938 of record CANFMY010000012.1, on the reverse strand, counting down.
GGTGGACGTGCAGGGCCATCTGCAAGGCATTAACACGGCCATCTATTCGCGCTCGGGCGGCAACCTGGGCATCGGGTTTGCCATACCGGTGTCCACGGCCCGCCAGGTGCTCGACAGCCTGGTGCGGGACGGCCAGGTCACGCGGGGCTGGATCGGGGTGGAGCCCAACCCGCTCACCCCCGAGCTGGCGCAGACCTTCGGACTGCCGGCCACCCAGGGGGTGGTGATCACGGGCGTGCTGCAAGGCGGCCCTGCCTTCAGCGCAGGCATCCGCCCGGGCGATTTGCTGCTGCAGGTGGGCGACCACCCGGTGAACTCCGTGGAGCAACTCCTCAGCCGCGTGGCCGCACTCAAGCCCGGTCAGCGCGCCTCGGTGGTGGTGGTGCGCCGCCAGGACAAACTCACCCTGTCCATCACCCCGGTGCAGCGGCCCAAGCCGAGCGCTGCGCCCCGCTGAAAGAGCTACCCATGGTCACCCGTCAAACCCTGGTCGACGCCTGTCACACCTTGTTGCAACCGGAGCGCTTTCGCGACTACGGCCCCAATGGCTTGCAGGTGGAGGGGCGAGCCGAGATCCGCACCCTGGTGAGCGGTGTGACCGCCAGCCTGGCCCTGATCGAACGTGCCATCGACTTGAAAGCTGACGCCCTTTTTGTTCACCATGGCTTGTTCTGGCGCGGCCAGGACGGCACGGTGACCGGCTGGATGCGACAGCGACTGGCCCGTTTGCTGGCCCATGACATCAACCTGATCGCCTACCACCTGCCGCTGGACGCCCACGCCACCCTGGGCAACAACGCCCAACTGGGCCAGCGTCTGGGGCTGACCGCCGACGGCACGTTTGGCGAGCAGTCGCTGGGGCTGATCGGTGGCGGTGCCGAGCCTGTGCCCGATGCGGCTGCGCTGGCCCAACGAGTGGCCCAGTCGCTGGGCCGCACGCCGGTCGTGGTGGCCGGGGCCCAGGGGCGCGCGCTGCGACGCATCGCCTGGTGCTCGGGCGGCGCGCAAAGCTATTTCGAGGCCGCCATTGCGGCGGGGGCGGATGCCTTCATCACCGGCGAAATCTCCGAGCCTCAGGCGCACCTGGCTCGCGAGACGGGCGTGGCCTTTCTGGCGTGCGGTCACCACGCCACCGAGCGGGGCGGTGCGGCCGCGGTGGGCGCGCATCTCGCGGTCGAATTCGGGCTGCGGCACGAGTTCATCGACATCGACAACCCGGCCTGAGGCGACGGCGGTCGATGACGGGCTCCTCTGCATTTCCCTTGCTGGCGCTCACCCAGGGCGAGCCCGCCGGCATCGGCCCCGAAATCATCTGGCAGGCCTTCGCCCGTGACCCGCAACTCATGCGCGGGTGTCTGGTGGTGGGGGATGTGGCGGTCCTGGAGCGCGCCCAGGTCTGGGTGGCCACCCAGGCGGCCGGCCGGGGTGTGGAGTCCTGGCGGGTCGAGGCGGTGACGACCCTGGCGCAAGCCCGGGCGTGTGCCAGCGGCGTGCTGCCCGTGTGGCAGGTGGGGGCACGGGGTTCGGGCTGCGTGGCGCCTGGTCAGATCACCGCCGCAGGGGGGCGCTCAGCCGCGGACGCCGTGACCTGGGCGACCCGTTGCGCGTTGCGCGGGGAAGTGGCCGCCGTGGTGACGGCACCGATTCACAAGCAGGCCCTGGCGGCTGCGGGGGTCCCGTATCCCGGCCATACCGAATTGCTGCAGGCCGAGGCGGCCGCCCACCGGGGCTGCAGCCTGCACGACATGCCCGTGCGCATGATGCTCGCCAACGACGAATTGCGCACGGTACTGGTCAGCATTCACGTCTCCTTGCGGGACGCCATCGAAGCGGTCACTCACGAGCAGGTGCTACAAACCTTGCAGATCACCCATGACAGCTTGACCCGGGTGCTGGGTCGAGCCCCGCGCATCGCGGTGGCGGGCTTGAACCCGCACGCCGGCGAAGGCGGCCTGATGGGCCGCGAGGAACTGGAGATCATTGCGCCGGCGGTGGACGCGGCACGAGCCCGGGGCATGCTGGCCAGCGGCCCGTATCCGCCCGACACCGTGTTCATGCGTGCCCGTCACACGACCCACCACCCGGGCGAGTTCGATGTCGTGGTGGCCATGTACCATGACCAGGGCCTGATCCCGGTCAAGTACCTGGGCGTGGAGCAGGGCGTGAACGTCACCCTGGGCCTGCCCCTGGTGCGCACCAGCCCCGACCACGGCACGGCCTTTGACCTGGCTGGCACAGGGCGCGCCGACCCCACCAGCCTGATCCAGGCGGTTCGCATGGCCAGGGCGCTGTCAGGCGTTGTCAGTTTCACGCCAAACACCCCTTGACACCTCCGCTACAATCTCGGGTTGACCCTGAAATGTCGTTTCTCTGAGGAATTCCATGAGCGATAACGCAGTAGACACCAGCAAACGGACGTGGCTCATCGCGTCCACCTGTGCCGGTGCCGCCGGCGGAGTGGCCGTTGCCGTGCCCTTCGTCAGTACCTTCCAGCCGTCCGAGCGTGCCAAGGCCGCCGGTGCCGCTGTCGAAGTGGACATCTCCGCACTCAAACCGGGCGAAAAGCTGACCGTCGAATGGCGCGGCAAGCCGGTGTGGATCATCAAGCGCACCCCCGAGCAACTTGAGTCGCTCAAGAAGACCGAGGGTCAGCTGGCTGATCCCAAGTCCGAGCGCAACCCCAGTGACCTCACCCCGGAGTACGCCCGCAACCAGGGCCGCTCCATCAAGCCCGACGTGTTCGTGGGCGTGGGCATCTGCTCGCACCTGGGCTGCTCGCCCTCCGACAAGTTCCAGACCGGCGCGCAACCCTCGTTGCCCGACGACTGGCAAGGCGGCTTCCTGTGCCCCTGCCACGGATCCACCTTCGACATGGCCGGCCGCGTGTTCAAGAACAAGCCCGCACCCGACAACCTCGAGGTGCCCCCGCACATGTACCTGTCCGATAGCCGATTGCTCATCGGTGAAGACAAGAAAGCCTGACCGGACGAGGATGCACCATGGCTGAATTCAAAGACATCTCCCCCAACGCCTCGGCTGGCGAAAAGCTGCTCAACTGGGTTGACAACCGCTTCCCGGCCAGCAAGCTGTACAAAGAGCACCTCTCCGAGTACTACGCGCCCAAGAACTTCAACTTCTGGTATTTCTTCGGTTCGCTGGCCCTGTTGGTGCTGGTGATCCAGATCGTGACGGGCATTTTCCTGGTCATGCACTACAAGCCGGAAGCCACGCTGGCCTTCGCCTCGGTGGAGTACATCATGCGTGATGTGCCCTGGGGCTGGCTGATCCGCTACATGCACTCCACGGGCGCCTCGGCGTTCTTCATCGTGGTCTACATGCACATGTTCCGCGGCCTCATCTATGGTTCCTACCGCAAGCCGCGCGAGCTGGTGTGGATCTTCGGTTGCGCCATCTTCCTGTGCCTCATGGCCGAGGCCTTCATGGGCTACCTGCTGCCCTGGGGCCAGATGTCCTACTGGGGCGCCCAGGTGATCGTCAACCTGTTTGCCGCCATCCCCTTCGTCGGCCCCGATCTGGCGCTGCTGATTCGTGGTGACTACGTGGTGAGCGACGCCACCCTGAACCGCTTCTTCAGCTTCCACGTCATTGCCGTGCCGCTGGTGCTGCTGGGTCTGGTGGTGGCGCACATCATCGCGCTGCACGAAGTGGGTTCCAACAACCCCGACGGCATCGAGATCAAGGCCCACAAGGACGCCAACGGCAAACCGCTGGATGGCATTCCTTTCCATCCCTACTACTCGGTGCATGACATCATGGGGGTGAGCGTGTTTCTGATGGTGTTCTCTGCCATCGTGTTCTTCGCACCCGAGTTCGGCGGCTACTTCCTGGAGTACAACAACTTCATCCCGGCCGACCCGCTCAAGACCCCCGCGCACATTGCGCCGGTGTGGTACTTCACCCCGTTCTACTCCATGCTGCGCGCCATCACCAGCGAAATGATGTACGCCCTGATTGCCTGTGTGCTGGCGGGCGCTTTCCTCGGCGTGACCCGGGCCAAACTGGCCGGCCTGCTCAAGGCCGGCGTGATCGGCGGTGCCGTGGTGTTGGTGGCGCTCATGCTCTCCATCGACGCCAAGTTCTGGGGCGTGGTGGTGATGGGCGGTGCCGTGATCATCCTGTTCTTCCTGCCCTGGCTGGACCACTGCGCGGTCCGCTCGATCCGCTACCGTCCCGACTGGCACAAGTACCTGTACGGCATCTTCGTGATCAACTTCGTCATCCTGGCCTACCTGGGTGTGCAGCCCCCGTCCCCCATTGGCGAGCGCGTCTCGCAAGTGGGCACGCTGTTCTACTTCGGCTTCTTCCTGTTGATGCCGTGGTGGAGCCGACTGGGCCAGACCAAGCCGGTCCCCGATCGTGTGACTTTTGCCGCACACTGAGCCTGCCGGAGCAAGACAACCATGAAAAAAATTCTTCTCAGCCTCATGCTGGCAATCGGTCTGGTGGCAGGTGCCCAGGCCTCGGGTGGTGACGCCATCGCCTGGGACAAAGCCCCCAACAAGACCAACGACCTGGGCGCCCTGCAACATGGTGCCAAGCTGTTCGTCAACTACTGCCTCAATTGCCACTCGGCCGCTTTCATGCGCTTCAACCGCCTGAAGGACATCGGCCTGACCGAGCAACAGATCAAGGACAACCTGCTGTTCACCACCGAGAAGGTGGGTGAGACCATGAAGGCGGCCATCGATCCGCGTCAGGCCAAGGACTGGTTCGGTGCCAACCCGCCTGACCTCACCGTGATTGCTCGTTCACGCGCAGGCCACGGTGGCACGGGTGCAGACTACCTCTACACCTACTTGCGCACCTACTACCGCGACGACACCAAGGCGACCGGCTGGAACAACCTGGCCTTCCCCAACGTGGGCATGCCGCACGTGCTGTGGGAGCTGCAAGGCGACCGTCGCCCGGTGTTTGAAACCCGCAGCGAACACGGTCACGATGTGCACGTGTTCAAAGGCTGGCAACAAGTCAGTCCCGGCACCCTGAGCCCGTTGCAGTACGACCAGGCGGTGGCCGATCTGGTGGCTTACCTGCAGTGGATGGGCGAGCCGTCCCAGAATGACCGCGTGCGCATTGGCGTGTGGGTGTTGATGTTCCTGGTGGTGTTCACCCTCATTGCCTGGCGTCTCAACGCAGCGTTCTGGAAAGACATTCGCTGATCGCCCTCTTGACCCTGTTGGCCATGGCTGAACAGGGTCCCCCTAGAGTGACCGGGGACCCGGTCACTCTTTTTGATTTTCAGGAGTCCTCAATATGATGGTCTTGTACTCCGGGACGACCTGTCCCTTTTCTCACCGCTGCCGCTTTGTGTTGTTCGAAAAAGGCATGGACTTTGAGATCCGTGACGTCGACCTCTACAACAAGCCCGAAGACATCAACGTGATGAACCCCTACGGCCAGGTGCCTATCCTGGTCGAGCGCGACCTCATCCTGTATGAGTCCAACATCATCAACGAGTACATCGACGAGCGCTTCCCGCATCCGCAACTGATGCCCGGCGACCCGGTGGACCGCGCTCGCGTGCGCCTGTTCCTGCTCAACTTCGAGAAGGAACTGTTTGTGCACGTGACCACGCTCGAGGCGCGCAACGTCAAGGGCAACGAAAAGGCACTGGAAAAAGCCCGCTCGCACATCCGCGACCGCCTGACCCAACTCGCGCCGGTGTTCCTGAAGAACAAGTACATGCTGGGCGAGAACTTCTCCATGCTCGACGTGGCCATTGCCCCGCTGCTGTGGCGTCTCGATCACTACGGCATCGACCTGTCCAAGAACGCGGCGCCGCTGTTGAAGTACGCCGAGCGCATCTTCTCGCGCCCGGCCTACATCGAGGCATTGACGCCGTCCGAGAAGGTGATGCGCAAGTAATCGCCTCGGCCATGCAAAGCGCACTCGAGTCCCCCTCCACGCGTCCCTATCTGCTCAGGGCCATGTACGAGTGGTGTGTCGACAGCGGCTTCACACCGTATGTGGCGGTCATGGCCGACGACACCGTGCAGGTGCCGCGCGAGTACATCAAGGACGGACAGGTGGTGCTCAACATCGGTCCCGATGCCAGCAACGGCTTGCTGATCGGCAACGAGCTGATCGAATTCAAGGCACGCTTTGCCGGCGTGGTGCGCGAAATTCTGGTGCCGATCGACCGCGTGATGGCCATCTATGCCCGTGAAAACGGACAAGGGATGGCTTTTCCGGCCGCACCGGCCGCTGACAAAAAACCGCGAGCGGCGACACCCGTCGCGCCCGCCAGCGAAGACGCCCCACCCGAGCCGCCCACCACGCCGCCAGGTGGCAAGCGACCGGTGCTCACCCGTATCAAGTGAACGGGCCCCGGGTAGAATTCATTTCACGCCGATTTAGCTCAGTTGGTAGAGCAACCGCCTTGTAAGCGGTAGGTCATCAGTTCGAATCCGATAATCGGCACCACATTCAATGGCCTGAACCCCTCAGGCCATTTTTTTCGCCCGTCGTTTCCCCAATAAACACAACGGGTTGCGCCATGGTGCGTGTGCTGGCTTCGATCATCCGCCGTTGGACACGCTGGTCTTGGCCATGCCAGTTTCGTGGAAGGGCACCCTTCAGCAGTACGCTGGGCGCCTCCACCGGGAACACGCTGGGAAGACCGACGTGAGGATCATCGATTTCGTGGACACCGGCCATCCGGCCTTGCTGCGGATGTGGGACAAGCGGCAAATGGGCTAACGTGCGATGGGCTATCGCGTCGAGGCACAGCGCGAATTTAGCGAAATCAGCAAAATTCGTGACGTGACAACGGCTTGCGCGTGAATCCTTGGGGCGAAATGAGCGAAATCAGGTGCATGGACAATTCTGCGTCGTCTACGTGTGCAATAGTTGCGACAAATAAAGCCATGAGTGCGACAATGTCGCCTATCTGATCGCTCCGAGAGGTTCCCATGTCTGAACGCATCAACGCCCGCCTGTCGCAACCCCTGGCTGAATTCGTGGATCGAATGGTCGGCGAGGCGGGTCTTTACGAAACACCCAGCGAATATGTGCGCGACCTGATCCGCCGCGACATGGAACGGCGCGACGGCAAGTTTGTGCAGGACGCCATCCTCACCGGTTATCGAGACCTCGCGGCGGGCCACGTCTTTGCGTCCAGCGGCGATTTCAAGGCCGACATGGCGATGCTGGACCGCAAGGAAGTCGATGGCTGGCAATGACATGCCATTACCTTCCACGTTCCTGCTGACACGGAATGCGGCGTTGGATTTGCGCCGCATCTACACGCGATCACGCCGTGAAAGGGGCGATGACGTTGCCAACCGCTATCTCGCCGACCTGTATGCGGTCATGGGAGTTGCAGCCGCCGACCCGGAAAAGGGGCGCCTGCGACAGTATCGCTCGGCTCCGTTTCTGATGGTTGCGGCTCGGCAGCACTTCGTGATCTACGACCTCGTACCGCAAGGGATTGCGGTGCTAACGGTTCAACATCAGGTGCGCGACATCGAGTCCCTGATCGCAGACCTGACCCCGGCCTTCCACGCCGAAGTCGAGCGGCTGAAGCGAAAAACCTGATTGCACCGCATCAATGCGCGCATCTAAAAAGCTGTCTGCGATTTACTCTCCATGCCGCAGCAACTCCCAGCCTTGCTATCTAGCCCCAATTCTGGTTTCTGAGACGAGCAGCCATCCATCAGGAAAGTTCAGTTATTCGAAATTTTCGAATAACCTGCGTGTCCATTTGCGCTACGGCGGATACACGGCCAGGCCAAACAACCCGGCGCAGCCTGAGACGCCGCCGTAAAAGGTTCTCACCGATCTGCCCCCATCTCTACGCACACGCACGCAGCATTACTCATTGGTCAGAAGGTCGGAATGAGATAGTAGTAAACTACACAGCACCACTTTGCAATGGCCTGACGCGTTCAGGCCATTTTTATGGGCGCTGCACGGTGCCCAATGGCAAAGTCATTGAGCCCGGTGCGGTCCTCGCCGCGCAGCAGCCACAGCGGTCGCGTGGCAAAGCTCACTTGCAAGCCCGTCTTGCCCTGCGAGGGGGTCCAGCTTCGGTCAAACAGGGACGAGCCCGGCATGTAGCGCAAGGCCACGCCGGTGCGACGCTGCCCGGACCGGTTGGCCTCGGCGCCATGCACCATGTAGACGTCGTGCAAGGACATCTGTCCAGGTTGCAGTTCAAGATCGGCCGCATGGTTGACGTCAAAGGTGCCGTCAGCCATGCGTTGCGTGAGCGTGAGGTCGGTGCGGTCCTCGTGCAGGTGCGGGTGCAGTTGATGATCGCGGTGAGAGCCGGGAATCACCCGCAAGCATCCGTTGTCGCGGGTGCTCGGCTCCAGGGCCACCCAGACGGTGCAGGTGGCCAGCGGGCGGATCGGCCAGTAGTGGCCGTCCTGGTGCCACGGGGTTTCATAACCTTCACCCGCCGGTTTGCAAAACACGTGGCATCCCCACAGGATCACATCCGGACCGATCAGCTGCTCGACCATGTCGAGGATGGGCGGGTGCATCGCCAGTTCCAAAAAACGCTGACTGCCTGTGACGCCCTCGTCGTTCAGGCCCTCGATGTGCGCGCTGACCAGTTTCTCGGGCCGTACGCCGGGGTTGTCGCGAATCAGCTGATCGAGCGTTTGCTGTAACTGCTGCAGCAAGTCAGGCTCGAGCCGGTAGGGCGGGATGAGATAGCCTTGATCGCGATAACGCCGAATGTCTTGCTCATCGAGTTGCATCGTCACTCCTCTCAGCGCTCAGCGCTGGGGCATGTCCTTGACCGAGTAACCCAGGCTGACGGTGGCGTCGTCGGGGATGGGGGGCATGGACGCGTTCCAGTCTTCCCAGGCCTGACGCATCGCGGCGAGTCGCTCGGGCTCGCGTTGGGCCAGATTGGCGCGCTCGCGCGCATCGGCGGGGAGGTTGAACAGGTAGTCGTTGCCATCGACCC
>CANFMY010000011.1 GCA_947448375.1 Comamonadaceae bacterium | reverse complement strand
CTCGTTTCAAGATGAGATCTGCCGGGGCCTTGAGCCCCCTAAAGAGTCGTTCAAGACCAGGACGTTGATAGGTCAGGTGTGGAAGCGCAGTAATGTGTTAAGCTAACTGATACTAATTGCTCGTGCGGCTTGACCCTATAACTTTGATCTGTTGATCAAGGTTGTTATGCCAAGTGACGCATTCAAAATACAAGCTGATTTGCTCTATGAATTGGTTGTCTTGACCTGGTCAAGACAACAACAAGTTATGCCTGATGACCATAGCGAGGTGGTACCACTCCTTCCCATCCCGAACAGGACCGTGAAACGCCTCTGCGCCGATGATAGTGCGGATGCCCGTGTGAAAGTAGGACATCGTCAGGCTCTTACAGCCCAAAAGGCCCGTCTCGAAAGAGTCGGGCCTTTTGTTTTTGTTGCGCGCTGTAGTCGACTTGCTTAGGGGTGCTGGGTGGGTCAGCCAGGGTCACACGTTGACGACCCAATCATCCTGGCGCGCCAGTACGCCGCTTCGGATCAACGCTTCCATCAGACTGCCCGCCCACTCACGCAACGGTTGCGCATGAAAATGCACCCGATGCAAGGTCGTGAGGTAGCCACTGGCCTGCGTCCAATCGAGCAAGGACTCGATGGGGCAACCCTGAATGGCCATCAAATGGAATTTGATCAACACCTTGGCCGCATGGCTGGCGTGTTTGAGGGGTTGTTCCGTGAATACCTTCAATCGTTCGCGGGCACGGACCAGTGCCCCAGACACATCCGCAAAAACTCGGCCATGACCGGGCACGATGGTGGTGGGTTGCAGTCGTTCGATCAAGTCAAGTGTGTGCCCAACATCGTCAAAACCCGGTTCTCCATAAATTTCCGGAAACACCACGCCAAAACCGTTTTCCCACAGTGCATCCGCGCTCAAGAGTACGCCGGTATCAGGTTGGAACAACAAGACTGAATCAGGATCGTGACCCGGGGCTGCGTGGATGTCCCACGTTCGCCCGCCCGCCAGGAGTTGAGTGCCGGGTTGCAGAACGTCATCGAAACTGAAGCGCGGGCACGATTGTCCCGTGGGTTTGTAGGTCAACGCCTCCTCATCCCAGTGGCGTACCGCTTCTGCGCAACCCGGCGGAATGCTGGTGTGTACGGTCGGCCAGCTGGCCTGAACCGCCGCATTGCCGCCACAATGGTCGCTGTGCAAATGGGTGTTGATGAGGCGGTTCAACGACCGCCCGCGCAGGGCATGATGCAGCAACGCAAGCGTTTGTTCTGCGTGGGTGTGATAGCCGGAATCGACCAGGACGGTGTCATCCGGGCCCGACAGCAGCAGGCTATTGGAGGACAACCAGCCGCGCTCGATGAAATGCATGTCAGAGGGCAGCATGATGGCGCTCATTGTGCCATCTGCGGTCTCGACGCAGTGTCCGGCAAGTGGGATGGGCAATTCAATGCGGCGTGCGCAACTCGCGTCGCAGAATCTTGCCGACGTTGGATTTGGGTAATTCGTCGCGGAATTCGATGTACTTGGGCTGCTTGTACGCGGTGAGGTTGTCGCGGCAGTAGCGTCCCACATCCTCTTCCGACAAGGCGGGATCGCTGCGCACCACGAAAAGCTTGATCGATTCGCCTTGACGCGTATCCGGCACACCCACCGCCGCACACTCGATCACACCGGGGCACATCGACACCACGTTCTCCAACTCATTGGGGAACACGTTGAAGCCACTCACGATGATCATGTCTTTTTTGCGGTCAACGATGCGGGTATAACCCCGTTCATCCATGATGCCAATGTCACCGGTGCGCATGTAGCCATCGGATGTGAAGGCCTTGTGCGTTTCTTCGGGCTGTTGGTAGTAGCCCGTCATGACATTGGGTCCACGAATGCAGATTTCGCCCGACGTGCCCAGGGGCAGATCGCGCCCCTCATCGTCCTTGATCGCAATGTCCACGCTGGCCATGGGCAAGCCGATCGTGCCACTGAATTCTTTGGACAAAATCGGGTTGTTGGTGCCGATGGCACACGTCTCGCTCATGCCCCAGCCCTCCACCATGGTGCAGCCGGTCACTTGCTGCCACTGTCGGGCAGTTCCTTCTGACGCTGCCATGCCACCTGCCTGGGTCACGCACAGCTGCGAGAAATCCAGTGAACGAAACTGCGCGTTTTGCAGCAGGGCATTGAACAGGGTGTTCACACCGGGCAGCAGATGGAAGGGACGCTGCTTGAGCGTTTGGACAAACTTGGGGATATCGCGCGGGTTGGGAATGAGCGTGAGCGACGAGCCCCAGCGAACCGCCAGGAAGCACAGGGTCAGCGCGAAGATGTGATAGAGCGGCAGTGCCGCAACGCTGTTGGTGTTGCGGATGTCGCCGGTCCGCTCCAGGGCAGGCGAGAACCAGGCCTCGGCCTGCAAGGTCGCCGCCACCACGTTACGGTGCGTGAGCACCGCGCCTTTGGACAGGCCGGTGGTTCCCCCGGTGTATTGCAGGAACGCGATCGAGTCGAGGGTGACCCGGGCCGGACGCAGCGTTGTGATCGACCCTTCGTGCAGCACCTGTTTCATGGGCACGATGGTGCGTTGCGAACCATCCGGGGCTGTCAGGGGCAATTCGAAGGCGGGCACCATTTTGGCGAGGTGACGAACTGCAAACGTGATCCACCGGCCGTACCAGGTGCCCAGCAGATCACCCATGGATGCCACCACCACGGTCTTCACCTCCGTCTGGTCAATGACTTCTTCCAGCGTGTGGGCGAAATTCTCCAGGATGACGATGGCCGTGGCCCCCGAATCCTTGAGCTGGTGCTGCAACTCGCGCGCTGTGTACAGCGGGTTGACGTTCACGCAGGTGTAGCCAGCTCGCAAAATGCCCGCCATGGTGATGGGGAAAGTCGGCACGTTGGGCAGCATGATGGCCACCCGGGCGTGTTCCTCCAGGCCCTGAGCTTGCAGCCAGGCGCCCAGTCGACGCGACAACTCGTCGAGTTCGCCATAACGCATCCAGCGCTCCATGCACACGGAAAAGGGTCGGTGGGCATTGAGCTTGAAGGACTCTTCCAGCAAATGATTGAGCGAGGTGTAACGGGATACATCCACAGTGGCGGGCACACCCGCCGGGTACTGAGCAAGCCAGGGCTTCGTCATGAAATCGCGTCTCCTGAGGGTTGCGGCATTGTCAAACAGAACAGGGTCCATGCGTCACAGGGCTGTCCCTGAGAGCGGCCACCGTGACTCCATCGCGAACAGACCGCCCAAGCCTGGCCGGAAACTAGAAGGCAACCTCTAAAACAACTCGAATCCAGCGGTTATGTCTCCCCTCAGGTGGCAAATGCTAGGGAAAACCCTTATTCTCGAGTCATGCCCTTGGTCAAAACCTTACTGCGGACCTCCTTCAATGCGGGGAGACAGTTGCTGTCAAAGCCGTTGTCCGGTCTGATCGAGCCCGGGACCACGCACGGCGTGCTGGTCCCGATCTGTTCCCTGGGACCGCAGCATCGAGAGCGTATTGCCCAGCACTTGCTGGCCTTGGGGGCCCAGGACCGCTACATGCGTTTTGGCTACATGGCCACGGATGAGCAGATTCGACGCTACGTGGATGCGCTGGATTTCGCGCGCGACGAGATTTTTGGCATTTTCAACCGCTACCTGAAACTTGTGGCCATGGCGCATCTGGCGTACAGCCGGGACAGCCAGACAGGATCCTGCGCGGAATTTGGCGTGTCGGTGCAGCAGGCGTCGCGTGGTCGGGGCTATGGGGCACGTCTGTTTGAACATGCCAGCATGCACGCTCGCAATGCGGGCGTGAAGATGCTGTTCATTCATGCGCTGAGTGAAAACGCTCGCATGATCAGCATCGCTCGCCAGCATGGAGCCCAAGTGGAACGCGATGGCTCGGAGACGGAGGCTTATCTGCTGTTGCCACCCGCCGACCTCGACAGCCAGCTGACCGAGTTGGTTTCCGAGCAGTTTGCCCAAACCAATTACGCCATCAAAAAACAGGTCAATCGCTTCCTCGACACGTTGGCCGAAGTGCAGGAAATTCGCCAGGGCGTGCGCGATGCGCGGCATCAATCAGCCGAATGACGCGATGGCATTGGCGCTGACATCCTGATCCGCTATCCTAGAGGGGTCAAAACTTTCGCGGTCCCGGCCGCCCGTTGTGTGTCAGAACCCCCCCCTACTAGCCCCTCGTCCAGCAGCAGCACGCAGTCGCCGCGTGGTCTGTTGCAGCGACTGGTCGATTTCCTGCATCCCGGTCCCGACACCCCTGATGATCTGAGAGCGCTGCTGTCACAGGCCGAACAGCGCGGTCTGATTGGCGCTGACAGCCGCGACATGCTCGAGGGCGTGCTGCGCATCGCTGACCTGACGGCTGGGGATGTGATGATTGCCGCGCCACGCATGGACCTGGTGCAGATCGACGCGCCGTTTGACGAGATGCTCAACCAGGTGATCGACATTGCGCACTCCAGGTTCCCCGTCTATGAGGGGGACCGCGAAAACATCCTGGGCATTTTGCTGGCCAAGGATTTGTTGAAACTGCAGCGCGCCCCCGAACTCAACATCCGGGCCTTGCTGCGTCCGGCCGTGTTTGTGCCCGAGAGCAAGGGCCTGATTGACTTGTTGCGCGACTTTCGCAGCAACCGCAATCACCTCGCCATCGTGATTGATGAGTTTGGCCGCGTGGCGGGCTTGGTGACCATCGAGGATGTGCTGGAAGAAATCGTGGGGGAGATCGAGGACGAGTTCGACACCGATGAAGAGTCCGGCGAAATTTTTGGCCTGGCTCACCGCACCTATCGCGTGGCCGGCTCCACCTCGGTTGAGCGTGTCAACGAGGCTTTTGCCGTCGAGCTGTCTGTGAAAGACGCAGACGAGGTGTTTGACACCATCGGGGGACTGATTGCGCACGACATGGGCCATGTCCCGGTACGTGGAGAAGTTCACCACCTGGGCGGTCTTCAATTCGAGGTCATGCACACGCGCGGTGGGGCGGTCAAATGGTTCAAGGTGTCGCCGCAGGAAGCGGGCGCTTGAGGCTGTCGCAGTCCGCGCCCTGGTCCACCGCAGCCGCGGGACTGGCGGGTGTGCTGCATGCCTTGTCGATGGCCTGGCCCGGTAGCGGTCAGCCGCAAGGGCTGGCCCAGTGGCTGGCCTTGCTGGTCATGGCCTGGTTGCTCGATCGCGTGCCCACCGCCCGGCGGGCCGCCTGGCTCGGCTGGGTGTTCGCCACCGTGGGTTTGTGTGCGACGGTGTGGTGGTTGTTCATTTCGCTCCATACCTACGGCAACCTGCCCGCCTGGTTGGCCATCGTGGCGGTGGTGAGCTTGTGTGGCGCGTTGTCGCTGTACTGGGCGGCAGCCGGTTTTCTCTATGTTCGCTTTCGTGAGCGCAATCTGGGCTGGGGATGGCGTGCCCTGGCCTTCGGTGCGTGTGTGATGCTGGCCGAACTGGCCCGTGCCCGGTGGTTCACCGGCTTCCCCTGGGGGGTGGGCGGCTACGCGCATGTGGACAGCGTCCTGGCCTGGACTGCGCCATGGGTGGGTGTGTACGGCATGGGCGCTCTGAGCGCCGTGCTGGCCATGCTGGTGGTCGTGCGCAGGCCGCAGCAGTGGTGGCCCCGGTGGAACTGGCAACAGTGGACGTCGGCCCTGGCCTTGTCGCTGATCGTGGCGTTGGCTTTGCCGTGGACCGGTGCGTCACCCGAGGTGCGTGAGCAAGCGTTGTCGGTGCGTTTGTTGCAGGGCAATGTGCCGCAGGATGCCAAATTTGAGGGCCGGCGGAGCTGGGCCTTGGCGTGGTACGGCCAAGCCCTGACAGGGACCGAGCAGGGCCTGGTGGTGACGCCGGAAACCGCACTGCCGTATGTGCAGCAGCAATTGCCGGCCGGTTACTGGGAGTCCTTGAGAGCGCATTTTTCTCAAGGTGATCGTGCCGCATTGATCGGCCTGCCTTTGCACGAACTGGGTGTGAGCACTAACAGTGCTCTGGGGTTGGCGGGTCCCGTTCCGCCTTACCGCTACGACAAACACCACCTGGTGCCGTTCGGGGAGTTCATCCCCCCGCTGTTTCAGTGGTTCACGCGCATGATGAGCATGCCGATGGGGGAGTTTGGTCGTGGTCGGGTGGACGCGCCTGCGATGGTCTGGCAGGGACAGCGGCTGGCGCCCATGATTTGTTACGAGGATTTGTTTGGCGAGGAGTTGGCGCAACGCTTTCGGGATCCCGCGCAGGCGCCGACCGTGTGGGTGAATCTGAGCAACATCGCCTGGTTTGGTGACACGGTGGCAGTGGATCAGCATCTGCAGATTTCACGACTTCGTGCGCTGGAGTTTGACCGCCCGGTGATTCGCGCCACCAACACCGGAGCCACGGCCATCATCGATGCCCAGGGCCGGGTGACCCACCGCCTGCCGGCCTACCAGGAGGGGATATTGCAAGGTGAGGTGATGGGGCGGCAAGGTCCCCCCACCCCGTATGTGCGCTGGGTGGGTGAATGGGGCCTGGCGCCCTGGTGGGTGCTCGCGGTGGCCGTGCTGTGGCTACCCGGTCGCTTGCGTCGCCGCGCCCCGTAAAATCATGGATTGGGTGCGCTGTCGCACCGTCCCCTGTTGGCTGCCTGTTCGGGCCGACCGCTCTCTATGCTGACCTTCCAACAAATCATTCTGAAACTTCAGTCCTACTGGGACCAGCAGGGCTGTGCGCTGCTGCAACCCTATGACATGGAAGTCGGTGCCGGTACCTCCCACACGGCCACGTTCTTGCGGGCGCTGGGCCCCGAGCCCTGGAAAGCTGCCTACGTGCAACCCAGCCGCCGTCCCAAGGACGGTCGCTACGGACAAAACCCCAATCGTTTGCAGCACTACTACCAATACCAGGTGGTGCTCAAACCGGCTCCTGCCAACATCCTGGAGTTGTACCTGGGCTCGCTGGAGGCGCTGGGTTTTGATTTGCGCCGCAACGACATCCGCTTCGTCGAGGACGATTGGGAAAACCCCACGCTCGGCGCCTGGGGTCTGGGCTGGGAGGTCTGGCTCAACGGCATGGAAGTCACCCAGTTCACCTATTTCCAGCAGGTGGGGGGCATCGATTGCCGCCCCATCACTGGCGAAATCACCTATGGCCTGGAGCGCCTGGCCATGTACCTGCAAGGTGTGGACAACGTCTATGACCTGCAGTGGACGGACGGCCTGAAGTACGGTGACGTGTATTTGCAAAACGAGCAGGAGCAGTCGGCCTACAACTTCGAGCACAGCGACGCCGAGTTCTTGTTCACCGCTTTTGGGGCGCATGAGAAACAGGCCCAGTACCTCATGGCGCAACAGCTCGCGCTGCCCGCCTATGAGCAAGTGCTCAAGGCTGCGCACACCTTCAACCTGCTGGATGCGCGCGGGGCCATCAGCGTGACCGAGCGTGCCGCCTATATCGGGCGCATCCGCAACCTCGCGCGGGCGGTGGCGCAAAGCTACTACGAGAGTCGTGAGCGGCTGGGCTTTCCCATGGCGCCACGCGAATGGGTCGAGGCCTTGTCCCGACAAGCTGCCTGACCGAAAGCCACATCATGACGACTTCTTCTTTGCTGGTGGAGCTCTTTGTCGAGGAGTTGCCGCCCAAGGTCCTGCAACAGCTGGGCCAATCCTTTGCTACCGTGCTGTTCGATCAACTCCAGGTGCAGGGGCTGACGGTGTCCGCATCGGCGGTGATGCCGTATGCCAGCCCGCGTCGCCTGGCAGCCCATGTGACCGAGGTGTTGTCCCGGGCAGAAGATCGGCCCGTGCAGCACAAGCTCATGCCGGTCAAGGTGGGTCTGGACCCACAAGGACTGGCCACGCCCGCGTTGCTGAAAAAACTGCAAGCGCTCGGGGCGGATGCCTCAGTGGTGCCGCAACTCGAGCGCGTGTCCGACGGCAAGGCCGAGACCCTGTTTCTCCACGGCATCGCGGCCGGTGTGTCGCTGGCCGCGGGTTTGCAGCGCGCACTCGATGAGGCCCTGGCGCGTCTGCCCATTCCCAAGGTGATGACCTACCAGCCCGAGGCGGACATGGAGTTGCCAGGATGGAGCAGTGTGCAGTTTGTCCGCCCGGCGCACGGGCTCGTGGCCTTGCACGGCACGCAGGTGGTGCCCGTGCAGGCGCTGGGTCTGAAGGCTGGGGCCATCACGCACGGCCATCGGTTCGAGGCCGCGCAAGACCCCATCACCTTGCCTGATGCCGATGCCTATGCCCGTGTGCTGGCCGAGCAAGGGGCGGTGATTGCCAGCTTTGCAGAACGCCGTGCCGAGATTGCGCGCCAACTCGAGGCCGCCGCGCAGCAGGTGGGCGGCGGTGTGCGCCCGGTGGACGATGCCGCCCTGCTCGACGAGGTGACGGCACTGGTCGAACGCCCGCATGTGCTCACCTGTCAATTCGAGCCGGCCTTTCTGGAAGTGCCGCAAGAGTGCCTCATCCTCACCATGAAGGCCAACCAGAAATATTTCCCGCTGCTGGATGCGCAGGGCCGACTCACGCATCGCTTCCTGGTGGTGAGCAACATCCGCCCGGATGACGCCAGCGCCGTGATCGGCGGTAACGAGCGCGTGGTACGTCCTCGTCTGGCCGATGCCCGTTTCTTTTTTGACCAGGACCGCAAGAAAACCCTGGCCTCGCGCGTTGAGGGTCTGGCCAAGGTGGTCTATCACAACAAGCTGGGCACGCAGGCCGAGCGCAGTGAACGCGTGCGCGCCATTGCGCAACTGATTGCCCGTCAACTGCCCAGCACCGCTGCCGCCGAATCGTTGCGACACGTGGACGATGTGGCGCGCCTGGCCAAGACCGATCTGCTCACCGACATGGTGGGCGAGTTCCCCGAGTTGCAGGGCATCATGGGCGGGTATTACGCCCGTCATGACGGATTGGGCGACGAGATTGCCCAAGCCATCGAAGACCACTACCGTCCGCGCTTTGCCGGGGACGAGCTGCCACGCAACGATCTGGGCCTGGTGGCCGCGCTGGCGGACAAACTGGAAACCCTGGTGGGCATGTTCGGCATTGGCAACCTGCCCAGTGGGGACAAGGACCCCTTTGCGCTGCGTCGCCACGCGCTGGGGGTGCTGCGCATGCTGATCGAGCGGGACTTGCCGCTGGAGATCGACCCGCTGCTGCAAGCCGCCAGCGACGTGTTTGCTGCGCGCATTCCGGGTGACCGCCAGGCCGCCGTACAAGCGCTCACGGAATTTTTGACGGATCGTCTGGCGGGCATGCTGCGCGAGCAAGGCTACACAGCGCAGGAGATCGACGCCGTGTTGGCTTTGCGCCCCCAGCGTCTGGGCGACGTGCGCCGTCGACTGGAGGCGGTGCGTGCTTTTGCCGCCTTGCCGCAGGCTGGCGCCCTGGCCGCTGCGAACAAGCGCATCACCAACATTCTCAAGAAGGCCGATCAGGTCGAGGGTGAGGTGCAGGCGGGCTTGCTGCACGAACCCGCCGAGCAGGCGCTGCATCAGGCCATGTCGTCACTCACGCCCACCGCCCAGCAGCAATGGGCGCAAGGTGACTACACCGCATCGCTCCAAACCCTGGCGGCGCTGCGTGAACCCGTGGACGCCTTCTTTGAAGACGTGATGGTCAACGCCGAACAACCCGAATTGCGACGCAACCGACTTTTGTTGTTGCAACAACTGCATCAGGCCATGAACCGCGTGGCCGATCTCTCTCGTCTGGCGGTGTGAGGACATCATGCACATCAAACTGGTCATTCTCGATCGCGATGGCACCATCAACCAGGATCGGGATGACTACGTCAAGTCGCCCGACGAGTGGGTGCCTCTTCCTGGCTCTCTCGAGGCCATTGCCCGCTTGAACCACGCCGGCTGGCATGTGGTGGTGGCCAGCAACCAGTCGGGATTGGGCCGTGGTCTCTTTGACGTGGCCACGCTCAATGCCATGCACACCAAGTTCTACAAGTTGCTGGCCGCAGCCGGGGGCCGTGTGGATGCCGTGTTTTACTGCCCGCATGGACCGGAAGAGGCGTGCCAGTGCCGCAAGCCACAACCGGGCTTGTTCGATCAGATCCGTGAGCGCTATGGGCTGGACTTGAAGGGGGTGCCGGCGGTCGGTGACAGCCTGCGCGACTTGCAGGCCGGAGCGGCGGCCGGATGTGATCCGCACCTGGTGTTGACGGGCAAAGGCGAGGCCTTGCGCGGTCAGCCCCTGCCCGCGCACTTCCCTCCCGAGACGCGCACCCATGCCGATCTGGGAGCGTTTGCCGATTGGCTCTTGGGCACGCACAGCGATGGTGGTCCGATCAAGGCAGCACGCTGATGAATTTTCTGCGCTCGGTGCTGCACGCACTCGTCATGTTGCTGACGGTGGCGCCCTACGCCGTGTTCATTCTGGTGCTGGCTGGCGTGGGCGTGCGCGGCGAGCGTCTGTATTGGGTTGCAGCGGCCTGGCTGCGACTGTGCATCGAGAGCGCCCGCGTGCTGATCGGCATTCAGTACCGTGTGCAGGGCTTTGAACACCTGCCCGTGGGCAAGACCAGTCCGGCCGTGCTGCTGGTCAAGCACCAGTCCACCTACGAAACCTTCCTGATGCCGGCCCTCATGCCGCATCCGCTGGCCTATGTGTTCAAGCGGGAGTTGCTGCGCATTCCGTTTTTCGGGTGGGCCATGGGCCGTCTGGACATGATCCACATCGACCGCAGCCAACGCACCCAGGCATTTGCCAAAGTGGTCACGCAGGGCAAGGCCTTGCTGGACCAGGGCGTCTGGGTCATCATGTTCCCGGAAGGCACGCGCATCCCCCGTGGCGAAGTCGGCGGCTACAAGACGGGGGGCACGCGATTGGCCATCGAGACCGGTGCACCGGTGATACCGATTGCGGTGACCTCCGCACGCTGTTGGCCCCGACGCGCGTTCATCAAGCGCCCGGGGGTGGTGGAGGTTTCCATCGGCGCCCCGATTCCCAGTCAGGGGCGAGAGCCCGAGGAGTTGATGCAGCAGGTACAGGCCTGGATCGAGAGCGAAATGCAGCGCCTCGACCCGGACGCCTACCGCGCCTGAGGAGCGCCTGTGGCCGGGTTGGTGCAATTGGTTCTGGACTTTTTCAGTCCAACACCTCACGTGTCGACAGACTCGTCCGCACGAGCCTGGCCGTCACCCACGGCGGCATCCTCACCCGATATCACGCCAAGCAGGGCGACGCCGCCTACCCAGGGCGGTGTGCACTTGCCGCAAGAAATTCAACTGCTGGAGCACCCGCAAGCCTCACGCCGCATCCAACTGCGTGGCACCACGGTGCTCTACCTGTTCAGGCGTTCACGACGACGCACCATTGGCATGGCCGTGGGGCCTGAAGGCCTGGAGGTGAGCGCTCCGCGTTGGGTGCCATGGGGAGAGATCGAGGCGGCGCTGCTGGAAAAACAGGACTGGATTCTGCGCAAGCTCAGCGAAATGCAGGCCCACCAGCAACGCCTGCAGGGGTTGCGCATCGACTGGCGCGACGGGGTGGAGTTGCCGTATCTGGGACAGGGCATGCGTGTGGTGCTGGCGCCCGACCATCCGTTTCGCGAACGCGGCGCGCAACTCCTGCCCCTGACGCCCGAGCCGGCAGGAGGTCCTGCTCACCAGTTGCGGGTGGGATTGCCGCACCACGCCACCGCGCAGCAATTGCGGGACGCCGTGCAAGCGTGGCTCATGCGCCGCGCGCGGGAGCACTTCACCGAACGCTTGCAACACTTTGCGCCTCAATTGGGGGTGCAGTGGCGCAAGCTGTCACTGAGCAGCGCGGCCACCCGCTGGGGCAGCGCCAGTGCGGATGGCTCGATTCGGTTGAACTGGCGTCTGATTCACTTCAAGCCCGACATCATCGACTATGTCGTGGTGCACGAGTTGAGCCACTTGCAGGTCATGAACCACAGCCCGGCCTTCTGGGACACGGTGGGGCAGGTGATACCCGATTACGCCCAGCGTCGTACCCAGCTCAAGGACGAGGCGTTGCCGCGCTGGGACTGAAGCGCAGCACACCGCGGGCATCCCGCTGGCGTTGCAGCTTGCCGTCGTGCCACAGGGCGTGCAGATGGGCCAAGGCTTCGCCCATGGCAAACGTGGTTTGATGCCAATCGAGTTCGCGGGGAAACAGCACCGGCAGGATGTCAGCAGCGCTGCACGGTCGCTCATGGCAGGCCTGCATCACCTCGCGCAGGCGATCGTCATGGTGGTCGTGCAATTGACGGATGCGTGCATGCAGACCGGTGAACGGTTTGCCATGCGAGGGCAAGACCAGGGTGTCCTCGGGCAGGGGCACAAACCGGTCAATCGAGTCGAGGAACAGCGTCAACGGGTTGGACTCGGGCTCCGAGTCGAACACGCTGACATTGGTGGAAATGCGCGGCAACACCATGTCACCGCTGATCAGCACATGGAGCTCGGGGCAATGCAGCGCCATGTGCTCGGGGGCGTGGCCATAGCCTGAAATGGTGCGCCACTCGCGCCCGCCGATCATCAGGCGTTGCCCGTCCAGCAGACGCCGAAACGACAGGGGCAGGGCCGGGGCCAGGCGTTTGAAATAGTCCAGACGGTCGCGCACGGCCTCCAGCGCGTTGGGGTCGGTCATGCCGTGCTGGGCGAAAAACTGCGCTGCGCCATCGCCGCCGAAATGCTGACGACCCAGGGATGCGCTGCGCGCGGTGAAGAAGTCGGTGGCGCTGATCCACATCGGCGCCTGAAACCGCTCGCAGAGCCAGTGGGCCAGCCCGATGTGATCCGGGTGCATGTGCGTCACGATGACACGCAGGATGGGCAGTGCCTGCATCGCCTGGCTGAAAATGCCCTCCCACTGGGCGCGGGAGGCCGGGCGGTCAATGCAGCAATCCACCACGGTCCAGCCGTCCCTGCCGTCCATTTCGTCACGGAGCAACCACAGGTTGATGTGGTTCAGGGCAAAGGGCAGCTCCATGCGCACCCAGAACACGCCGGGCGCGACCTGCAGACCCAGCGCGGGGTCTGGCAGCGTGTCATTCCAGGGGTAATGCAGTTCGAGCTCGTGCGGGTTCATCGGGTCATTGTCGTCCATGTCTGACGTTTACGTAAACGTCAATCCGTACCCGCTGTCCTGGCCAGGACACGGCGGCAAAGGCGTCGGTTGTACCCGGCTGGTGCAGATGTTGACCGTCGGCCCCCGGATCGCCTGATTTGCCTTATCATTGACGTTTACGTAAACGTCAATCATCCTTCCCCTGCCATGGCCACCACCTTCAGCATCAGCGATCTGGCCCAGGAGTTCGATCTCACCACACGGGCGATTCGCTTCTATGAGGACATGGGCTTGCTGCAGCCCCAGCGCACCGGCCCCGGTGGCCGACAGCGCGTCTACAGCACGCGGGACCGCACCCGCTTGCGCCTGACACTGCGCGCCAAGCGTCTGGGTTTGTCGCTCAATGAGGCCAAGGACATCATCGAGATGTACGACAGCCCGCGCGACACCGTGCCGCAATTGCACAAATTTCTCCAGGTGCTGGCAGATCATCGACGTCAGCTCGAATCTCAGTTGCAAGAGATCGAAGCCAATCTGGACGAACTCGCGCTGCACGAAAAAGAGGCCCGCAGCTTGCTGGCCAAGCACGGACGCAAAACCCCCAAGGCCGCTGCATGAGCGCCCCCTCTGCCACCGTGCTGTATGAGCGGGTTCACAAGAGCTTTGTCCGCCAGGGCATGATGCAGCACCTCGGCGCGCGATTGCTGCGGGTCGAGTCGGGTCTGGTGGAGGTGGCCTTGCCCTATTCGGATCGTGTGACGCAGCAGCAGGGTGGGTTTCATGGCGGTGCCATGGGCGCCCTGGCCGACATTGCGGCCGGTTACGCCGCCCTGACCGTGGTGGAGCCAGATCAGGAAGTCACGACCGTCGAATACAAGATCAACTTTCTGGCGGCATTTCGTGACGGCGAGTTGCGAGCCACGGGCCGCGTGGTGCGTCGAGGACGGCGCATCATCGTGACCACCGCCGAGGTCAGCCACCATGCGGCCGATGGGCGTGTGTCAGACTGCGCCTTGATGCAGCAGACCATCGCGCCGGTGTCCAAAATCTACGAATAACCCTTCAAGGAGACCCCCATGACCTCATTGCCTGGCCTGGACTTTGACCTCGGAGAAGATATCGACGCGTTGCGCGATGCGGTGCGTGACTTCGCCCAGTCCGAGATTGCCCCGCGTGCGGAGCAGATCGATCGCACGGACCAGTTTCCGATGGACTTGTGGCGCAAGATGGGTGACCTGGGCGTGCTCGGCATCACCGTGCCCGAGGTCTATGGGGGCGCGGGCATGGGTTACCTGGCGCACATGATCGCCATGGAGGAGATTTCGCGCGCCAGTGCCAGCGTGGGCCTGAGCTACGGGGCGCACAGCAACCTGTGCGTCAACCAGATCAAGCGCAACGGCAGCGATGCGCAAAAGGCCAAATATCTGCCCAAGCTGATCTCCGGTGAGCACGTGGGCGCACTGGCCATGAGCGAGCCGGGCGCCGGTTCGGACGTCATCAGCATGAAGTTGCGTGCCGAGGACAAGGGCGGTTACTACCTGCTCAATGGCAACAAGATGTGGATCACCAACGGGCCGGATGCCGACACACTGGTGGTGTATGCCAAGTCCGAGCCCGAACTGGGTGCGCGCGGCGTCACCGCTTTCCTGATCGAAAAAGGCATGAAAGGCTTTTCGATTGCGCAAAAACTCGACAAGCTGGGCATGCGAGGCAGCCACACGGGTGAACTGGTGTTTGACAACGTGGAAGTGCCTGCCGAGAACATCCTGGGCGGACTCAACCAGGGCGCCAAGGTGCTCATGAGTGGTCTGGACTACGAGCGTGCCGTGCTGGCCGCCGGGCCCATTGGCATCATGCAGTCGGTGATGGACAACGTCGTGCCTTACATCCATGACCGCAAGCAGTTTGGTCAAAGCATCGGCGAGTTTCAGCTCATTCAAGGCAAGGTGGCAGACATGTACACCGTGCTGCAGGCGGGCCGATCGTTTTGCTACACCATTGGCAAGAATCTCGACAAGCTGGGCACGGAGCATGTGCGGCAAGTGCGCAAGGACTGCGCCAGTGTGATCCTGTGGTGCGCGGAAAAAGCCACCTGGATGGCGGGCGAGGGCGTGCAAATTTTTGGCGGCAACGGCTACATCAACGACTACCCGCTGGGCCGCTTGTGGCGCGATGCCAAGTTGTACGAAATTGGCGCGGGCACGAGTGAAATCCGCCGCATGCTGATTGGTCGTGAATTGTTCGCGGAGACTTGCTGACCGCCTCGACCGTGCCAGACAAGGCCACCGCGGCGACAATCCCTGACATGACCCACGCTTTACAACATCTTTTCGACAACAACCGAACCTGGGCTGAGCGCATGGAGCGCGAGCAACCCGGCTTTTTCTCGCATCTCGCCAATCAGCAGTCCCCCAAATACCTCTGGATCGGGTGCTCGGACAGTCGGGTGCCGGCCAATCAGATCACCGGGCTCGAACCGGGCGAAGTGTTTGTGCATCGCAACGTCGCCAATGTGGTGGTGCACTCCGACCTCAATGCGCTGTCTGTGATTCAGTACGCAGTGGACTTTCTGAAGGTCGAGCATATTCTGGTGGTGGGCCACTATGGTTGTGGTGGCGTGCTGGCGACGCTTCGAGGCGCTCGCGTGGGCCTGGCCGACAACTGGCTGCGCCATGTGCACGACGTGAAGATGCGGCATCGCAAGCGACTCGATCATCTGCCCGTGCTGGAGCAGGAAGACGCACTGTGCGAGATGAATGTCATCGAGCAAGTGGGCAACGTGGCCCTGACCAATGTCATCCAGGACGCCTGGGCGCGCGGTCAACAGGTGTCCGTGCATGGCTGGTGCTATGGCCTTCGGGATGGTTTGGCCAAGGATCTCGGGGTGAGCATGAGCCGCCCGGGCGAGGTCATGGACGTGTTTCGCAACGCCCTCAAGCGCTATCCGCGCGGCGGGAATTTTTGAGCCACCGGGCCTCTTGGTCTGGCGTGGCTGAGGTTTAACTTGTTGATTGGAGGTTTCCATGTCAGACCCTATCGTGATCGTCAGCGCTGCCCGTACGCCCATGGGAAGTTTTCAAAGCGACTTTGCCAGCCTGGCCGCCCATGACCTGGGCGGTGTGGCCATCAAGGCCGCCATCGAGCGCGCCGGCATCGCCCCTGAGCTGGTCACCGAGGTGATCTTCGGCAATTGCCTGATGGCGGGTCAAGGCCAGGCGCCTGCCCGCCAGGCCGCCCTCAAGGGCGGGTTGCCGCAGAGTGCCGGCGCGGTCACCTTGTCCAAGATGTGTGGTTCTGGCATGCGAGCGGCCATGTTCGCGCACGATATGCTGCTGGCCGGCAGCCATGAGGTGCTGGTGGCGGGGGGCATGGAGAGCATGACCAATGCACCGTATCTCTTGCAGAAGGCGCGCGGCGGATATCGCATTGGGCACGACCGCATCTTCGATCACATGATGATCGATGGCCTGGAGGATGCCTACGAACCCGGGCGCAGCATGGGCACCTTTGGCGAAGACTGTGCCGCCAAGTACCAGTTCACCCGTGCGCAGCAGGACGCATTTGCCACCGCAAGCGTGCAACGTGCCCAGGCAGCCACCACATCGGGCGCCTTCAAGACGGAAATTGCACCCGTGACGGTCAAGGGCCGTGGCGGCGAGACAGTGATCAGCATCGACGAAGGTCCCGGCAAGATCAAGCTCGACAAGATCCCCACGCTCAAGCCTGCCTTCAAGAAGGATGGGACCGTGACGGCCGCCAGCAGCTCGTCCATCAATGATGGTGCCGCGGCCATGGTGATGATGCGCCAGAGCACGGCCGACCGTCTGGGCTGCAAGCCGCTGGCGCGCATCGTGAGTCACGCCACGCATGCGCAGGCGCCCGAGTGGTTCTCGACCGCGCCCATTGGCGCCACCAACAAGGCGCTGGCCAAGGCGGGCTGGGCAGTGGCGGACGTCGACCTGTGGGAGATCAACGAGGCGTTTGCCGTGGTGCCCATGGCGCTCATGCATGACCTGAAAGTGTCCCATGACCGGGTCAATGTGCACGGCGGGGCGTGTGCCCTGGGGCATCCCATCGGTGCCAGCGGTGCGCGCATCATGGTCACGCTGATCCATGCGCTGCAGACGCACGGCAAACGCAAAGGCCTGGCCACGCTGTGCATTGGCGGCGGTGAAGCCACCGCGGTGGCACTCGAACTGATCTGATCGGGCCGGCATGTCTACCGTACTCTTGATTGGTGCATCACGTGGCATCGGATGGGAACTGGCGCGTCAATACCGGCAAGACGGCTGGCGCGTCATTGGGACGGCTCGAGACGACGCGGGTCTGGCGCGTTTGCGGGCGCTGGATTGCGAGGCGCTGCGAGTGGATGTGGCCGACCCTGCCAGCAATTCGGGACTGGCCTGGCAACTCGACGGCGAGAAACTGGATGTGGCGGTTTACGTGGCGGGTGTGATCGACAGGGCCGACACCACCACGCCGCCCACGCGCGAGACCTTTGACCACCTCATGCACACCAATGTGATGGGGGCGGCCATGGCCTTGCCGCAAATCGCGCCCATGTTGCAGGACGCTGGCGGTGTGTTTGCTGTGATCAGCAGCGTCATGGGCAGCCTGACCCAGACGCAATCGGGTGGCTCGGCGTTGTACCGCGTCAGCAAGGCTGCGCTCAACATGTGGATGCGCTGTGCGCAATTCGACCATCCGCAGCTGTGCTGTGTGGCCTTCCACCCGGGGTGGGTGCAGACGGAGATGGGGGGCGCCCAGGCGCCGCTCACCCCGGTGCAAAGCGCCACCGACATTCGCCACACCCTTGAAAATGTCCGCGCGCATCGCGACAAATTTCACGGGGCGTTTCTCAACCATGATGGCTCGCCCTTGCCCTGGTGAGTTGAATTGTTTGCACGAGGTTTTGCATGCTGTTGACCCCTGACCAGGAAATGATCCGCGACGCGGTGCGCGACTTTGCGCAACAGGAACTGTGGCCCCGCGCCGCCGAATGGGACAAACAGCATCACTTTCCAAAGGACGTGCACCAGGGGCTGGCGGCGCTGGGGGCGTATGGCATTTGCGTACCCGAGGGCCTCGGCGGCGCCGGGCTCGATTACCTCACCCTGGCCCTGGTGCTGGAAGAAATCGCTGCCGGCGACGGGGGCACCAGCACCGCCATCAGCGTGACCAACTGTCCGGTCAATGCCATTTTGATGAAATATGGCAATGACGCGCAGCAGGCGCAATGGTTGCGACCACTCGCCCAGGGGCAGATGCTGGGGGCTTTCTGTTTGACCGAACCACACGTGGGGTCGGACGCCTCGGCGCTGCGCACCACCGCGGTCAAGCAGGGCGATGACTACGTGATCAACGGCGTCAAGCAGTTCATCACCAGTGGTCAGAACGGCCACGTGGCCATCGTGATCGCCGTGACCGACAAAGGCGCAGGCAAGAAGGGCATGAGTGCCTTCATCGTGCCGACCTCCTCCCCGGGATGGGTCGTGGCCCGCCTGGAAGACAAGCTGGGTCAGCACAGCAGCGACACGGCCCAAATCAATTTTGATAACTGCCGCATCCCGGCCGAGAACCTCATTGGCCAAGAGGGGGACGGTTACCGCATTGCGTTGTCGGCCCTCGAGGGCGGTCGCATCGGCATTGCCGCGCAAAGCATCGGCATGGCGCGCAGTGCCCTGGACGTCGCCATTGCCTACTCCCAGCAGCGAGAGAGTTTTGGCACGGCCATCTTCAATCACCAGGCGGTGGGCTTTCGTCTGGCCGAGTGCGCCACGCAATTGGAAGCGGCGCGTCAGTTGGCCTGGCATGCCGCCAGCTTGCGCGACGCCGGTCGTCCGTGCCTGAAGGAGGCGGCCATGGCCAAGCTGTTTGCCAGCGAGGTGGCCGAAAAAATCTGCAGCGCTGCCATCCAGACCCTGGGGGGGTACGGCGTGGTGCATGATTTCCCGGTCGAGCGCATCTACCGTGACGTGCGCGTGTGTCAGATCTACGAAGGCACCAGCGACGTGCAGAAGATCATCATCCAGCGGGCCTTGGCCTGACGGCTGGGTGGCGATGTCGCTGGAGTTGATGGGGGGTGATGGCGCAATGACAGATGTCTGCCCCTGTGGACGACTGGATGGCAAGGGGCGTCCGCTCACTTTTCGTGACTGCTGCGCGCCGTTGCTCGATGGGGCTGCACAGGCACCCGATGCACAGACGCTGATGCGATCCCGCTACAGCGCGTTTGTGCGCGGTGATGTGGCGTATCTGCAGGCCACCTGGCACTCCTCCACCCGGCCCGCGTCGCTGGATCTGGACGCGGCAGCCCGCTGGCTGGGCCTGGATGTGCGCGACCATCAACTCACCGGGGCGGACCGCGCCGAAGTCGAGTTTGTGGCGCGTGTTCGCGTGAAGGGACGGGCGGTGCGGCAGCACGAGCGGAGTCGGTTTGTGCGCGAGGACAATCGCTGGTATTACGTCGATGGCGATGTGCGCTGAACACCGGCACGTCCCGCCGTGGCGTCTCTGCTGAGGTCTTTCGCAGGCACTTAGGCGCCGCGCACGTCCTCGACGGTCTTGCCCGTCCACAGCCGAAACGCACGCATGAAGCTTTTGTCGTTGGCAAACCCCACTTCGGCCGCCACTTGCTTGATGGGCTTGCGGGTCTTGAGTAACAAGGCCAAGGCGCGTTCGCGCCGCACGCTGTCCTTGAGCTGTTGCAGGCTGGCGCCTTCCTCTTTGAGTTGACGGTGCAAGGTGCGGGTGGACAGGCCCAGATGGGCAGCCACGTCGTCGGCGTTGCGGGCCTGCCCCCTGTGCTCGGCCAGCACCTGACGGACTTTCTCCACCAACAGGCGGTCACGGCGGTAGGGGCGCACCGTGAGCAGCAAGGCGCGTTGCAGCATGCGTTGCAGCGCGCCCTCGTCGCGTCGCACGGGCAAATTCAGATACCCGGCATCGAAACTGATGCGACTCATGGGCGGTGCAGCTCGCGGCTCGAATTCAACGGTGCCATCGAACAGCACCTGATAACGGGGGGCGTGCGCGGGGGCGGGCAGGTGCAACCGGGTGCGTGTCAACGAAATGCGTGAATCGGTCAGCCAACAGGCCACGCCCAGCGCATTGCGCAGCACGGACACGATGCACAGCTCACGCAGTTGACCTAGGTCGTGACGCTCGGGATGCTCCAGCAGATCGATATGAGCCAGGCCTTCCGAGGTGCTGACGCGCAGCGTGATGTCATCGGTGAGCAGGTTGTGGTGGCGACACCAGCGCTTCATGGCCACGCCCAGGGTGGGCGCCGTGACGCTGGCGCGCACCAGCATGCCGTAACTGCCCCAGGGCAGACGTCGCCGAAACCAGCCCAGGGCTTCGTCGTCAAGTTCGCGCATGGCAGCCTCGGACATCCACTCCATTTGCAGGGCGGTGACGCAGGCCTGCGGCTGCTTCAACAGGATTGGCGCAATTTGTGCCTTGACCAGCGCCCTGGCGGGATCCAGGCCGCGGCGCCGATAAGCCTCGACCATCGCCTGAATGAAGGCAATGGGCGTCTCGGCGCGGGCGGAGGAGTCGTGGCTGGCCATGCCTCCGTATTTTGGCAGGATTTGCAACTCGAATGGCTTTCGTCACGCGCCGGCTGTGCGTATGCTCGGGGGCATTGCGATGTTCACGGATCGATCACCATGACCGTTTTGTCCTCTCAACTCAATCCCCGCTCGGCCGAGTTCCAGGCCAATGCAGCTGCCATGCAGGCGCTGGTGGGGGATGTGTCTGTGCAACTCGAGCGCGTGGCGCTTGGTGGCGGCGAGGCGGCTCGCGCCAAGCACACGGCGCGAGGCAAGCTGCTGCCGCGCGAGCGGGTGCAGCAACTGCTGGACCCGGGCACGCCATTCCTGGAAATTGCCCCCCTCGCGGCCCTGCACATGTACAAGGACGAGGCGCCCAGCGCGGGTGTCATCGTGGGCATTGGCCGCGTGAGTGGCGTCGATTGCATGATCGTCTGCAACGATGCCACCGTGAAGGGCGGTACCTACTACCCCATGACGGTGAAGAAACATCTGCGTGCGCAGGAGATCGCGCAGCAAAACCGCTTGCCCTGCATCTACCTGGTGGACTCGGGCGGCGCCAATCTGCCCAATCAAGATGAGGTGTTTCCCGATCGCGACCACTTCGGTCGTATCTTTTTCAACCAGGCCAACATGAGTGCGCAAGGCATCGCCCAAATTGCCGTGGTGATGGGGTCCTGCACGGCTGGTGGTGCCTATGTGCCGGCCATGAGTGACGAGACCATCATCGTCAAGAACCAGGGCACCATTTTTCTGGGTGGCCCACCCCTGGTCAAGGCTGCAACCGGCGAGGTGGTCAGCGCCGAAGACCTGGGAGGCGGCGACGTGCACACGCGTTTGTCGGGTGTGGCCGACCATTTGGCGCAGAATGATGTGCATGCCCTGGCCCTGGCGCGCAATGCGGTGAAAAATCTCAACGCCCACAAGGCGCCGAACATCGCCACCCACGCACCCGTGCCACCGCGTTATGACGCCCAGGAGTTGTACGGCGTGATCCCCGCCGATACCCGAAAGCCCTTTGATGTGCGCGAGATCATTGCCCGCATCGTCGACGGCAGCGAATTCGATGAATTCAAGGCACGCTTTGGCACCACACTGGTGTGTGGCTTTGCCCGCATCGAGGGCATACCGGTGGGCATCATCGCCAACAACGGCATTCTGTTTTCCGAGAGCGCCTTGAAAGGCGCGCATTTCATCGAGCTGTGCTGCCAGCGCAAGACGCCCTTGGTGTTCTTGCAAAACATCACCGGTTTCATGGTGGGCCGCAAGTATGAAAACGAGGGCATTGCCCGCAACGGCGCCAAGATGGTGACGGCGGTGGCCACCGCGGCGGTGCCGAAATTCACCCTCATCATCGGCGGCAGTTTTGGTGCCGGCAACTACGGCATGTGCGGCCGGGCCTACAGCCCTCGGTTTTTGTGGATGTGGCCGAATGCGCGCATCAGCGTGATGGGGGGCGAGCAGGCCGCCAGCGTGCTGGCCACGGTCAAGCGCGACGGCATCGAAGCCAAGGGTGGCCACTGGAGTGCCGAGGAGGAGCAGGCCTTCAAAGACCCCATCAAGGCGCAGTATGAGCACCAGGGCCATCCGTATTACGCCACCGCCCGCCTGTGGGATGACGGTGTGATCGACCCGGCCGATACCCGGCGTGTGCTGGCGCATGGGCTGAGCGCATCGCTGAACGCCCCCATTCCCGAGACCCGATTTGGTCTCTTCCGCATGTAAGGAGCGCATCATGAGCGACATGTTGTTGCAAGCCACCGAGCTCGGTGTGCACACCATCACCCTGAACCGTCCGGAGATCCGCAACGCCTTCAATGACGTGCTGATCGGCGAGATTCGAGAGGCCTTCGAGGCCGTGTCCCGCCGCGCGGAGGTGCGTTGCGTGGTGCTGGCGGCCACTGGCTCCGCGTTTTGTGCCGGCGGCGATCTCAACTGGATGCGTCGCATGGCCGATTACACCCGCGAGCAAAACCTGGCGGACGCGGGTGGATTGGCCGCCATGTTGCGCGCCATCGATCAATGTCCCCATCCCACCGTGGCCCGCGTGCAGGGCGATGTGTTTGCGGGCGGGCTGGGTCTGGTGTCTGCGTGCGATGTCGCCGTGTGTGCCGACAGTGCCACCTTCTGTCTGAGCGAGGTCAAGATCGGACTCATCCCGGCCACCATCAGCCCGTATGTGGTGCGGGCCATGGGCGCGCGCGCGTCGCGCCGTTACTTCCTGAGTGCAGAGCGTTTCTCGGCGGCAGAGGCGCACCGGATCGGCCTCGTCCATGAATCGGTCCCGCTCGACCAACTCGACGCCACCGTGCAGGCCCTGGTGCAAGTCCTGGTGGCCAACAGCCCCATGGCCGTGAAAGACGCCAAGCGGCTGGTGGACGCCGTGGCCGGGCAGGACATTGACGATGCCCTCATCGCCAAGACGGTGGCCGGTATCGCCGACAGCCGCGCCAGCGCAGACGGCAAAGAAGGCGTGCAGGCCTTCCTGGACAAACGCAAGCCCAAGTGGTTGCCCTGAGGAGACACCATGTTCCACACCTTGTTGATTGCCAATCGGGGCGAGATTGCTTGCCGCGTGGCGGCCACGGCCAGACGCCTGGGGATCCGCACCGTGGCGGTGTATTCGGATGCCGATGCACACGCCAAGCACGTGCAGGCCTGTGACGAGGCGGTGCACATCGGGGGCAGTTCGCCGCAGGACAGCTACCTGCGCTGGGAGCGCATTCTGGAGGCCGCTCGGCAAACCGGCGCACAGGCCATTCACCCGGGCTATGGCTTTTTGAGCGAGAACGAAGCCTTCGCGCAAGCGTGCGCACAGGCGGGGCTGGTGTTCGTCGGGCCACCGGCATCGGCCATTCTGGCCATGGGGCTCAAGGCCGAGTCCAAGCGCTTGATGGCGCAAGCGGGCGTTCCCCTGGTGCCGGGCTATCACGGACAAGACCAGGACCCGGCCCTGTTGCAGCGCGAGGCCGACCGCATGGGTTACCCGGTGCTGATCAAGGCCAGCGCCGGCGGTGGCGGCAAGGGCATGCGTGTGGTGGAGCGCAGCGAAGACTTTGCAGCGGCCCTGGCCTCGTGTCAGCGCGAAGCCCGCAACAGCTTTGGCGATGAGGCGGTGCTGATTGAAAAATACGTGCAGCGCCCGCGCCACATCGAAATCCAGGTGTTTGCGGACACCCTGGGCAACTGTGTGTACCTGTTCGAGCGCGATTGTTCGGTGCAGCGCCGCCATCAGAAGGTGCTCGAGGAAGCCCCCGCACCCGGTCTACCCCCCGAGATGCGACAGCGCATGGGCGAAGCGGCCGTGGCGGCGGCGCGCGCCGTGGGCTACGTGGGAGCCGGCACGGTGGAGTTCATCGTCGAGCAATCGGCCCGTGGCATGGACTTCTTTTTCATGGAGATGAACACCCGGCTGCAGGTGGAGCACCCCGTGACGGAGGCCATCACCGGACTCGATCTGGTGGAGTGGCAATTGCGTGTGGCCAATGCAGAGCCGCTGCCCCTGGCCCAGCATGAACTCAAGATGCAGGGCCACGCCATCGAGGCACGCATTTGCGCTGAAAACCCGGACCAGCAATTTCTGCCCGCCACGGGCACCTTGCAGGTGTACCGCAAGCCCCTGGCGACGTCGTTCACCCACGGCAACGTCCGTGTCGACGACGGCGTGCGTGAGGGCGACACCATCAGCCCGTTCTATGACTCCATGATCGCCAAACTGATCGTGCACGGCGACACGCGCGAACAGGCGCTGGCCCGACTGGATCAGGCGCTGGCGCAAATTCAAATCGTGGGTTTGTCCAGCAATGTGCAGTTCCTGCGTCACGTGTTGCGCAGTCGCTCGTTTGCACAGGCCGAACTCGATACTGCGCTCATCACGCGCGAGCAAGCGGTGTTGTTCGAGCAAGATCCGGTGGGACTGGCTCGGGCCGTGTCGGCGGTGGTGGCGGACACCGTGCAACAGGAATTCCAAGCCGTCACGCTCACGCAGGGCTGGGTCGATCCGATGGCGCGTCCTGATGGCTGGCGCTCGCATGGGTTGACCGTGCGCTCTTTCGCTTTTGATTACCGGGGCCAATCGGTCGACGCGGCATTGACCTACGAACGAAGCGGGCGCTTCGTGTTGACGGTGGGCGACAGCCCGGCCTCGGACCTGCATTGGCAACTGCAGGCGGATGGCAGCTTGCAGGTGGAGGGGCCCGGTGGGCGTTGCAAGGCCCACGTGGTCCGTCAGGGCGACATCGCCCATGTCTTCACTCCCCTGGGCGCCACCCGTGTGGTGTGCGTGGATCGCCTGGCGCACGCCGGCGAAGCGGCGCTGGAGGGGGGGCGCCTCACGGCGCCGATGCCGGGCAAGGTGGTGTCGTTCGCGGTGCAAGCGGGAGATCAGGTTAAACCCGGACAAGTGCTGGCCATCATGGAAGCGATGAAAATGGAGCACACGCTCACCGCGCCCGCCGAGGGCGAGGTGCTGGAATTGCTCTACGCGCCTGGCGACCAGGTGGCCGAAGGCGCAGAACTGCTTCGACTCTCGTCATGAAAATCATCAACTGCCAATCCGACACCAAAACCGAACCCTGGCTCCAGGGCTTGCGCGCGGCACTGCCGAACGCGGAGATCGCCGACTGGACACCCGGTGCACCGCTGGCCGATTACGCCGTGGTGTGGGCACCGCCCCAGCAAATGCTCGATGAGCAAACGCAACTCAAGGCCTTGTTCAACACCGGGGCGGGGGTGGACAAGTTGATGGCGCTCGACATCCGCCCCGACGTGGCCGTGGTGCGACTCGAAGACGCTGGCATGGGGGTGCAGATGGTCGAGTACGTGCTCTACGCCGTGACGCGTCACTTTCGCGAACTCGGGGCCTACGAGCAGGCGCAGACCGAGGCGCGCTGGGCCTATCGCAAGCCCTTGCGCCGCGCGTCGTATCCCATCGGGGTGCTGGGTCTGGGGGTGCTGGGCCAGCAGGTGGCGCAAGGACTGGCGGCATTCCAATACCCCGTCAACGGCTGGAGCCGCACGCCGCGTGACGTGCCCGGTGTGCGTTGTTTTCATGGCGACCAGGGGTTGCAGGCGTTTTTGGCCGCCTCCCGTTTTCTGGTGTGCCTGTTGCCGCTCACGCCCGACACCGAAGGCTTGCTCAACCGAGACACCTTGTCCCGGTTGCAGGCCGGGGGCTATCTGATCAATGTGGCGCGAGGCGGGCATCTGGTGGACCAGGACTTGCTCGACCTGCTCGAGAGCGGGCACCTGGCCGGTGCCACCCTGGATGTCTTTCACACCGAGCCCTTGCCGACAGACCATCCTTTCTGGCGGCATCCCCGGATCACCGTGACGCCGCATACCTCGGCGCGCACCTTGCGTGATGAAACCATCGCGCAGATCGCTGGCAAACTCCAGGCTTTGGCGGCTGGCGCTCCTGTCTCCACCCTGGGGGGTGTGGTCGATCGACCGCGAGGTTACTGACATGATGCCTTCCCGCGTTTCCTTGCTTGAATCAGGCCCTCGCGATGGCTTGCAAAATGAGGCTCAACCCGTGACAGCCGCCACCAAGATCGAATTGGTGCACCGGTTGCAAGCGGCGGGCCTGCGCAACATCGAGGTGACGAGCTTTGTCTCGCCCAAGTGGGTGCCACAAATGGCCGACAACGCCGAGGTGATGGCGGGCCTTCAACGCCAAGCCGGTGTGCGCTATTCGGTGCTCACCCCCAACCTCAAAGGCTATGAGGCGGCGGTGTTGTCCCGGCCCGACGAAATCGTGGTGTTCACCGCTGCCAGCGACGCGTTTTGCCAGCGCAATCTCAACTGCACGGTGACCGAGAGCATCGAGCGCTTCGAGCCGGTGGTGCAAGCCGCACGGGCTGCAGGCATTCACGTGCGCGGGGTCATCTCCACCACGGTGGGGTGCCCCTACCAGGGCGAGGTGGCGCCGTCGGCGGTGGCGGACGTGGCGCGCCGCATGAAGGCCCTGGGCGTTCAGCACCTGGGTGTGGCCGACACGATTGGCGTGGGCACGCCCCGCCAGGTGCAAGCCGCCATGCAGGCCGCCTTGCAGCACTTTGACCTCGATGCCGTGTCGGGCCACTTTCATGACACCTACGGGCAGGCGCTGAGCAACACGCTGGCCTGTCTGGAGATGGGGGTGTGGCAATACGATTCCTCGGTGGCGGGATTGGGCGGTTGTCCGTATGCCAAGGGGGCCACCGGCAACGTGGCCACCGAAGACGTGGTGTTCATGTTGCACGGCATGGGTATCGAGACGGGCATTGACTTGGACGCCTTGGTGGACGCTGGCGCCTTTATCTGTGATGCCCTGGGTCGATCCACGTCGTCCCGGGTGGCCAAGGCCTTGATGGCCAAGCGCGCATGAGTGCCATCCCGCCAGGACTCGCGCAGCATGCCTTGCTGCGTCGTCGTTTGCACCAGGTGCAGAGCCTGCATGCGGGCGAGTTCTTGCCGTCACCTTGCGTGTCGGTGTGCTCGATGGATCCCGATTCGGGATTGTGTCGCGGATGTTTTCGCACCCTCGAGGAAATCGCCGATTGGGCAGCGAAAACCCCTGACGGTCAGCGCGCTGTCTGGGACCGCGTGGCGCAGCGCATGACACCGCCTGCCGGGTGAGGAGGCCCATGGCCCCGACGACCATCACCTGCTATCTGGACTTCATCAGCCCCTACGCCTATCTCGCCTTTGCGACACTGCCGCGTTATCTGGAGGGCTTGACGGTATCGGTGCGTTATGAACCCATTTTGTTTGCCGGCTTGTTGAAACATCACGGGCAATTGGGGCCCGCCGAAATCGACAGCAAGCGCGAGTGGACCTACCGGCAAGTCCTGTGGTTGGCTCGCGAGGCGGGGGTGCCACTGGAGCTGCCAGCCCGACACCCCTTCAATCCGCTGGCCTTGTTGCGACTCGCCAGAGCCCGCTCAGCCACGGGGGAGGTCGATCGCGCGACCTGCGATGCCGTGTTCCGTCACGTGTGGTGTCATGGCGGCGAGCCGGCCGATGACCCACATCGCCTGGAGGCCTTGGTGGCGCAACTGCAACCGGCCTGCCCCATCACCGACCCGGCAGTGAAGCAGTCGTTGATCGATGCGACCCAGGCCGCCATAGCGCGGGGGGTGTTTGGCGTGCCGACATTCGCCGTTCATGACCGCCTGTTCTGGGGGCAAGACTCGCTACCCATGCTGCGGCAGTATTTGAGGGGTGATGCCTGGTTCGACAACGACCGGCAGCGAGTGGATCAGGTGGCGCAAGGCGTGCGCCGAACCCAGGGGCGTGCGTGAGTATCGGGCGCGTATGTCCTCCCCCTGGGGCTCGATCCTGGTGAACGTTTTCCCCGCAGGGACGGTGGCATGTTGCGAAAAATACTAGGGTTTACGCGCAGAAATCATCGAATCGCCCCGCAGTGGTTGCAATAAAGCGGCAGTTGTCAGAATTGGGTCAGATAAATTGCCCATAGTCGCGACCACAAGTCAAGCCCGTCACGGCTTTGACAACTTCAATATTCATGTGAGGAGATTCACGCAATGGCAATAGCACAAGAAGCTCGGCCGATGACCCCCGAAGAGAAGAAGGTGATCTTCGCCTCTTCACTGGGCACGGTGTTCGAGTGGTACGACTTTTACCTGTACGGCTCCTTGGCCGCCATCATCGCCAAGCAGTTTTTCAGCGGACTGGATGCCGGCTCGGCGTTCATTTTTGCCTTGCTCGCCTTTGCCGCCGGCTTCATCGTGCGTCCCTTCGGTGCACTGTTGTTTGGCCGACTGGGCGACATGATCGGTCGCAAGTACACCTTCCTGGTGACCATCCTGATCATGGGCGTGTCAACCTTCATCGTGGGTATCCTGCCCACCTACGCCAGCATTGGTGTGGCCGCTCCGGTCATCCTGATCTGTTTGCGTTTGCTGCAAGGGCTGGCGCTGGGTGGTGAGTACGGTGGCGCTGCCACCTACGTGGCCGAGCATGCCCCCCACGGCAAACGCGGTGCCTACACCGCCTGGATTCAGACCACCGCGACACTGGGCCTGTTCCTGTCACTGATGGTGATTCTGGGTACCCGCACTGCAGTGGGCGAAGCTGCCTTTGCCGATTGGGGCTGGCGCGTGCCGTTCATCGTCTCCATCGTCCTGCTGGCCGTGTCGGTTTACATTCGCTTGTCGATGAACGAGTCGCCGGCCTTCCAGAAAATGAAGGCTGAAGGCAAGACGTCCAAGGCGCCACTGTCCGAGTCTTTTGGCCAATGGAAAAACCTGAAAATCGTGATTCTGGCCCTGGTGGGCCTGACGGCTGGTCAGGCCGTGGTGTGGTACTCCGGCCAGTTCTACGCCCTGTTCTTCCTGACCCAGTCACTCAAGGTGGACGGCGCTACCGCCAACCTCTTCGTGGCTGCCTCGCTGGTGATCGGCACGCCGTTCTTCATCGTGTTCGGCTCGCTGTCGGACAAGATTGGCCGCAAGCCCATCATCATGCTGGGTTGCTTGCTGGCCGTGCTGACCTACTTCCCGGTGTTTGAAGCGTTGACCAAAGCCGCCAACCCCGACCTGCACGCCGCTCAGCAAAAGAGCAAGGTGGTGGTGATGGCCGATCCGGCCGAGTGCTCATTCCAGTTCAACCCGACCGGCACCGTCAAGTTCACCAGCTCGTGCGATGTGGCCAAGCAAAAACTGGCGGCCAACTCGGTGAGCTACACCAACGAAGCCACGCCGGGCAAATCCGCCGTGATCAAGGTGGGTGAAAACACCATCAATGTGGTGCCCACCACTGACGAGATCAATGCCGCCAAGGAAGCCGCCGAGAAAAAGGTGGAAGAGCTCAAGGCCGCCACCCCCGTGGATGAAGCTGCCGTCAAGGCCGCCGAAGAGCGCGTGAGGGTGTTGTCGGACGACAAGCGCAACAAGGACGCCATGCTGACCGCCGCCCTGGCCAAGGAACTCAAGGCCAATGGCTACCCCGCCAAGGCTGATCCGGCCAAAGTGGACAAGTTCATGGTCATTGTCATCCTGACCTACCTGGTGATCCTGGTGACCATGGTGTACGGCCCCATCGCGGCCATGCTGGTGGAAATGTTCCCGACCCGCATCCGTTACACCTCCATGTCGCTGCCCTATCACATTGGTAACGGCTGGTTCGGGGGCCTGCTGCCCACCACCGCCTTCGCCATCGTGGCGCAGACCGGCAACATGTACAACGGCTTGTGGTACCCGATCATCATCGCCGGCATGACCTTCGTCATCGGCACGCTGTTCGTGAAAGAAACCAAGGACGTGGATATCTACGCCAACGACTGACCCTGTAAGCTACCCGGAGATTCCGGGTGCTAGAGTGTGGCCCTCCCTCGGTGGAGGGCCTTTTTTTTGATCTGGAGATTGAGCTATGTGGAAGATTGCCCTGGGATTCATCGTCTTTGCCGCCCTGGCCCTGTTTGTCATCATGAAGGGTGGCGATTCGCTCGACATGAGCGGGGAAAAGCACGGCGCCGAAGCCACCCATGCCCCGGAACCGGCCCCCGCCGCTGCGCCGGCAGCAGCACCGGCTGCGCCGGCGGCTGACGCCCCGGCGGCCACGCCAGCCCCTGCGCCCGCAAAATAAGCGCCGTTATGCGGCCGACACCGCCCGTGAATACCCGGGCGGTGTCCTGTGTCACGTGGGACTGCCTAGAATGGTTGCCCCACCCACGACACAACCACCGTAGCCGCCATGACCCAGGGACTTATCCGCCTGCGAGGCGTTCGCCAGCACAACCTCAAGAACCTGGACCTCGACATCCGCACCGGTGAACTGACCGTTGTCACCGGGCCCAGCGGCTCAGGCAAATCCAGCCTGGTCTTTGACACCCTCTATGCCGAGGGGCAACGACGCTACGTCGAAACCTTCAGCGCCTACGCGCGCCAGTTCCTCGATCGGATGGATCGCCCCGCGGTGGACCGCGTCGAGGGCGTCCCCCCGGCCATCGCCATCGACCAGACCAACCCGGTGCGCAGTTCGCGCTCCACGGTGGGCACGATGACCGAACTCAACGACCATCTGAAGTTGATGTTTGCCCGGGCAGCGCAGTTGTTTGATCGCCAGACCGCGCGACCCGTTCAGCACGACACCGCAGACTCCATCTATGCGCAGATGCAGGCCCGTGCCGCCGGCACAGACCCGCGGTTGGTGGTGACCTTCCCCGTGGAGTTGCCGGCCAACACCTCGGCCGAGGACATCGAGCAGTGGCTGAGTGCCAGTGGCTTCACCCGGGTGCAGGCCCAACGCGAGGTGGCCACCCCGACCGGCCCGCGCCAGGTGCTGGATGTGGTGGCCGACCGTTTTCGTTTGAGCAATGCCGAGCGGGTCCGGGTGATGGAAGCGCTCGAAACCGCCATCAAGCGCGGCAGTGGCCGCGTCAGCGTGTACGTCGCGGGCGAGGAGGGGCAGGCCGACACGGTGTGGAAGTTCTCCACCGGGTTGCATTGTCCGGAGAGTGATCTGCGCTATGCGCAGCCCACCCCTTCCATGTTCTCCTTCAACTCGCCCGCCGGGGCCTGCGAGACGTGTCGCGGTTTCGGTCGGGTGATCGGGGTGGATTACGGACTGGTCATCCCGAATGACAAGCTCACGCTGCGGGCGGGTGCGATCAAGACCATCCAGACCCCAGCCTGGTCCGAGTGCCAGGACGACCTGATGCGCCATGCCGAGAAGGCGGGCATTCCGCGCGACACGCCCTGGAACAAACTCACGCCCGAGCAGCAGGGCT
>CANFMY010000010.1 GCA_947448375.1 Comamonadaceae bacterium | reverse complement strand
AGCCTATCTCGTCACCGTCCCGGTTCAGTGGCGCAATCACGTCGCCGACAAACTTACCCGCCTCGTCCAGCACCTGTTCCATCAAATCCGTGTCGACGTCGGCAAAGGCCTCGAGTTGTGCGAGTTGCTGGGGGGCTTGCAGCACCTGATGCAGCAAGGTGAACATGTCCCGGGTGTTGGGTTGATAGGCACTCATGCCGGAGCCTCCGTTTTTTTGCTCGCGCCCAGGTAGGTATCGATCACCCGGGGATCCTGGGCCAGTTCATCAGCCGGTCCCTGAAGTCCGATCTCGCCCATTTCCAGCACATAGCCATGATCGGCCACGGCAAGCGCGGCGCGCGCGTTCTGTTCCACCAGCACGATGGTCACGCCGGTGCTGCGCAGTGTCTCGATGATGGAGAAGATGTCTTTCACAATCAGCGGCGCCAGACCCAGGCTGGGTTCGTCGAGCATCAATAGCGAGGGGCGCGACATGAGCGCGCGCCCCACCGCCAGCATCTGGCGCTCACCGCCCGAGAGCGTGCCGGCTTCTTGCGCCCGACGCTCCTTCAGACGCGGAAACAACGCAAACACGTCATCGAGCCGATCGCGCCATTGCCCGTTGCCCAGGCGCATCTGTCGAAAGCCACCGAGCACCAGGTTGTCTTCCACGCTCATGGTGCCAAACAACTCGCGCTTTTCGGGGACCAGTGCAATGCCCAGCATCACGCGCTCTTCCAGGGTGAGTTCCTCGATCGACTCGCCGTTGAATTCGATGCGACCCTGGCTGGGCAGCATCCCCATCAGGCTATTGAGAAAGGTGGACTTGCCCGCGCCATTGGGGCCGATCACGGTGATCACACTGCCCTTGCCGGCTTGCAGACTCAGCCCATGCAAGACCTCGGCCTTGCCATAGCCGGCGCGCAGATCGTTGACGGTGAGGAGGGGACGTTCCATGGCTAGTGCTCCGTTCCAAGGTAAGCGGCGCGCACCGCCGGGTTAGCTTGCACTTCAGCAGGTGTGCCGCGTGTGAGCAGCGTGCCGAATTCCATCACCACCAGCTGATCGCACACATCCATGACCAGGTCCATGTCGTGCTCGACCAGCAGGATGCTCATGCCTTCGCCTTGCAGTTGTCGCAGCACCTGGGCCAGCGCCTGCTTTTCCTTGTGACGCAGGCCAGCCGCAGGTTCATCGAGCAACAGCAAGGCGGGGTCGCAGCAGAGCGCGCGGGCAATTTCCATCAGACGCTGGGGTCCCATGGCCAGATTGCCGGCCTGCTCGTGCAAACAGGCCCCCATGCCAATGCGCTCGAGTTGGCGCTGAGCCTCTTTCATCAGGCGTTGTTCTTCCGCCTGGTTGGTGCGCAACATGGAGGACAGCACGCCGCTGTGTCCGCGGGTGTAAGCGCCCATGGCCACGTTTTCCAGCACCGTCATGTCGGCAATCATCTTCACGTGCTGGAAGGTGCGGGCCATGCCCTGGCGGGCAATGTCACGCGAGGGCAGGTGGCTGACATCTGCGCCACAGAAGGTGACGCGGCCCGAGGTTTTGGACAGCACGCCGGTGATCAGGTTGAAGGTGGTGGACTTGCCCGCGCCATTGGGGCCAATCAAGCCCACGATCTGCCCCGCGGCAACGGTGAAGCTGATGTCATTGACCGCGGTGAGGCCCCCGAACTGCTTGCGAATGTTGTCCACCTCCAGCACAGGTTCACCCCGGGCAGGTTTGTCTCGCTCGGGTAGGTTGGCGGCATCCTGCCAGTTGACGTCACGTGGCGAGCGTGGAAATTTGCGCGCCACCACCGACCACAGCCCGTCTGGCAGGTACTTGAGCACCAGCACCAGGGCCACACCAAACACGATGACTTCGTAGCTGCCACTCGTGCCGATGAGTGCTGGCAAGGCCACTTGCAGGTAGTCGTCCAGCAACTTGACCAGAGCCGCTCCCACCACAGCGCCCCACACATAGCCCACACCGCCCACCACGGCCATGAACAGGTATTCAATGCCCATCTTCAAGCCAAACGCTGACGGGTTGACGGTGCGCTGAAAGTGGGCCAGCAACCAACCCGCCACCGCGGCGAACAAGGCTGCGATCACAAAGATGGTGACCTTGTAGCGAAAGGTGCTGATGCCCATGGCCTCGGCCATCTGCGTGCCGCCCTTGATCGAGCGAATGGCGCGCCCGGGCCGTGAATCCAGCAGGTTGATCAGGGCCACGGCGCCCGCGATCAGCAGCGCCCAGCACAGCACAAAGAACAGCCGTCCCTGGCCGATATCGATGTCACCCATCGAGAGGCTTTTGAGGCCCAGCAGGCCGTCGTACTTGCCCAATGCGTCCAGGTTGCCCATGAGGTAGTACAGCGACAAGCCCCAGGCAATCGTGGCCAGTGGCAGGTAGTGGCCGGACATTCGCAAGGTGATGAGCCCGACGATGACGGCACTCACCGCCGTCAGGGCCAGACCGATGAAGAGCGTGATCCAGGGCGACAGGCCCAGGTTGAGGGTGAGCCAGGCCGTGGTGTAAGCGCCAATGCCCACGAAAGCGGCCTGACCAAACGAGGTCAGGCCTCCCACGCCGGTGAGCAGCACAAGCCCCAACGACACCAGCGCGTACAGGCCGATGTAATTGAGTTGCGCAATCCAGAAGTCGGGCAGTGGCAGCAGCGCGATGAGCGGCACGGCCAGTGACAGCAGCAGGACGGGCACATGTTGTTTCATCTCAGT
This sequence comes from Comamonadaceae bacterium, assembly GCA_947448375.1. GTDB lineage: Bacteria > Pseudomonadota > Gammaproteobacteria > Burkholderiales > Burkholderiaceae_C > Limnohabitans. The sequence continues at coordinate 29,012 of CANFMY010000010.1, read as the reverse complement.
GATCCTCGTCCGAGTGACCGCTGCGCAACGAGCGCACCAGCAGAACAGGCAGGATCAGGGTGAACACAATCACCTCTTTGAAGGCACTGGCCCAGAACGCGCCAAAGGCCTCCACGATGCCCACAAACAAGGCGCCCGCCAAGGCGCCGGGGTAACTCGAGAGTCCGGCCACCACAGCCGCCACAAAGCCCTTGAGACCAATCAAAAACCCGGAGTCGTAAAACACCGTGGTGGTGGGTCCGATCAGGAGGCCAGACAGCGCACCGATCAAGGCCGCCATCAAAAACGTCAGCTGACCCGATGCATGCGTGGAAATGCCCATCAAACGAGCGCCGGTGCGGTTGACCGCTGTGGCGCGCAGTGCCTTGCCGCGCAACGACTTTTCAAAATACAGCCACAGCAGCACGATCAGCGAGAGCGACACGCCAAAAATGATCACGGTCTGACCCGTGAGGATGACCGGACCCAGCGCAAACCGATCGTCCCAGAACGACGGGTTGCGAAAACCCTCCGCACCAAAGAACAGCAGACCCAGTCCGGTCATGGCGAAATGCACGCCCACCGACACAATCAGCAGCACCAGCGGTGTCGCAGCCTCCAGCGACTGGTACGCCACACGGTACACCAGGGGCCCGAAGGCCGTGACAATCGCCACGCTCAGCACAGCCTGCACCCACAGGGGAAACTGCTGGGGCGCAGCCCAGATGGACACCACCGCCACCACGCCCGGCAACAGCAGGGTTTTGAGCGCAGACTGGAGTGCCCGAACCGGGTTGCCGTGGTGGTGCCAGCGCTCCAACCCCTCCATCACAGACGCCACCACCGCCAGACACAACAGCAACCAGACGGTGCCGGGTGTCTTCCCGCTTTGGAACATGGCCAGCGTGAGCGCGCCGTAGGCGACGAATTCACCTTGCGGGATGAAGATGACCCGCGTGACGGTGAACACGAGCACGGTGGCCAGCCCGAGCAGGGCATAGACCGCGCCGCTTGTCATGCCGTCGAGCAGCAGGATGCTGGCAATGGTGGAGTCCATGACGCGTCGCTTATTCGACCTTGAACTTGCCGTCCACGACCTTGAGCATCACGGCCGTTTCCATGGTGTAACCCCAGTGGTCATCCTTGGTCCAGTTCATGATGCCGTGCGCAAAGTGGGTGCGGCCCATGGTCTCGAGCGAATCACGCAAGGCGGTGCGGAATTCGACGGTGCCAGGCTTGGCCTTCTTCAGTGCCATCGGGATGGCCTTTTCCAGGGCCACCTGGGCATCGTAGGCGTGGCCGGCAAACTGGTTGTGGCTGCCCGCACCATAGACTTTGTCGTACTTGGTGACGAAATCTTGCGCCATTTTCTTGGAGGGGTGGCTGTCGGGCAGTTGATCGGGCGCGATCACCGGGCCGGCTGACACAAAGGTGCCCTCCACGCCCTTGCCGCCCACGCGCATCAGGTCCATGGTCGCAGCAGCGTGTGTCTGGTAGATCTTGCCTTTGAAGCCGCGCTCAATCAGGCCCAGTTGCGGCATGGCAGCACCCGAGCCCGAGGCCACCACCAGCATGGCATCGGGGTTGGCCGCCACGAGTTTCAGGGCTTGGGGGGTGACGCTGGTGTCGGTGCGGGCAAAGCGCTCGGTGGCCACCAGCTTGATGCCGGCCTTGTCCAGCAGCGGGGCCACTTCTTTCAGCCATTGCTCGCCGTAGGCGTCGGTGTAGCCCAGGAAGCCCAGGGTCTTCACGCCTTGTTTCTTCATGTGCTCGACCATGGCGTAGCCGATCACCGTGTTGGACTGCGGCAGGCGGAACAACCATTTGTCCTTGCCTGCCGGCACGCCCACGGGCGAGCCCGCCAGTTGCACCGTGCTGGCTTCGGCGGCGATGTCGGTCATGGCGGCGGCCACGGCCGTGATGCACGAGCCGATGATCACGTCCACCTTGTCTTCGGTCACGAAGCGGCGTGCGTTGGCCGCACCTTTGCCCGGATCGGTGGCATCGTCGAGCACGATGAGTTGCACTTTTTCGCCGCCGATGGTCTGCGGGAACAGCTTGAGCTGGTTTTGCATCGGAATGCCCAGGCCCGAGCCCGGACCGGTGAGCGCCAGGCTGACACCCACCTTGATATCGGCCAGCGCAGCAGAGCTCGCGGCCATGGTGACGGCCAGGGCCAAGAGGGTTTTCTTGAGTTTCATGCTTGTCTCCTTGGAAAGTTGAATTGACGCGGGGTTGGGAAACTGGGGTGGCAGCACGCTTAGCTGCACAAGGCCTTGATGTCCTCGGGCACCGGGATGGCCTTGATGCGGTCTGGATCGTCCGGATGCTTGATGCAAAACGCACGGGTCTCCATGCCTTCGCACAACACGGTGTCGCCGCGCATCACCACATGCCGTTGCAGGACCACCTTGTCGCGCCACTCGGCCATGCTGGTGTGCACCTGGATGCGTTCGCCATAGGTGGCCGGTCGCATGAACTTGGTGTGAATTTCCAAGAGCGGCGTTCCGATGATGCCGCGCGTCTTCACCAGCTCGCGCCAGGGCGGCACCCCGCACTTGACGAAAAAGTTCAGGGACGAGGCATCCATCCACTTGGAAAAATTGGGAAAGAACACGATGCCTGCGGGGTCGCAGTCACCGAACATCACTTCCACTTCGTACACAACGGTTTTGGACATGGTCGGGGGTCGTCGAGAGGGGGGGGATGGCGTTATGGCGTGCTGATCAGCGCGGTGCCATGCGCAGCGCGCCATCGAGGCGAATGGTTTCACCGTTCAGGTGGTTGTTCTGCACGATGTGCACCGCGAGTTCGGCAAACTCCTCGGGCTTGCCCAGACGCGAGGGGAAGGGGATGCTCGCGGCCAGGGACTGCTGCACGGGTTCGGGCAAGGTTTTCATGAGGGGCGTGGCGAAGAGGCCGGGTGCGATGGTGCACACACGAATGCCGTGCTGTGCGAGGTCGCGCGCCATGGGCAAGGTCATGCCCACCACACCCGCCTTGGACGCGCTGTAGGCTTGCTGGCCCACCTGGCCGTCATACGCCGCCACCGAGGCGGTGAACACCATCACGCCACGCGCGCCGTCTTCCTGGGGATCGAGCTTGGCGCAGGCGGCGGCAAAGAGGCGAGCCGCGTTGTAGGTGCCGATCAGGTTGACGTTGATCACCTTGGCAAAGTCTTCCAGGGGTGCTGCGTTGCCGTCTTTGCCGACCACGCGTTTGGCGGTGCCGATGCCGGCGATCTGCATCAGGATGCGCGCCGGTCCATGGGCCGCCGAGGCGGTCGCAATCGCCTGGGCCATGCTGTCCGGATCGGACACATTGCACGCCACGGCAATCCCGCCGATGTCGTGGGCCACGCGCTGGGCATTGTCCAGGTTGAGATCGAGCACGGCCACGTGGGCGCCCAGCCGAGCCAGTTCACGAGCGGTGGCTTCACCCAGACCGGAGCCCCCGCCGGTGACGAGGGCTGCTGTTCCTTGAATGTTCATACGAGAGGTCCTTTCAATGCGTTCGTGCGACGGTTCAGGCCGCCTCGGGGTTTTCAATCAACAGGGCAATGCCTTGTCCACCCCCCACGCAAGCGCTGGAGATGCCCCAGCGCAGCCGGGCGCGGCGAAGTTCGCGCGCCAGGGTGAGGGTCAGGCGAACGCCGGTGGCCGCCAGCGGATGGCCCAAGGCAATGGCACCGCCGTTGACGTTCAGTCGCGACAGGTCCAGCCCCAGGTCGCGTCCCACCGCCAGGGTTTGGGCACCTTGTGCCTCGTTGATTTCAAAGCGGCCGATCTGATCGAGTCGCAGGCCCGTGCGCTCGAGCAACAAGCGAATGGCCGGGGCCGGGCCAATGCCCATGATCTCGGGTGGCACACCCACCACGGCCGCAGCGGCCACACGTGCCAGCGCCCCGTGGGCATGCGACTTGGCGTAAGCGCCTGAGGTCACCACACACGCCGCCGCGGCGTCGACCAGGGCCGAACTGTTGCCACCGGTCTGCACACCGCCTTCGTACACGGACTTCAACTTGGCCAGCACCTCGACGGGCGAGATGCGTGCGTGCGTGTCCTGGCTGACTTCCGTGGTCTTGCCTTGCAGGCGAATGCCGCGCGGCTTGTAGCCGTCGATTTCGAACTTCTCCGTGATCACCGGCACGATCTCGCCTGCATGGAAACCGCTTTGCTGCGCGGCGACGGCTTTGGCAAAGGAATCGCTGGCAAAGGTGTCGACGTCTTCACGCGTGATGCCGTACTGCTGGGCCAGGTTCTCGGCGGTCTGGATCATGTTGATGCCGGCAGCCGGGTCTTTCAGCGCTTCCCACATGTAGTCCTTGAAACCCACCGGGGCACCGAGCTTGAAGCCGGTGCGGTGATCGAAGGCCGCGATGGGGTTGCGGGTCATGCTCTCGGTGCCCACCACCAGGGCCGCATCGGTCAGCCCGCCTTGAATCTGCTCGGCAGCCTGGCGGAACAACTCAAAGCCGGTGCCGCAAATGCGTTGTGCCATCTGGGCGGGTACCTCAACCGGCACCCCGGCGTACAAGCCAATGTGACGCGGCAGGAAAAACTGATCGAAGTCGCCGGGTGCCATGTTGCCGGCGATGACCGAGCCGATGTCGGTGGCTGGCACGCCCGCGCGCTTGAGCGCTTCGCGGGCCGCCTTGATGCCCAGGTCGGTCGGTGAGATGTGACCCAGTGCGCCACAGTAGTCGACCATGGGGGTGCGCACGCCCTCGTGCATCCAGACGTCGTCGAAAGAATTGAACAAGCCACGTGTGGTCATGATGGAATACCCAAAATTCAAACCTGGGGTTTGAGAATGCCATGCAGGCGGTCTTCATGCAAAGCCGCCACCGTGTCAGCGCGGTGCGAGAGCACGGCACGCTGGTTGATCGAACCTTTGTCCGTGATTTCGCCGCGATCGATGGTGGGCGCTTGCGACAGCAGACACAGACGCGCGATGCGGTTGGCGCTGCCCGTGGCGCTGCGCGCCAGATCGTTCACCAGGTGCTGGAAAAAAGTCAGCACCGGCGCGCTGTTGAGCACGTCGGCCAACGAGGCGTCAGCCGGCAAGCCCGCCAGGTTGCGCACCGCGGGTGTGGGGAACACCATGGCGCCCACTTCCTTCATGTTCAAACCGGTGATCACCACGTCCTGGATATAGGGAGCACCCGCGGCGATGATCTTGCCGCGCATCGGTCCCACACTCACGAAGGTGCCGGTGGCGAGTTTGAAGTCTTCGGCAATGCGGCCGTCAAACTTCAGCCCCAGGTGCACATCGGTCTCGTCGATCCATTTGACCGCATCCCCCGTTTTGAAGAAACCTTCTTCGTCAAACGCCTCGGCGGTTTCCTGGGGCGCGCGCCAGTAGCCCGGTGTGATGTTGGGGCCGCGGTAGCGCACCTCGGTCTTGCCATCCATGTCCACCAGCTTGAGTTCCAGGCCTGGTGTGGGCACGCCCAGATCGCCAGCGCGCACATGCGGGCTGGTCACGAAAATACCAAACGGCCCCGACTCGGTCATGCCCAGGCCCGTGCTCATGACGATGCGCTCGCCAATCTCGCGCTCTTGCGATGCATACAGACTGTCCCAGATGGGCTGAGCCAGCGCAGCACCCGCGTAGAAGAACATGTTGACGCGCGAGAGCAGGGTTTTGCGCAGTGCGTCGTCGGTTGTCATCGCGTTGGCGATGGCTTCGAAGCCGGTGGGCACGTTGAAGTACACGGTGGGCGCCACCTCGCGCAGGTTGCGCAGGGTCTCGTGCATGAGCGCGGGTGTGGGCTTGCCGTCATCGATGTACAGCGTGCCGCCGTGGTAGAGCACCATGCCAAAGTTGTGGTTGCCGCCAAACGTGTGGTTCCACGGCAACCAGTCCACCAGCACCAACTCGCCCTTGGCCAGCACGGGCATGGACTGCGCCATTTGCTGCTGGTTGGCGCACCACATGCGCTGGGTGTTGATCACGGCCTTGGGCAGTTTGGTGGAGCCACTGGTGAAGAGGAACTTGACGATGGTGTCCGGACCGGTGGCCGCCATGGCCGCATCGACAGCGGCCGTGGCGTGCGTTTTGCACAGGTCGGCAAAACTCGTGACCGTGCGGCCGTCCACGCTGCCCTCGTGCAGCACCACTTCCATGTCGGCCGGCACGGCGGAGTGGATGGCCTTGGCATAGCGAGCGTCGCTGGCAAACACCAGGCCTGGCGTCACCGTGTTGAGCACGTGCTTGAGTTTGTCGTAGTCCTGGCTGACCAGCGAGTACGGGGGCGAGACCGGCACAAAAGGAATGCCCGCCACCAGGCAGCCCAGACTGAGCAGCGCGTGTTCCAGGCTGTTTTCACTCAGGATGGCCACGGGGCGCTCAACGCTCAACCCCCGGTTGATGAGCGACTGTGCAATGTTGCGCGCCGTGCCCCAGGCTTCGCCAAAGGTCACATGACGCCAATCACCGAGTTGGCCATCGGCCTGTTTGACGCGGCGAGCCAGCAGCGTGCGGTCCGGGGCCACCTGGGCCCAGTGACGCAGGCGGTCGGTGATGCGATCCGGGTAGCTGACCAGGGGCTGTTCGGCCATCAGGTAATGCGTGCCGGGCACACCATCACGCAGGTGCACGCGGGTGACGCCAAATTCGAGCGGGCGAAAGCGGGGGGCGGTCATGTGGGTCTCCTCGGATCGATGCGGTGCGGGGGCGTGGATCAGCTCTTTTGAACCTTGGCGGCCTTGCCTTCCAGGAAGGCACGCACGCGGGCTTTGGCTTCGGGAGCAGACTGCGCGATGGATGCCATCAAGGCTTCGGTGAACAAGCCGTGATCCGCCGGTTGCTCGGCAATGCGCGGCAGCGCATGCATCAAGGCAAAGTTGGTCAGCGGGGCATTGGTGGCAATGCGCTGAGCCAGCTCCAGGGCCTTGGCCAGCGAGGCGCCGGCTTCCACCAGGTACTGGGCAAACCCCACACGCTCGCCGTCGGTGGCGTCGTACACGCGGCCAGTCAGCATCATGTCGGTCATGCGGGCGGCGCCAATCAGTTTGGGCACACGCACCGATCCACCCCCGCCCACAAAAATGCCACGCGTGCCTTCGGGCAAGGCGTAAAAGGTGGAGGCGTCGGCCACACGGATATGACAGGCGCTGGCCAGCTCCAGGCCGCCGCCCACCACCGCGCCATGCAGGGCGGCAACGACAGGCACTCGCCCTTGCTCCACAGCATTGAGGGCCACGTGCCAACTGCGCGAGTGATGCACGCCTTCACCGGCATCACGCTCCTTGAGTTCGGACAAGTCCAGACCGGCACAGAAATGGTCGCCTTCGCCGTGCACCACGGCAGCCCGAGCCTCGGCGGGCAGGTTCTGGAACACATCGCGCAGGGCTTCAATCAAGCCATCGCTCAGCGCATTGCGCTTGGCTGGACGGCACAGCCGGACCACGGCAACGGCGCCTTGCATCTCTAGAACCACGCCTTGCTGGGCGGCACGTTCAATGGCGGGGTGGAGGGCAGAAGAGGTGGACATGGCAGGAAAGGGAAAGCCCCAAATGGTTATGTTTGATAACCATATTGTCCTGACCCATGCTCCATACCTGGCTAGGGATAACCCTAGACCCGCATCAAGAGAGTACTTTTGGACTCAGGGGCTCAGGAGGTTTGACCTGATGCCGGCGGCGGCAGGTCCGCTGGCCTGGGCGGTTTGGCCCGGGGCGGCTTGCTGGTGTGCACCACCAGCGTGGCCTTGGCCATTTCGCCGGCCAGCAGGTCCGGCACGGCCTTGAGCGTGCGGTCCACGCACTGTTCAATCGCGATGCGCTGATCGGGCGAGGGTGTTTGCAGCACCCAATGGATGACTTCAGACTTCACCCCCGGGTGGCCAATGCCCAGCCGCAAGCGCCAGTACTGGTCGGTTCCCAGTTGGGCGTGGATGTCCCGTAGGCCGTTGTGACCTGCGTGGCTGCCGCCCAGCTTCAGTTTGGCCTGGCCAGGCACGACGTCGAGTTCGTCGTGGGCCACCAGAATTTCCTGCGGGCTGATTTTGAAAAACCGCGCCAGGGCGGCCACCGACTTGCCTGAGAGGTTCATGAACGTTTGGGGCTCCAGCAACCAGACGTTCTCGCCCTGGATCTGGGTGCGTGCCACCAGCCCGTGGTAGCCGCGGTCCAGGTTGAGCGTCACGCCCAGTTGGCGGGCCAGCGCGTCGATCCACCAGAAACCGGCGTTGTGGCGGGTATCCTCATACTGGGGGCCCGGGTTGCCCAGGCCGACAAACAATCTGATCATGGCGCTGGATTATCACGGAGCCTGCACCGGGTTTCATTAAAGATTCGGCGTCATCGAACCGATACCACGGTTGTCTCCCCCTGGCAGGGGTCGCTGTTGGCGTCCTGTCACCCTAAGGAATATGGTCATGCAAAAAATCAAGGAAATCATCAAAAAGTACCTGCGAGCCGCGCTGGAGTTCTTGCTCATCGCTGCTCTGGTTGCTGCTGGGGGCTTTGCCTACTGGAACTTTGCCGGCAAGAAGCACATGGTGCATGAAATTGCCGAGCTCACCGAGCAGGTGGAGGACGCCGAGCACGAGACCGAAAAAGTCAAGGAAGCCTTGGAAGAGTCCGAAAAATCTCTGCAAGCGCTCGAGGACAAGCAGCATGAATTCGAAGCGGTGAAATCCGCTTTTGCCAACGGGGTGTTGCTGCAAGACATTGAAACGCTTTACAAGGCACAAAAATCGCTGTCCACCGAGCGTCAGGTCGGCTTGGCGGCTCTGCGCCTGCTCACCAAAGGAGCTGAAGATCCCGACACGGTTGCCGCATTCGAAAAATCGCTCGACATGGCAGAGTGGAACACCCGCCTGCAATCCGTGTGTGCGGCCCAGAATGCCCTGGCCGCTGCCGGCCAGAAGGTCACCATGCTGTCCGAGTGCCAGCGCAAGGCACCGGCGAAAGATGGCAAGGAGAAGGACGCCGAGTCCAAGGACAAGCATGCCAAGAAAGAGGGCGACAAGGGCCATGACGTGCATTGGGGCTACGAGGGTGACAATGGCCCCGAGCACTGGGGTGCCAACTTCCCCATCTGCGGCAAGGGCAAAAAGCAGTCGCCGCTGAACATCGTGGGACCCTTTGAAAAGGGCAAGGATGCCATCGCCGTGGCCTACAAGGAAGGCCAGCTCAAGATGCTCAACAATGGCCACACCATTCAGGTCAACGTGGAGCCTGGCAGCAAGCTCACCATCAATAAGGAAGAGTACGACCTGCTGCAGTTCCACTTCCATCGTCCCAGCGAAGAACAGGTCGATGGCAAGAACTCCGCCATGGTCGCGCACTTTGTGCACAAGAGTGCCGCCGGCAAATTGGCGGTGATTGGGGTGTTGCTGAACGAAGGCAAGGACAATGCCGCCATCAAGACCTTGTGGGCCAACCTGCCGCCTAAGGAAGGCGAGGAGTTTGTGCCTGCCAAGGTGAAGTTCAACCCCGCCCAGATGCTGCCGTCGTCGCTGTCCTACTACGCCTACGAGGGCTCGCTGACCACGCCGCCGTGTACTGAGGGTGTGAACTTCTACATCCTCAAGACCGCGGTGGATATGTCCAAGGCGCAGGTGGCCAAGTTCCCCTTCAAGCTCAACGCCCGTCCGGTGCAAAGCCTGAATGGCCGCAAGATCAGCGCGGATTGAGGGCCTGACAGCAGGGCTCAGGGGCGAAGCCTGTGGCTCTGCGCAGGCGCCCCAGCCCCTCGGAAGCTGATCGCATCAGCCCCATAAAAAAACCTTCTGCAGCGATGCAGAAGGTTTTTTTGTGGGGTGTATGAGTTGGAGTTGCTGATGGAGCGCTGCCCTGAGGCCAGCGACTCGATCGACCCTCACAAGGACTTCAAACGCTCCGTAGAAGGAACCACGCGGGTGAGACGAATGCCGTAGCGGTCATTGACCAGCACCACTTCGCCCTGTGCCACCACCGTGTTGTTGACCAACAGGTCGAGGGGTTCGCCAGCAATGCGGTCGAGTTCCACCACGCTGCCCTGGGTCAGACGCATCAAATCCTTGATTTTGATTTGCGCACGTCCGACTTCGATGGACAGCGAGACGGAAATGTTTTGCAGCACATCGGCATTGATATTGCCCGGATGGCTGACTTGAAAGTCTTGAGCGGTCGGATTGGGCTCGTTATCGTCGGTTGCGCCCGATTCGTTGAGTTCAGTGGTGTCGTTCATGTTGAATTCCTAGATCAAAGATGTCCCGGGGCCAGTTGTTTCTCGATGCGAACCGCCACATGCGATCCGCGCGAACCGACTTCCACACCAAAGGTGGGCACCTCGTTGGTGATGAATTGAGCCAGCTCGGGTTTCTTGAAGAAGAGCAGGTCGCCCTCTTTCATGGTTTGCAGATCGTGCAGCGTGGTCTTGATTTGACCCATGACGACTTTGGTATCGACGTGCGCATCGCCCACGGCCACCGCGAGGTCCTCGCGCCAGACCTTGTCCGATTCCTCGTTGCCGTCACCGGTTTGCACCCGGTTGCGCAGCAGTTCGCGCAGTGGCTTGAGCGTGGCGTACGGATACACCAGGTCCATGAAACCTTTACCCCCTGTGGCGGTGGCGTCCGCCTCGAAGCGGTTGAGCACCACCAGATCGTTCTCGTCGGCGATCTGGGCAAACTGCGGATTGATCTCGGCGCTCACCTTCTCGCAATCAATCTCCAACACGGGAGCCCAGGCTTCCTTGAGGGAGCGGAAGAACACTTCCAGGATGATGTTGATGATGCGTGATTCGGTGGGCGTGAACAAACGTCCGGGCGGTAAATCGCCCACACCCTTGCCAAACCCGCCAAAAAAGCTGTCGAGCGAACTGAAGACCACGTTGGGGTCGATGATGACCACCGAAAAACCTCGCAGCGGATGCATGCGCACCGTGTTGACCGCCAGCGGCGGCTTGAGCATCTTCAGGTAATCACCAAATTTGATGATCTGCACGCGCGAAGGGTTGACCCGAGGCGTGGTGCGCAACACTTCCAGCAGACCCAGACGGAACATGCGGATGAAGCGCTCGTTGATCATGTCGATCGACGAGACGTTCACCCCCAGGCTGCTGTCCTCGCTGGCCAGGTCGTGCTTGCGAACGCGCAGTTTGGTGTTAAAGCCGGTGTCGACCTCGATCGAGCCGTCGCGCACCCCTTCGGTCAGGGCGAGCAGCTCTTCGGCAGACAGCAGGTTGGAGTTGTCGGCCATGGCAATTACTGCATCACGAAGGAAGTGAAGAACACATCTTCAACGCCGCCAAAGTCCTCGAATTTTTCGAGCAACTCGTTCAGCACATCCTTGAGCTTGGCCGCGAGATCCTTGCGGAAATCGGGTTTGGACACATCGGCCTCGGTGGTTTGGCGCATCACGTCCAGCATGGCCGAACGCAGGGCGAACTCATGCTTCTTGACGTTGTCAAACACGCGGCTGTCGTAGTGCGTCATCAGGGCCACTTGCACCACCATCACCTTCTTGGAGCCGGTGATGTTGGTCATCAGCTCTTTGTCGAGTTGGAGGTAGTTCTTCTCGAACCGGGTCGCTTCGGGCGCTTCTTTCTTGATCTTGGACGGCGCCTCGATCTTGGCCTTGCTCGCGGCGGCTTCGAGCTCCTCGAGCTTGTCCTGCGCGGCGAGTTCGGCCTTCTTCTCGAAGTAGCCCGAGAAGAAGAGGGTGCCGAACATCACGCCCACCATCAGCACGATGGCGCCGATCACGATCAGCAGGATCTTGACGATCGGTTTCTTTTTCTTGGGTTCTTCCGCGCCTTCGGTTTCGGCTGCGGGGGCGGGTGCTGCTGTTGCCATGCTGGGCTCCTAGTAATCGCTGTGTTCAGGCGTAAAAATCAAGTTGTGACAGGCTGTTGCGACGCGGTGCGCTGGCAACAGTCGTCACGGCATCATCCGGACTGTCCGACGGCTGGGCCGAGGCCATGCCTGAGCTGTGTCCACCGGATTGTCGATCGCCCTGGAAGGCTTGGCTGCGGCCATCACCCACCGAGACAGAAGACTGTGACAACCCCATCTGGCTCAAGGCATCGCGCAGACGCTGGCTGCCGTTTTGCAGCAGGTCTTGCGTCATCGGGTTGTCAGCCTGTAATACGGCGGCAAGTTTACCTTCCCGCATTTCAAGTTGTACATCCACCTGGCCCAGACTGGCGGGTTTGAGGGCGAACTTCATTTTCCATTCGCCCTGGCTGAATTGTTCGTGAATGCGACCCGCCATCTCGGTGGCGAGTTTGGCGCTCAACTTCTCGAAATGTTCGGTCATGCTTTGAGCCGCGGGTGCGTTGGCAGCATGCGTGGACGTGGTGCCCGCCGTGCGCGCATTGGCGCCCAGGCTGGATTGCCCCATGCCCGGGTTGCTGTCAGGTTGTTGTCCTTGTGCGCCGGCGTCTGCCGATTCCTGCAGGGAGGTGATCGCTTCGGCCCCCATGGCGCCGTCGCGCATGCCCAGAAAGTCCAGTGTGCTGGGGGTGCCCAGCTCGGCGCTGCGGCGTCCACCCAGCCAGTCAAACTGCAAGTCCTCCAGGGGAAGGCCGGCTGGCACCAGCTGGCTCAAGTCAATCGCTGACATGTCGGTCGGCGCTGCTGGCAGGATGGGGGTGCCGGTCAGGGCATCGGTGGCGGTGACGCCTGCGCGCAAGCCACTGGCATCCATCGAGCCGGTGGCGGCGGGGGTGATCAGTTGTTTGAACTGGTTGGCGTCGATGCCCATCGATTGGGCAAAGGCTTGCAGACTTTGTTCGTTCACCACGCCCTGACCCGGGGTGATGATGTGCATCTGCGGGCTGAGTTGGAGGGTGGTGAGTCCTGCACTGGCCGGTGCCTGTGCAGGGGCCGTGTCGGTGGCTGTTGTCACTGAGCTGTCTGTCGCGGTGACGGCGGCCGCCTGAGCCAGGGCGGCAGCTGCCTCGGCTCCCGGCACGCCTGCCAGGCCAGTCTGTGCGGTGGTGCTGCGCGCTGCGTCCTGCGCAGGCGTATCGGCGGCTCCCTGCACGGGATGATGGGCTGGGTTGGGCGTGACGCCCGTTGTCGTGGTCGCAGCCGACGCGGTCTGTGCCGCGTCGTCGTGTCGAGTGACTGCTTGACGCGATTTGACGGTGCCATGACCGTCGCGCCCCCCCGCGCTGGCCTCTGCGCGGCTTTGTGCTGCACGCAGGCTGGCATTGCGCAACGCGCGTTGCGTCAGTTCCTGATGGGTGCCACCCGAACCCGCATTGCCTGAGCGCGTGTCGTCACGCGATGACTTGGCGCCGATGGCAGCGCGTTGTGTGGCAGCAGTGGGCGTTGTGTCGCTGGCGGGGGTGTTGGGTTGGGGCTCTTGTGCAGAGCTGTCCAGGGCTTTGGGTGCCAGGTCGGCAAGCCCTTGCCGTTGCGGGTTGCTCGCCGCCGCCCAATCCTTGGACTGCATGACCTGACTTAAATAAGTCGAAAAGTCCGATCCCGTCTGGGCCGTGCGTTCGGGACGCGCCGCCGCACTCTCCTGCGTCTTGACAACTGAGGAGGGGCCTGGGCCGAGGGGCAGCGATGACAGGGACTGAAATGTCATGGGGCAATGCAATTCATAAAACCTTGAATGGAGGTGCTGGAGCAAGATCCATGACCGGACAAGCCTTGCCGCTCACACCTCTGGTCAGCCGATATTGAGTCGACCTGGACCCATTCAAGCAAATTCTGGACCGACTTAGGCCAGGCCGCTGTCGGCAGCTTCCGGGCCTGGGTGACCGGCTTGGATCGATGCGTCAATTTCAGGTGGCACATCGATTGCTTGACTACAACACAGACCCACCTCGGTAGGCCTGAAAAGTACCACCTAATAGCTCAAAAACACCCGAACACGTCATGTCAACGCTCAGTTTGTCAATGATTCGACAGAATTTGTCGAAGTTTGATTACTCCGGCCTGGGGATCCCCGCGCTGGTGTTGTTGATCATGGCCATGTTGGTCCTGCCGCTGCCCCCGTTGCTGCTGGACTTTCTGTTCACCTTCAATATTCTGGCCAGCCTGGTGATCATCATGATCGCCATTGGCACCCGCCAACCGCTGGAGTTCTCGTCGTTCCCCACGGTGCTGCTGTTTGCCACCATGCTGCGACTGGGCATGAACGTGGCATCGACCCGGGTCATTCTGGTGCATGGTCATGAAGGCCATGAAGCGGCCGGCAAGGTGATTGCGGCGTTTGGCGAGTTCGTGATCAGCGGCAACTATGTGGTCGGTTTCATCATCTTCGCCATTTTGATGATCATCAACTTCATCGTGGTGACCAAGGGTGCGGGCCGCGTGTCTGAAGTGAACGCCCGTTTCACCCTGGACGCCATGCCGGGCAAACAAATGTCGATTGACGCCGATCTGAACGCCGGCATCATCGACCAGGCCACCGCCAAAAAACGTCGTGAAGAGTTGTCTCAGGAATCCGACTTCTTCGGTTCCATGGACGGTGCCTCCAAATTCGTGAGTGGCGACGCGATCGCCGGCATGCTGATCCTCTTGATCAACGTGGTGGGTGGACTGGCCATTGGCCTCATCCAGCACAACATGTCGTTTGGCGACGCTGGTCGCCTGTATGTGCTGCTGACCATTGGTGACGGCCTAGTCGCCCAGATTCCCTCGCTGTTGCTGTCGCTGGCCACCGCCATCATCGTGACCCGCGTGACGACCACCGAGTCCATGGCCGAGCAGGCCCGTGACCAGTTTGGCAACCCCACGGCGCTCTTCATTTCTGCCGGCATCCTGACCGTGCTGGGCCTGGTGCCTGGCATGCCGCACCTGACGTTCATTTCATTGGCCGTGGCGGCCTGTGCCATCGGCTTGATGGTGTTGCGCGAGGAAGTCAAGTCCGAAACCGAGGTCGAACAAGCCAAGGCTGACGCCGCCGCCGACGAGGCCCCCAAGGAACTGGACTGGGACGATCTGGACCAGGTGGACCTGATTGGCCTGGAGATTGGCTATGGGTTGATTCCCTTGGTGAACCCCGACACGGGCGGCGAACTCATGAGCCGCGTCAAAGGCGTGCGCAAGAAACTTTCTGCCGAACTGGGCTTTCTGGTGCAACCGGTGCGCATCCGCGACGACCTCAACATCGATCCCGACAGCTACAACATCGTGCTCAAGGGCGTGGTGCGTGGCAAAGGCGAGATCAAGGTGGGCATGGAACTGGCCATCAACCCTGGCCAGGTGTATGGCGAGATCGAAGGTATTCCCACCAAGGAACCGGCGTTCGGCTTGGACGCCGTCTGGATTGAACCCTCGCAGCGCGATGAAGCGCGTTCGCTCGGCTACACCGTGGTGGATGGCAGCACCGCCATTTCCACCCATCTGAACAAAGTGTTGCGTGAAAACGCGGCAGATCTGCTCAGCCACGACGACACCCAGCAGTTGCTGGACAAGCTGGCGGGCAAGTCCCCCAAGTTGGTGGAAGACCTGGTGCCCGGCAAACTGAGCCTGGGCGCACTGACCCGTGTGTTGCAGCAGTTGTTGAGCGAGTCGGTGTCGATTCGCGACATTCGCACCATTGCCGAAACCCTGGCCGACGCCACCGGGCGCACGACCGATCCGGAACAGCTGACCTCCGTGGTGAGGCCCAAACTGGGGCGCATGATCATGCAATCCCTGATCGACGAGCAGAGCAACCTGTCGGTGATGACGCTCGAGCCGGGTCTGGAACAGTTATTGCATAACGTTTTGCAGCAAAGCCAACCTGGACAGCCCGTGGTCCTGGAGCCCAACTTGTCGGAAAACCTGTTTGCCTCGTTGCGCGCAGGTTGCCGCTTCCTCGAGGAAGAAGGTCATCCGGCGGTCCTGGTGGTGTCTCCTCTGATCCGCGGCTGGCTGGCCAAAGCGGCCAAGCAACGTGTCAATGACCTGACAGTTTTGTCGTACAGCGAAATACCGGACGACCAGGCTGTGAAAGTGATTCATACGGTGGACGTGAAGTCACGCAAAGCGGACGACAACCTGAACTGATAGAGAAACGATATGGAACTCAAGCGAATTCTGGCCAAGGATATGCGCAACGCCCAGGAAAAGGCGACGGCTCTCTATGGCCCTGATGTTCTGGTCATCTCCAGCTGTCAGGTGCGAGGCCAAACCGAAATGATCGTGGCGGTCGATGTGGCGCCGCTGGGTGCCGAAGAAGCGCTGCAGGATGAATTTCCCCATGCCGTGGCCCAGCCACCGGCGTCGGGCAAAGTGGATTTCTCGCAGGCTTTGCAACAAGCCATGCCGGCACGCCGCACGGCCTCCAAGCCTGAGTTCAAGTCAGAGCCCGCAGCGGCCCTGCTCCGCGACGAGACCCCGATTGCCGTCATGGCGCCCGTGACCCGTGTGCAGGAAGTGCTGGCCTCGGTCGGTGCCGCCGGTCAACAAACCCATGAACAGATCCGAGGCCAGGAAATCGTGTCCCTGGTCCGCGAGGAATTGTCGGCCTTGCGCAAGGAATTCCGCCTGAGCCAGCAAATGGCCATGTGGAGCAGCGGCCAAAACTTGCCGCCGGCCTTGCAGCCGGTGCGTCAAGCGCTGCAGGATGCCCCCATTCCGGCAGGTCTGCGAGCCTTGTTGCTCGACGTGCTGCCCGACCACGACAACGCCCAGGCCGCGCTCTCGGTGATGCGTGCTCAACTCGAGCACACCCTGTCCGAGCGCCAGGTGGCGCTGGCCGGTGAGGGCGTTCACGTGGTGGCCGGTCCTTCAGGCAGTGGCAAGACCTTGATGCTGGCCCGCATGGCGCAACACATGGCACTGGAAGTCGGCGCCGAGCAAGTGGCCGTGATCAGTTATTGCGATTTGCGTCCCGGCGCCTGGAACCAGGCCCAACTCTTGAGCACGCAGTCAGGCGTGGAGTGTTTCCGAGCCACGTCCGTGGCAGCCTTGAAGCTGCTGCTGGAAGATCTGGCGCATCGCCGCGTCATCCTCATCGATACCGCAGGCGTTCAAACGGCCGAGCGCGTGCAGGAAATTCGCACGGTCTCGCCGCTTGCCCGATTCCATGCCGTGGTGCCGGCCGACGCCTCAGTGGCCACCCTGCGACGTCTGTTTTCCTCCCACGATCTGGCCTGGCACAGCATCGTGGCGAGCAAGATGGACGAGAGCACTCAGCCTTGGGCGTTGATACAATTTTTGAGCGAGTCCCGCATCGGCTTGATGGCCGGCAGCAAAGGGGACAAACTGGGCGACTGGATGCCCGGAGCCTGTGCCGCTGAGCTGGTGGACGCTGCACTCGCGGGTCTGGGTCTGAGTGCTGGCATGTCGGCCATGACGGACACGGCGGATCAGCCCATCATGCAACCGGAGGCTGCCATGGCGTCCTCCATGACCGCATAACGCACAGGCGACATTTCATGCAAACCAAGCGTAAGACCGAAGTGATTGGGGTGGCCAGCGGCAAAGGTGGCGTTGGCAAGACCACGGTCTCCATCAACCTCTCCGTGGCACTCGCCCAGCGTGGTGCCAAGGTGATGCTGTTTGATGCAGATCTCGGTCTGGCCAATGCGCAAATTGCCCTGGGCGCGCGTGCGCCCTACAACCTGGGTCACCTGTTGTCGGGCGAAAAATCGCTGGAAGACATCACGGTCACCACGCGCCAGGGCATTCGTCTGATTCCCGGTGCCTCGGGCATGCATGAACTCGCGGCGCTCAGTTCGATGCAGGCCGCCACCATCGTGCAGGCCTTCAGCGGCATGGCCGGTGATGTCGATTACCTCATTGTGGACATTGCCGCCGGCATCTCGCCCTCGGTGCTGTCCTTCCTCGGGGCCTGTCAGCGTCGTTACATCGTGGTCAAGGATGATCCGTCATCGATCGCCGATGCTTACGGCACCATCAAGGTGCTGAGCCAGCAAATGATGCTGGATGAAATTTATCTGCTGCCCAATATGGTGGGCAGTCAGTCCGAGGGCTGGCGTTTGTACCAGCGGCTCAACGATGTGTGCGTGAAGTTTTTGGGCACCACCTTGCATTACCTCACCGCCATCGAATCCGACGAAATGGTGTTGTCGGCGCTGCGCAAATACCAGTCCGTGCTGGAGTTCGCGCCGGGCACGGCGGCCACGCGTGACTTCCGTCGCCTGGCCGAGTTGACCACTCAGTTACATCCCATCGATCAAGCATCCGGTGGCCTGCAGTTCTTCATGGAGCGGCTGATCCAACACAGTCCGGAGGCATCATGAGAGTGCTTTCCCCGATCAAGCAGTACAAACAGCAGCAAGAGACGTCGCACGGCGAGGACCTGGTGATGCGTCACCTGGGGCTGGTCAAGCGCGTGGCCTTGCATCTCAAGGCGCGTGTGCCGGCCTTCATGGAACTCGACGAGATGATCCAGGTGGGCATGGTGGGCTTGCTGGAAGCGGCGCGTGCCTACGACGTGTCCAAAGGTGTGGACTTTGAGAATTTTGCCCACAGTCGGGTGCGCGGTGCCATGCTCGATGAAGTGCGCCGCCTGTCTTTCCTGCCTCGCTCGGCCGTGGCTTTCAACAAGTCCCACAACCAGACCGTGCATGTGCTGGCCTCCGAGTTGGGGCGCACCCCCAACCAGGCTGAAATTGCCGAATTCATGGGGATGGAGATTGAAGAATTCCACAAGGACCGCGGCAAGGCGCTGCAGTTTGAAACCTATTCGCTCGAGGTGCTGACCGAAGAGGTGATGAACATCGCCGATGACAAGTCGCAGCAGCCCGAAGCCATTGTGGAGCATGCTCAATTCATGGATGCGGTCACCGCGGCCATCGAGAATCTGCCCGAGCGTGAACAGCTGGTCATGCAGTTGTATTACGTCGAGGAAATGAACCTCAAGGAAATTGGCGAAGTGCTGGGCGTGAGTGAGTCTCGCATCAGCCAGATCCTGTCGGCGGTCGTGAAGAAAATCCGCATCGAGTTGCAACTCGCCCCTGAAACGCCGGTGGCGCCGAAGCGGAAAGCATCATGAGCAATTTCTTTCAGCTCTTCGTGGCTTGGGGCGTCCTCTTGCTGGTCGTGCTGAGCTTTTATTTGATCGACAAGATCAACGTCATCTACCGAAAGAACACGGGACCCGAAATCCCCAAGACTTACGACGATGGCCTGTTCGCCGATCTGTCGGGCAAAAGCTTGTGGGATGCCATGAGTGGCATCCCGATGCCGGGTTATCCGGCCGATCTGCTCGAAAAGCTTCGTCCCCATTACGAGCCGGTGATCCGTCAGCACATCGAGCATGTGTTCATGCAGGGGCGCCAAGATGGCGCCAAGGGTACACAGCACGTGCCCTCCAACGTGGGCAAATTTTCCACACCCCGCGGTTCGCTGGAATCCTGGCTTCCCATGCACCATGTGGCCAGCCTCTACCAGGTGGGGTTTGATGATGCGCAGCACCCCGAGCACTGGCTCACCAATCAGCAAACACTCGATCAGGTGGCAGCCATGCTGTATGCGCGCACCGGATTGATTCTTGAAGAGCCTTACTCCAGTCACCTGATGGTGCGCGAGTTGCCCGAGTTAAGCGACGATTCGGCTGAAGCACCCATGCAGGCAGACCCGGCTGACGTGGCCGAGCCTGCCTTGCTGCCCCACGAAGCCCAGGTCACAACGCTCGAGGAAGAGTCCAGCCTGCAACCGCCTGCACAGCAGGTGCCCGCGTGAAAGCCATGAACATGTGGATCAACAGGGGCATCTCTTGTCTGTGGACTCAAGTTGGTTGGGTTGATTCCGATTATTCAGGGGTACAGTCTTGTATCCTGGGATGAAAATCATGCGACCCAATTTAAAAGCCATTGAGAGTTATGGTGACGTCAAAGTCACCACTGGCGTGTCCAATGCCAACAGCATTGAACTGATTCAGATGCTGTTTGACGGCTTGCTGGAAAGTTTGTCAGCTGCACGCGGACACATCCAGCACGGCGCGATTGCCGAAAAATCCAAAGCCCTGGGTCGTGCCAGCCGCATCGTGCTGGGCCTGCAGGGGGCACTGGATTTCAGCCAGGGTGGCGATTTGGCTGGCAATCTGAATGAACTGTATAGTTATGTGACCAAGCGTATCTTCCACATCAATGTACGAAATGATCTGGAAGCCTTGGATGAAATTTATGGTTTGATGAGCGAAATCCGGGAAGCCTGGAACGAAGTGCCGGCCTTGGTGCCAGCTTCGGCCAAGTCCCCTCGCTCCTTGAATTGATTCGGCGGGTTTGGCCCTGGCCTGACCCGTCCTGACCGTCCTGTCGGCGCTTCCTTGGGAAGCACCTGCCGGGACAAGCGGAGTGTTGAGACATGAATGCGGTAGGTCTACTCGTACTGTTTGGTTGCGTGTTCGGCGGATATATCATCGCCGGCGGCAAAATGGCGCCCATCATCAAGGCCGCGCCCATTGAAACCTTCATCATTGCCGGCGCCGCTGTGGGCGCCATGTTGGTCGGCAACAGCATGATCGTCATCAAGCTCGCCATGGGCGGTCTGGGCAAGGTCTTCAAAGGTGCTCGTTACAAGAAGGAAGATTACCTGGCGGTGATGTTCCTGGTCTCCAAGATATTGAAAACACTCAAGGCCGAAGGGGCGGTGGCGCTGGAATCGCACATTGAAAACCCAGAGTCCAGTGCCATCTTTGCCGAATACCCCGCCATCCTGCACGACCACGGTCTGTTGCACCTCATCTGTGACACTGTCCGTCTGATGGTGGTGTCTTCGAGCAACCTGAGCCCCTACGCCGTGGAAGACGTGATGAACGCGTCGATCAAACTGCACCACCACAACGAACTCAAGGCCGCGGAAACCTGGGCCGGTATTGAAGGCGCTTTGCCTGCGCTGGGCATTGTGGCCTGCGTGCTGGGTGTGGTGAAAACCATGGGCGCGATTGACCAACCGCCGCCCGTGCTGGGTGCCTTGATCGGCTCCGCGCTGGTGGGTACCTTCCTGGGCGTGTTCATGGCCTACGGCATTGCCGGTCCGTTTGCCAACCGCATCAAGCAGGTGGTGGACGAGGAAGGCGAAATGTACAAGATGGTGATGCAACTCATCGTGGCCAACTTGCATGGACACCCCATGCCCCTGGTGATCGAAGCTGCGCGCGTGTGCATCAGCCATCACAACCAACCCTCTTTTGCCGAGGTGTTTGACGGCATGCGAGGCAAGTAATCATGGCGGACGAGAAGGAAGCTGCACCCGCAGACGCTGCTGCAGAGAACGCCGACGCGGCGCCTGCAGCGGATGCACCTGCAGCCGAAGGCGCGCCCGAAGCGCCTGCGGCCAATGCGCCCGTCATCGTCATCAAGAAGGTGATCGATGAAGGGCACGGGGGGGCCCACGGCGGTGCGTGGAAGATTGCGCTCGCCGACATGATGACGGCCATGATGGCCTTCTTTCTGCTCATGTGGTTGCTGGGTGCTTCCAACGAAGACCAACGCAAGAGCATTGCCGACTACTTCCGCCCGAGCTCCCACAGCCTGACGCCCTTTGGTCAGATGGCCGGCTCCAACGGCGTGTTGGGGGGTCGCTCCATCATCGATCCCGACGCTTTTCCCTATGCGGCACGCCAGACCGGCTTGCTCGAGCGCTTGACGCCGCGCAGCGAAGGCGGCCCGAACCCGGACACCGACCCTGGACCCGAGAACGAGAACCCGGCCGATCCGGACAAGCTCACGCCCGAGCAGAAAAAACAGATTGCGGCCCAAGCCGACGCTGAAAACTTCCAGAAACTGGAAAAAGAAATCAAGCAGAAGCTGTCCGAGAACAAGCGCCTGGAGCAACTCAAGGACCAGGTGGCGATCTCGCGTGACAAGGACGGCCTGCGAATCGAGATCATCGACAAGGCGGATTTCGCCATGTTCCCCAGCGGTTCCAACAACATGCAGGGCAAGGCGGCCGCGCTCATCAAGGAAGTGGCCAACTCACTGGGCACCATGCCCAACAAAGTGGCGATTCGCGGTCACACCGATTCTGTTCCTTTCCAGAGTGCTGAAGGCCGCAACAACTGGAGTCTGTCGGCCGAGCGTGCAGAGGCGACACGTCAGTTGCTGGAGAAAAACGGCATCCCGCCTGAACGCTTCACCCGCATCGAGGGTGTGGCCGACACCGATCCGTTCAACCCCAAGGACGCTCGTGATCCGCGCAACCGCCGCATGAGCATCACGGTGTTGAATCAGGATCCCAACTGACCGTGGGTCAGTGGCTCGCGCTCAAGCCGAGCGCAACTCGTACTTGTTGATTTTTTCAATCAGCGTGGTTCGCTGCAGGTTCAGCAGCTTGGCCGTGCGTGAGACATTGCCCTGAGAGCGCTGCAAGGCCTGCTCGATCATGCTGCGCTCGATTTCAGCCAATTTGTCCTTGAGCGAAATACCCTCGGGCGGCAGCACGTCCAGGCCACCTTGCGCGAGCATGATGATGTCTTCGACATTGGTTTCCTCGCGCTGGGGCTCCTGCGCCATCTCGGCCAACACTTCCGCGGGTGGCGTCAAGGCCTGCGTCACCGCCACCGGATGGCTCTCGCGCATCTCGTGCTGAAGGTTGGCCAGCCCTTTGGGCAGGAAGCCGCGCGGGATGCCCATGAAATCCACCTGCTGGCCGGAGTACAAGGTGCTGAAGCGGTCCACCAGGTTGGAGAGTTCACGCACATTGCCTGGCCACTCGTAGCGCTGCAGGGTTTGCACAAACAAGGCGTCAAAGCGAATGGGGGCTTTGCCCGGTGCGGTGAAGAGCCGTGCGAAGTGTTTCAGCAGGTCTTCGATGTCGTCGGGCCGCTCGCGCAAGGCGGGCGTCTCGATGGGCAGGACATTCAGGCGGTAGTACAAGTCTTCGCGGAATCGCCCTTCGGCAATTTCCTTTTCCAGATCTCGGTGGGTGGCCGCAATGACCCGCACGTCCACCGGAATCTGGCGAGTGCTGCCCACCGGGTCGATGGTGCGTTCCTGGAGCACACGCAGCAACTTGACCTGCATGTCCATCGGCATGTCGCCGATTTCGTCCAAAAAGAGGGTGCCTCCGTGGGCCAGCTCGAAACGCCCGACCCGATCGGCCACGGCGCCGGTGAAAGCGCCCTTGCGATGCCCGAACAACTCGCTTTCCAGGAGCTCTCGCGGGATGGCCGCGCAGTTGATGGGCACGAACAGGTTGCCGACCCGCTCCGACTGTTCATGCAGCGAGCGCGCCAGCAATTCCTTGCCCGTGCCGCTTTCCCCGGTGATCAACACCGTGGAAGGGGAGCGGGCAATGGTGGCCAGCATGCTGCGCAAAGACTGCGCGCACGCGCTGCCACCGATGAAATGTGAATGCGTTGTCATGTATCGGAAGCCGAAACTGAATTGTGAAGGCTGCATTTTTGAGCGCAAGTCAACAAAAGTATCGATTCCTGATTTGAGCCTGTTGAGGTGACGTTTTTTTAAAGAAAACCCCGCTGCGGCCGAAACTGAGGCTGTAGCCCCTGTTGCGTTTCATTGAGCTGACGCACCAGGGAGATTCATCGAATGCGGAGAAAAGTACTATGAAACAGCTGGCGACTACCCTGATGCTGACGGGTTTGACTGTATTGGCGGGCTGCCAATCCCTGGTGGGGTTGGATGCCCCCAAGGTGGCCGAAGCGGCCCCCCCCGCTGTGGCCCCCACCATGATTGCCCCGATGGTGGAAAAGCGCGAAACCTTCATGGCCACCGGCTATGCGGTGATCAGCGTGCAAAACCACAAGAACCCCGCCCAACAGCGTCTGCTGGCCATTCGTGCCTCCAAGCTCGACGCCTATCGCTCCTTGACCGAACAGGTGTACGGGCAGCAACTCGATGCCAACACCACGGTGGCTGACATGACGGTGCTGAACGATACCTTCCGCACTCGCGTGGAAGGCGTGATTTACGGCGCCAACCTGGTGAGCATCACCCCGGTGGGCGAAGACACCTACGAAACCACCATGTCGCTTGACCGCACGGTGGTGCAGGATCTGCGCAGCCTGTACCTGAGCCAATTGGCCAGCCGTCGTCGCTGATCCAGAGGATGATGATGTCGCAACCGTTTCTTCAAGGCTGGCAAGGTGCGCTGGCGGGGCTGTGCCTGATGGCCGCTCCCGCACTGCAGGCGCAACCGCTCACGCCCGACGAGCAGTTGCAGGCCATCCGCCAGTCGCTGGTGCAACTCGCCCTCGAGGGCCCCACCGAAGTTCGCAACACCGCCTGGGTCGATGAGCAAGGCCGCTTGCAAGACAGCAGCTCCTTTCGCACCGGCATGACGGTGCGTGGCGTTCGTGTCATGGCTTACGGTCGCGACGCCGATCAACAAGCCACCGCGCAGGTCAGTGCCAGCACACAAGCCGCCCCCACCGCCAACGCCAGTTGTGCCAAGGGCATGGTGCCCGGACAGCCGTGGCATCAGATGCAACTCGAACTCGCGGTGTCGCCCCAGGTCCCGCTGGTCAACCGGCAGCAAGCCCACCAGGTGGCGCGCTATGTGCGCACGGTGATGCTCGAGCAGGGCCGGCGCTCGGGCGTGTGGCGCTTGCAGGAAGCGGCATTGCCCGCGAGTTCGTACGAGCGTGCCCTGAGCCTGCAAGGCGAACAGCATGTGCCATGGCGTTTGCAACTGGTGATTGCGCCTGCTTCCGAGTCGCGTGACATGCCGCCCATGGTGTCCTTGCGCTGGCGTGCCGTGCATCGGCACGACCCGACACTGAGCTTTGACCATGATGCTGTGGTGACGCTGGAGGAGCGTGGGGTGTCCATGCATCCGGATCGTTTGTCGGCCCAGGTGATGGCTGAACTGCACACGACGGTCGAGGCTTTTCTGACGGCTGTGGCGCAACGCTTGTCGTGCCAGCCGCCGCAATTCCAGGTGCTCAACCGCGAGGGCACCTCCCGCTACCGCATTGCGGCCGGCCACACCAGCGGTCTCAAAGTGGGGGATCGACTGGTGATGGTGGATCCGCAAAAAATCCCGGGTCGCGTGCTGGAGCCCAAGGCGTTGGACCGCATGGTCCTGGCGCAGGTCGACAGCCTGGGGCCTTACTATGCTGAACTCAAGCAGGTGGCGGGTCCGTCACTGCCTGCGGGCACGCCCTGGGTGGCGGTGCCTGTCAATCCCTGATGTGTTGGAGAGATATCATGTTTGACCGCGTTGTTCGTTCATTGGCTGTTCCGGCATGTGTGTGCCTGGGACTTCTGGGTGCCGTGTCGGCTTGGGCAGCACAGCCCGCTGCCGAGACACCGTCCAAATCCAGCTACGTGGTCAAGCCGGGCGACACCCTGGACAAGGTGGTGCGTGTCGCGTTTCCCAACAGCCCGTTGCGTCCCGATCTGTTGCGCGATGAAGTCACGCGCCTGAACCCGGCCGCGTTCACCAAGGGCTCGCCCAAGGTGCTGATGGCGGGTGCCAACCTGCAGTTGCCCGAGCACGAAGCCTTGCTGAGCAAGCATTTGGGCAAGGCAGCCAGTGGTGCCAGCGCGGACACGGGGTCCGATGCGCGTCGCCACTGGGTGCGTTATCCCTGATGTGCTGAGCCGAACGTCCTGGCAGTATCCCTAGCATGCTGGGACCCGAAAACGTTCTCGGGGTGGCCCGTGTGCCCCCTGTCCAGTGGGATGCCCGCCCACTGTGGGTCGAGACGCGTGTGGCCGCACAACTCGGCTTGCAAGATGGTCAAGTCATTCCCGCCGTGGTCGGGGTTCAGGATGGCCGGGTCCGCTTGTGGTTGCGTGACTTCTCGTTTGGCATCCCCAATGGCTGGAACCTGAAGGAGGGCGACAAGCCCTTTCTGCGCGTGAGCCAGATGCCGGGGGGCTGGGGATTGCTCATTCAGTCCACGCCGGCCGATGGCATGCTGCGCAGCCCGTCCCTGTTGTCTGCCGATGCGTTGGCGCGCTCGCGCCCGGGCGTGCTCGAGACGGGCGCACTCGCGCCCACGCCCCTTCAAACCCTGCTGGCTCAGCCCGAAGGTTTCGCCAAGGCCCTGACCTGGTTGCAGCCCGGTTTGCTGTCGGTTCTGAGTTCATCGCCGGAAATGGCCAATTGGCTGCTGCGCTGGGACGCCATGAGTCTGAGCATGGCCGGTTTACGCACCGATGCGCTCAAGCGGGCCATCCTGGCGCAAGGGCGTTCGGTGGAAAACCGGCTCAGCAAGGGGGAGTCGGTGGAGCCCGATGTCAAATCCTTGTTACGCCAATTGCTCGATTTGCTGAGCGACAAGTCCGATGACGCCGTATCGGACAAAGTCCTCAAGGAACTGCGCCAGACCGTGGAAGAACTGGACCGAAGTCAGGCTCAGGCGGCGCAAGCCCAGTTGCGGGGCGAGTTGTCCTTGCATCTGGTGTTGCCCTTCCTGGACGCCGACCCCGTCACCTTGCACATCCATCAGGACCGTCCGTCAACCGAGGACGAGGCGCCTCCCTTCAGCGTGGACATTCATTCGCGCACCCGCATGCTCGGCGAGTTGTGGTTGCACACCCAGGTGTCCAAGCGCCAGGTGATCGATCTCACCATGTGGGCGCAACGCGAGGACATTGCGGACATTGCGCGTCAGCGCAGCCATCAACTGCATGACGAACTGGCCAGTGTGGGCCTGAACTTGCGGACCTTTCAGATTCACCATGCCAGTCGACCCGGTCATCAGCTGACGCATGTGGGCAACGACAGGGGTTATGTGGTGGACGCACGGGCATGAGGCACCCATGAAACGACCCCGTCGGATGCTCGAAGCCGTGGCCCTGGAATACGGCCGCTTCAAAACCCCGCGGGTCACCGCGCGGGGGCGCGATGAGGTGGCCCTGCAATTGATCGAGGCGGCGCGCCGTCAGGGTATCTATGTGGCGGAGGATCCGCAGTTGCTGGCCTTGCTCAGCCGGCTCGAGGTGGGGGAGGAAATACCGCAGGAGCTCTACACGGCGGTGGCCGTGATTCTGTCGTGGGTGTACTGGCTCAAGGGCATGAAGCCCGGCGACGAAAAACGTCAGACTTCGCTGTAACCGCGGCTGCTGCGCCGCCCGCGCCGCACTTTGCCCAGGCGGTCATAGACTTCCAGCGAGCTGGTCGGGTCATTCATTTGCAAGCTGTCCAGGGCGCCACGGATGGCGTCGAGCTTGCGGATCAGGAGAATTTCATTGCGCTGGTGGAGCTGTCGGCAGCTTTGCATCTGCGCACGAAAGCCATCCCAGCTGGTGTCCAGCAAATCCGAATCGGACTTGTCCTGGATGCCGGTGATGCTGCCCAGGCGTTGCAGCATCTCGGTCTTGGATTGCACCAGGGCTTCGAAACGGTCGAGCTCCTGGGCTTTGAGGGCATCGAACTCCTGCTCGAGCAATTGCTCGAGTTCGCCCACGCATGCCAAGGCCTGGGGCAGGGCGGCGGGGTCGGACAGGGCGTTCAACGTGGTCATGGGCTCAACCCGTGATCATTTGCTCGAGGGCGACAAAGCTCTCGGCGATGCGGCGCGGATTCAGCGGATAGGAGCCATTTTTGAGGGACTCTTTGATCGCTTCCACCTTGCTGCGGTCGAATTCGGGTTGACTGTTGACACGCTGATTGACGTTGCTGAGCGCCAGCGTGTCGGAATCGACGGCCTTTCGCTCGGCAGCCTTGCTGTCAGCGGCAGGGCTGGCTGCCGCCTTTTTGTCGGCCTTGTCGCTGGCCGTGCGGGCCGTGCCTACGTTGGGGGTCAACCGGGACACCTGATTGGAAATCGGATCGGTCATGTTGTGTTCTCTTTCTAGTGAAGGTCGGATAAATCCTTCCTTGGCCTCAGCACTATCGGCACGATGGCCGATAACTTTAATCCATGAGAGGTCAAAAAAGAAATGGTTGAAATGAATCCTTAAGAATTAAATTCCTTTGGCTGTGCTGGGCCCACTGACCACGGCACTGAGCATGCGTCCAGATTCCAGGTTCTTGAGTCGTATCTGATCACCCATCAGGCCATCCTGCTGGGCTTCCGCCCGGATCGTGATCTGAAAACCGCGCCCTTCGCCCACCGAGACCAGCACTTGCTGACCGCGTTTGACCAGTTGCGTCGGTTTGACGTCGTAGCTGCGCAAGGGCGTGTTGGCCGGCCAGTCGCGCAGCAGTTCCATGTTGAGCACTTCCCGCGGATCGGCCACGAGTTGGGTGTCGCTGGGGGGGAAGGCCTGCGTGGCTGGCTGGAGCAAGCCCGGCTGAATCACTGTGCCACGCTTGAGCATCTGGGGTGAAACCCAGACCGTGCGCATCACCATTCCCGGCGTGGGGGTGGCGGCAGGAGAGGCACTGGCCACGCCACGCGTGGTCACTTGCAAAAAGAGTTGCCAGGTCGGGGCATCGCAGCGCGCGCGCACCGACTGACGATTTTGAAACGGGTAATCAAACCGCACCTCACGCTCGCACGCCTCCACTTTGAGTCGTGCGTCCAGGGGCGCCACCACCAGTTGTTCCAGCGGCACATTCTGGCTTTGCCCCACCCAGGCCTTGGCTTGCTGCAACACCGACTCCTGGGCTTTGACCATCGAGCTGCCCAGGGTCAACCCCCACACCAGGCCCAGGGCACAGCCGGCCCGCCACCAGCGGGTGTCGGGATGGCGGCCTTTGCGGCTGTCGGTGTTGATCGGGAGGCACAACATTTGCATTCTTGGGTATTGAGGCTGGGGGATGTGACAGTTTTTCGTCGTATGCCAAAGCCTCATGCAAATTCGATACCAACTTTGCAGACCCGATTCAAGGTGAGCCATGGCAATCAATATTGATTCAAATATTCTGTCCAAATCTGAATTCATAACCCAAAAGAATTCAGATGATCTGGTTCGTCCGAATCTGTCCGATGCCGGCTCGGGCCTGAATTTCAGCCGCGTGCTGGGTGACGCTCGTTCGACCATCCGACTCAATTCCCTGCAATCCTTGCCGCCGGACTCCACGGTTGTCAAAAGTGGCGACACCTTGTCGGGCATCGTCAAACAGTTTTTGAGCAGTCGCGGTGTCAACACGTCCATGGTGGACGTTCAACGTCTGTCAAAGGATGTGGCTCAGGCCAGTGGCATTCAAAACGCCAACCGTATTTATCCTGGGCAGCGCATCGCCCTGGGCACGCTGCACGCCTTGTTGCCAGGTGCTGCCCCCAACCTGGCGGCGTTGGATAAAACCTTGCCGCAACAGT
>CANFMY010000009.1 GCA_947448375.1 Comamonadaceae bacterium | reverse complement strand
TGTACCTGCACGGGGGTGGGTTCACGGTGGGCAGCCCCACCACACACGGTCAGTTGTGCCAACGCCTGGCTGCGTGGTCGGGTTGTCGGGTGTATGCGCTGGACTATCGTCTGGCCCCAGCCCATCCCTTCCCCACCGCCCATCTTGACGCCTGGGACGCGCTGCAATGGCTGCAGGTGAACAGTGGCCCTCTGGGGCTCGATGCCAACCGACTGGCCGTGGCGGGCGACAGCGCCGGTGGCACCTTGACGGCCGCCATGGCCCTGATGGCGCGCGACGCAGGGCTGCCCCTGGCCCTGCAGTTGATGTTCTACCCGGGGTGCGTGCCGCACCAGAATCTGCCGTCACACCGTCGGTATGCTAAAGGGTATTTGCTGGAAGCCGATGCCATCGACTATTTTTACGGCCACTACCTGCGAGGCCCGAATGATCGACTCGACTGGCGCTTCTCACCAACGCTCGCCCCCGACCATGAGGGTCTGGCACCGGCCTGGTTCGGACTCGCCGAGTGCGATCCCCTGTTTGACGAAGGCATGCAGTATGCCGATCAGTTGCGGCAGCAGCGCGTGCCCGTCGATCTGAACATCTACCGTGGCGTGGTGCATGGCTTCATCCAGATGGGCCGTGCCATCCCCGAGGCGTTGCAGGCTGTGCAGGATGCAGCGAAAGCCTTGCGTGAAGCCCTCCAGCGGGCAGGCTGAGCGTGTGCGCATGACCTCCGATCTGCCATGCTTGCAGCCCCGCGGG
Source organism: Comamonadaceae bacterium (assembly GCA_947448375.1). GTDB lineage: Bacteria > Pseudomonadota > Gammaproteobacteria > Burkholderiales > Burkholderiaceae_C > Limnohabitans. The sequence goes on along the minus strand of CANFMY010000009.1, from coordinate 33,074 downwards.
ACGCTGCGCATCGGTTCATGGTCTGACGTGGGCACGGCTGCAGGGGTTGTTCGCGTGGCAGTTTTCGTTCACGAGCAAGGTATCCCGGCCGAACTGGAATGGGACGAATACGACGATGTCAGTGTGCACGTGGTGTTGTTCACCCCGGATCAGTCGCCGGTGGCCACGGCACGTTTGCTCCCGTCCCAGGCGGGCGTCAGCCTGATGGGACGCGTGGCAGTACTGCAAGCACTGCGCGGCCAGTTGGCGGGCGTTGCCGTGATGAATGCCTTGTTGCAAGAGGCTCGGCGCCGCGGTGACCACTGCGTGAAGCTGCACGCACAACAGGCTGCTCAGGGGTTTTACGCGAAGCTCGGCTTTGTCGTGGAGGGTGAACCGTTTGACGAGGTGGGCATTGCACATGTGACCATGGCATTGAACCTCTCGGCCTAACCCCTCACGGCAAAGGCTCAACCTGCATCACATCCGGTTTGTCCAGCCAGGCAGCAAATTCGTCCGCGAGTTGCTGAGCTGCTGAGGTGGCGGCGGTCCACACCCTCACCCGCTCGTTGAAGTCGTTTGCGTAGCGCGTGAAATCCGTGCGGTCCGGCAATTTTGCATGGGGCAATCGGGCAATCCATTCAGGCGAAGGCGCCAGCAGCAGCACCCGATCCAGAAACGGTGTGGCCCCATGTCGCCAGCGCAAGGCCTTGTCCAGCCAACCCGGCACCACATGGGGCTGGAAATGCGGATACAGCACCAGGCCCGCAACGTCACGGGTGTCCAGATGCAAGTGGTAGTCAGAAATGCCGCCATCCCAGTAAGCCCCCGTGGGGGCTCCGGGGATGTCATGCACCGCTTCCAGCACAAAGGGAATGGAACAACTGGCCTGGACCGCCGCCATGAAATTCTTGTCATTGAGCGGACATTGACGGCTGGGATAGTCGTCCGTCTTGAAGGGCAGGCGGGCCACCTCGCCCTGTACCGCACTCGAAAACACCACCCGCTCCAGCCAAGCGCCCATGGCACGGCGTTGCACCAGATTGGTCACATAGGCCCCGGCATACCCCAGCGGCGTGCGCCAACGCCCTTCGCGGTGCAACACGCCGCGACCACGCGTGGTCATGACGTGCAATCGATAGCGTGGATGAGACAGCACCTCGTCAATCCGGCCGCCATAGACGGACTCCAGCCCTTGTGCAAACGCCTGGCTGATCTGTTGTGCCGAGGGACGGGTCTGACCCGGCAAGGGCTGGTAGTCCTGGTGGATGTAGTCGTGCTCCAGGCGCTCGAGGGAACGCACCGGATCCTGCAGACAACCGGTGGCCATGCGCCAGGCCCCGATCGAGGCCCCCACCAGATCCACCGGCTGATCACTGGCGGGCAACCAGTGCCCGAACACAAAACGGTCCAGGGGGCCCAGGATCAAGCCCTTGGGTCCACCGGCTGCGGCCGTGATCACGCTCACATCGCGTGCGGACAGCCCGTTCCTCGCCAGATGGCGTCGAGCCTCAGGCCCTGCGTACAGTCGAAGGGCCTTCACCGGGATTCAGCCCTTGCCTTTCAGGCCCTGCAAGCGTGCAAACGCCGAGGCCATGGCAGAGCCTCCCAGGGCGTCGCTGCCAGAACGTCCTTGACCGCCTGGGTGTGAGGGGGGCTGCGCAAACCCACTGGACCCACCTCGGGCGCGATGATCGCGTGGCGCTTGTTCAAATCGGTTGCCGGCGCCACGGGCTCGCTCCCCGCCGCGCTCGCCACCGCCATCGAGCTTCATGGACAGGCTGATGCGCTGACGCGCCAGATCCACCTCCAGCACCCGCACCTTGACCACATCACCGGTCTTGACCACCTCGCGGGCATCGGTCACAAAGCGATGGCTGAGTTGGCTCACGTGGATGAGCCCGTCCTGGTGCACCCCCAGGTCCACAAAGGCACCAAAGGCCGCCACGTTGCTGACCGTGCCCTCCAGCACCATGTCTTCCTTGAGGTCCTGCAGGTTTTCCACGCCTTCGTTGAAGCGCGCCACCTTGAAGTCGGGACGCGGGTCGCGTCCGGGTTTTTCGAGTTCGGTCAGGATATCGCGAACCGTGATCACGCCCACGGAATCGTTGGCGAACAAATCGGGCTTGAGCGTGCGCAGCATGTCAGCACGGCCCATGAGGTTGTGCACCGGCTGCGCGGTGTGGGCCAGGATGCGTTCCACCACCGGATAGGTTTCGGGGTGAACGCCTGTCATGTCCAGCGGGTTGTCGCCATCACGGATGCGCAAAAACCCCGCGCACTGTTCAAACGTCTTGGCCCCCAGGCCAGGCACCTTGAGCAACTGCTGGCGATTGGCAAAGGCCCCCTGGCTTTCACGCCAGCGCACCAGCGAACGCGCTGTGGCGCCACTCAAGCCCGAGACGCGTGAAAGCAAGGGTACGCTCGCGGTGTTCACATCCACGCCCACGGCGTTCACGCAGTCTTCCACCACGGCTTCGAGGGTACGGGCCAGGTCGCCCTGGTTGACGTCGTGCTGGTACTGCCCCACGCCAATGGACTTGGGATCGATCTTCACCAACTCGGCCAGGGGGTCTTGCAAACGACGCGCGATACTGGCCGCCCCGCGCAGGCTCACGTCCACATCGGGCATTTCCTGGCTGGCGTATTCGGACGCGCTGTAGACCGAAGCACCCGCCTCGCTCACCACCACACGCTGAATCTCCACATCGGGCTGGAGGGACTTGAGGCGCTGAATCAGGTCGGCTGCCAATTTATCCGTCTCCCGGCTGGCGGTGCCGTTGCCAATCGCAATCAGGTTCACACCATGTTGCGCGCACAAGCGACCCAGCGCGTGCAACGAGCCTTCCCAGTCACGTCTTGGCTCGTGCGGGAACACCGTGGAGGTGTCCACCAGCTTGCCGGTGGCATCGACCACGGCCACTTTCACACCGGTGCGGATGCCGGGGTCCAGCCCCATGACCACGCGCGGCCCGGCCGGCGCTGCCAGCAGCAAGTCCCGCAAGTTGTCGGCAAACACCTTGATGGCCACTTGCTCGGCGGACTCGCGCAAGCGTCCCAACAGATCGCGCTCGATGGACAGACTCAGCTTGACGCGCCAGGTCCAGGCCACACACTTGCGTAACAGGTCATCGCTGGGACGAGCTTGATGTCGCCACCCCAGGTGCAGCGCCACGCGGCCTTCTGCCAGACTGGGTTGGCCGGGTTCGGGCTCGTCGGCCTGCACCAGCTTGGCTTCCAGAATGTCCAGGCTTCGACCACGAAACACCGCCAAAGCGCGGTGAGACGGCACACGGTGGATGGGCTCCTCGTAATCGAAGTAATCGCGAAACTTGGCGTTGTCGGCGTGGTTCTCGTCTTTGCCGGGCGCCAGTCGGCTGCGCAAATACCCGTCCTCCCACAACCATTCGCGCAAGGACTGCACCAGAGCCGGATCTTCGGCCCAGCGCTCGGACAACAAATCGCGAACCCCGTCCAGCACGGCCATCACAGTGGAGAAATCGGCCCCCTCGATCGTACCGGCTGGGCTCACATACGCCTGCGCCTCCACCTGCGGATCACGCGACGGGTCTTGCAACAACAGATCTGCCAGCGGCTCCAGACCCGCCTCACGGGCGATCATCCCTTTGGTGCGGCGCTTGGGCTTGAAGGGCAGATACAGATCCTCCAGCTCCTGTTTGGTGGCGGCCCCCAAAATGGCGGCACGCAGCGCGTCGGTGAGTTTGCCCTGCTCGTGGATGCTCTTGAGCACCGTGTCCCGGCGCGCTTCGAGCTCTCGCAAGTAGGACAAGCGCACTTCAAGTTCGCGCAGCTGAACGTCGTCCAGCCCCCCGGTGGCTTCCTTGCGATAACGGGCGATAAATGGCACGGTGGCGCCACCGTCGAGCAAGTCGACGGCCGCTCTCACCTGCTCGACACGCACCTTCAGTTCGGTGCCGAGTTGATCAAGAATGGATTGCATAGAGGTTAATCAGCGCGCAAGGCCTGGCGCAAGTTGTCGCCGATGTCCGGTCGTTCTGCAAACGGATCCGGCGGGTTGCTGGCGCTCACAATGGCTTCCATGCGATGTTGCACGTTGCCCAGGGCCTTGGGATGGCTGTAGATGTAGAACTGATTGTCTTCGATGGCCGTGAAGACCTTGTGCGCCACCTCGGCGGCGCTGATCTTGCCGCTGCCCACGGCTTTGTCGCTCATGGCCTGACCAATCAATTGGCTCTTGGTGGGCGCCTCGGCACCCAGATGACCGGGCCGGTTGCGATGGCTTTGGCTGATGCCGGTGGGCACGAAATACGGGCACAACACACTGGCACTGACCTGATCCGTCACCAGGCGCAAGTCCTGGTACAAGGTTTCAGTCAAGGACACCACGGCATGCTTGCTCACGTTGTAGATGCCCATGTTGGGCGGTGTGAGCAAACCCGCCATGCTGGCCGTGTTGACGATGTGGCCCTGGTACGACGGATCACGCCGCGCAGCCTCGAGCATCATGGGCGTGAAGAGTCGAACGCCATGGATGACGCCCCAGAGGTTGACCCCCAGCACCCAGTTCCAGTCTTCCAGCGAGTTCTCCCAGACCAGACCGCCTGCTGCCACGCCTGCGTTGTTGAAGACGAAGTGCGGAGCGCCGACTTCTTTCTGCACCTCGTTGGCGATGTGCTGCATCTGAGCGGCGTCAGAGACGTCCACACGGCGAGCCATGCAGTGGGCGGTCTGGGGTGACAACTCGGCCACGGCGCGGTCCAGGGCGTCCTGCTGCACATCGAGCAGCACCAGTCGCATGCCCCGCGCGGCGGCAATGCGCGCGCATTCCAGTCCAAAGCCGGAGCCTGCCCCGGTGAGTACGGCCGTCTTGCCGGCAAATTGGGTGATCATGTCCTCATCCTCTGAAGGGGTTGGGCCGCATTGTCCACGGCCAGCCAGGCCCAAGCACGCGAAGTCAACGCGTGGTGCGTCAAATCAGCTTGACCAGCTGCTTGCCGAAGTTGCGACCCTTGAGCAGCCCCAGAAAAGCTTCGGGTGCACTGTCCAGGCCTTGCGCGACGGTCTCGCGCGGACGGAATTTGCCGCTGCCCACGAGTTGTCCCAATTCCTGCAGGGCTGCGGGCCAGACCTCCATGTGCTCGCTCACGATGAAGCCTTCCACCCGCAGGCGGTTGACCAGGATGAGGGCCGGATAGGCCATGGGCAAGGGCGCGCCATCGTAGCCCGCAATCATGCCGCACACGGCAATGCGTGCGAACGCGTTGGTGCGCAGCATGACGGCATCCAGCACCTTGCCGCCGACGTTTTCAAAGTGTCCGTCGATGCCCTGGGGACAAGCGGCGTGCAAAGCTCGCGACAGTGACACGGCATCGGCGTGCTGTTTGTAGTCGATGCAGGCATCAAAGCCCAGTTCTTTCACCACGTAATCGCACTTGTCCTGACCACCAGCGATGCCGACCACGCGACAACCCCGGGCCTTGGCCAAGGCTCCATACGCACTGCCCACGGCACCGCTGGCAGCGCTCACAGTGACGGTGTTACCCGCTTGGGGCGCAATGATTTGTGTCAAGCCGTAATAGGCGGTGACCCCGGGCATGCCCACAGCGCCCAGGTAGTGGCTGCTGGGCACATGCCGCGTATCGACCTTGCGCAGCAAGCCCGGTGCGTTGCCATCCACCACGCTGTAGAGCTGCCAACCGCCCATGCCGACCACGGTGTCCCCGACGCGAAACTTGTCGCAACGGCTCTCCACGATGTCGCCCACCGTGCCACCGATCATGACTTCACCGAGTGCTTGGGGGACGGCATAGCTTTTGGAATCATTCATGCGACCGCGCATGTAAGGGTCGAGGCTCAAGAAGTGGTGACGAATCAACACTTGGCCGTCCTGCAATGCCGGCAAGGTTTCCTCCACCAGGCGGAAGTTGTTCACCGTGGCCTCCCCTTGAGGCCGGTTGTCGAGTACGAGTTTGCGATTGAGGGTCATGGTCAGTGGCTTTCAGTCAGTGGCAAGGCGGGCGGGTTGAGAGGCGGTGTCGCTGCCCGGGCGACGCGGGACATAACGGAAGGTTCCCGTGGCGTGCGCGCACACCACGCCCTCGGCGTTGATCACACGCCCCTCCACAAAGGCCGTGGAGCGGGTGCGGTGCAACAACTTGCCGCGCGTGATGAGAGAACCCTTGGCGGGCTGCATGAAACTGGTTTTCATCTCGATGGTGACGATGCCCTCGGTTTTGTCGATGCTGCGAGCCGCCGTGGCCATGCCGATATCGAGCAGGGTCATGATGACGCCGCCATGTGCCACCTCGAAGGAATTCATGTGTTCTCGTTGGGGAGTGAAGGCCAGTTCGGATTCGCCTCCTTCGAACCAGTTCATCTGCACGCCCAGCAAGTCGATGAACGGAATTTCGACGCCAAACGGCAACGAGGCGGAGTTGGCTTTGGGTGCATCGTTCATGGCTTCAACCTCCGGTGATGATGCTCACGCCGCCGTCAATGGCCAGCCATTGACCGGTGATGTGCTTGCCCGCGTCGGAGGCGAACAGCACACAAGCCCCCTTGAGGTCCTCGTCGTCGCCCAGTCGGCCCAGCGGAGCACCGGCAGCCAGCTTGTCTTCACCCAGGGCCTTGAGGGTGCCCACCGTCATCCTGCTGGGAAAAAATCCCGGGCACAGGGCATTGACGCGGATGCCATAGGGTCCCCACTCGGCCGCCAGCGCGCGCGTGAAATTGACCACTGCACCTTTGGATGTGTTGTAGGCGATGGTGTTCATGCCCTTGGGGTTGCCGCCCAAACCGGCAATCGAGGCGAGGTTGATGATGCTGCCACGACGGCGCGGAATCATCGAGTGTTTGCCAATGTATTGGGAGAGCAGAAAGTAGCCCCGGATGTTGAGGTTCATCACCTTGTCCCAGGCATCTAGCGGATGGTCTTCGGCTGGGGCTCCCCAGGCGGCACCGGCATTGTTCACCAGGATGTCCACTTCGCCGAGTCGCTGGATGCTCTCGACGCCGAGGCGGGCGATGTCGTCGGGTTGACCGCAATCGGCGGCAATCCAATCGGCATCGATCCCGGCAGCTTTCAGTTCAGCGGCCGCTTGTTCGAGGTCCGAGGCCTTGCGGGAGGTCAGCAGCACACGGGCACCCGCCTCGCCCAGGGCGTGCGCGAGTTGCAGGCCCAGGCCGCGTGAGCCGCCGGTGACCAGCGCGGTCTTGCCATGCAGGTCAACGAGTTGTTGGAGAGTTCGCGTCATGGTGATCCACTTTCAAGCATATTGCCGCAGACGAACGACAAGGCCGTCTGCACATTCCATTCAAAAAGCATCTTCCGGCATGTCGGCACAGGTGCTGTCGCAACGTGCCGCCACCTGCAGCCAAGCCCCGATTTTGGGCAGCTCATAGTGGAAGAAGTACTGGCAGGCTAGCATGCGGCCCGTGTCGGCGTCGGTACTCGCGCGACTGGACAGCGCAACATCCAGCCAGGTCCAGGCCAGCACCAGGTGGCCAAAAGCCTGCATATAGGGCACGGCATTGGCCAGAACCCGTCCAGGCTCGCCATGGGACCAGGCGTCGCGCGTGGCCTGTTGCACCTCCATCAGCCCTTGGGTCAGCGCCTGGGCCCAACTCGCCAGTCGAGCATCACCCGCGCTGGCCGCACGATCGGCCGTGGCCTGGATGCGCTGAGACAGGATGCGAAGACCAGCCCCCTCCTCCATCACCACCTTGCGGCCCAGCAGATCCTGCGCCTGAATGCCGTGCGTGCCCTCATGGATCATGTTGAGGCGGTTGTCGCGCCAGTACTGCTCCACCGGAAAGTCACGCGTGTAACCATAGCCGCCATGCACCTGGATGGCCAGGCTGTTGGCCTCGAGACACCATTCGCTGGGCCAGCTCTTGATGATGGGGGTGAGCACCTCCAGCAGCAGGCGTGCCTCGCGGGCTTGTTCGGGCGAGCCCGTGTGTTGCTCATCGACCAGACGAGCTCCGAACAGGGCCAGCGCCAGCGACCCTTCGCCATACGATTTCTGCGCCAGCAGCATGCGCTTGATATCCGCGTGCTCGATGATGCGCACCTGGGGCCGTGAGGCGTCTTTGCCCCCACTGCCCGGCAGCCGGCCTTGCGGACGCTGACGAGCGTAGTCCAGCGAGGCGTAGTAACCCGCCAGGCCCAGCATGGTGGCTGCCATGCCGATGCTGATGCGCGCCTCATTCATCATGTGGAACATGCAGCGCAAGCCATCGCCCTCGGCCCCCACACGGTAGCCGATGGCTCCTATGCCATGGCCATCCAGCCCTGCTGCCCTGACGGGATAGCGACCTTCGCCAAAATTCAGCAAGGTGTTGACGGTGCCACGCCATCCACACTTGTGGTTCAAACCAGCCAGCGCGACGTCGTTGCGTTCACCCGTGAGCTGTCCCTGGGCGTCCACGAGTCGCTTGGGCACGATAAAAAGCGAGATGCCTCGTGTGCCAGGCACCAGCTGGCCATCCGGCCCCGGCACCTTCGCCAGTACCAGGTGCACGATGTTCTCTGTCAGCTCGTGGTCACCCGTGGAGATCCACATCTTGCTGCCGCGCAGTCGATAGCGCGGACCCAGCGGGTCGGTGTCGTGATCGTCGCCGTCGGGCGTGGCCCGGGTGACAATGTCACTGAGCGACGATCCGGCCTGCGGCTCGCTCAGGCACATGGTGCCCGCAAAGCGTCCATTGAATTCATTGAGCGCAAACACCTCGCGCTGGGTGGGGGTGCCGTGCGCCATGAGCAAATTGGCATTGCCCACGGTGAGCATGTTCGCCCCGATGCTCACCGACGCACACGCAAAAAACGCGTTGGCGGCAGACTCCACCACAAAAGGCAATTGCATGCCGCCGATGTCCGTGTTTTGCGCGGCACTGAGCATGCCACTGGCCACGTAGGCGTCATGTGCGGCCTGGGTGGCCGCGGGGAGAATCACGCGTTCACCATCGAACACGGGCTCTTCACGATCGATGGTGCGGTTGTGCGGCGCGTATTTGTCGCGTGCAATGCGCTCGCAGGTGTCCAGTACCGCGTCGTAGGTTTCACGGTTGTGGTCAGCAAAACGCTCTCGCGAGGAGAGCGTTTGAACCTGCAACCAGTCGTAGAGCAGGAAGTCCAGGGTGCCACGCAAGCTCATCTCAGCGCCTCGTCAGACCCCGGGTGCAATCGGTATCTCACAGCACCTCGAACACGCCAGCTGCGCCCATGCCGCCACCAATGCACATGGTCACGCACACGCGCTTGGCTCCACGGCGCTTGCCTTCGATGAGTGCATGGCCCGTCAACCGCTGACCGCTCACACCGTAGGGGTGACCCAGGGCAATCGCGCCGCCGTTCACGTTCAAACGATCGGCCGGAATGCCCAGCTTGTCGCGACAGTACATGACCTGCACAGCAAACGCTTCGTTGAGTTCCCACAGATCGATGTCGTTCACGGTGAGGCCCAGCCGCTTCAACACTTTCGGAACTGCAAACACCGGACCGATGCCCATTTCATCGGGTTCACAGCCAGCCACGGCGAACCCCAGAAAACGACCCAAGGGCTTCAAGCCACGCTGCTGCGCCAGGGTTTCATGCATCACCACACAGGCGCCAGCGCCATCCGAGAACTGACTCGCATTGCCCGCGGAAATCACGCCGCCGGGCATGGCGGGCTTGATGCCACTGATGCCTGCCTGGGTGGTGCCTTCGCGCGTGCCCTCGTCACGACTGACGGTCACCTCCTGGGTGATCAGGCCCATGACCTTGTCGATCACGCCGGCCTTGACGGTGATGGGCGCAATCTCGTCATCAAACTTGCCCGCGGCTTGAGCAGCACAGGCTTTTTGCTGACTGCCGGCCCCATACTCGTCCATGGCGTCACGGGCGATGCTGTAGCGTTTGGCCACCTGTTCGGCGGTTTGCAGCATGTTCCAGTAAATCTCGGGCTTTTTCTTGCTGAGTGCCGGATCGACCAGCATGTGCATGTTCATCTCCTGCTGGACGCAGGAAATGCTTTCCACACCGCCCGCCACATACACATCGCCCTCTCCCGCGATGATGCGTTGTGCAGCCATGGCGATGGTTTGCAGGCCCGACGAACAGAAGCGATTGACCGTCATGCCCGAAACCGAGATGGGACAGTCGGCCATCAACGCAATTTGTCGTGCGATATTGGCGCCCGTGGCGCCTTCGGGGTTGGCACAGCCCATCAGCACATCTTCCACCTCACCGGCGTCGATACCCGCGCGGGCAATGGCGTGCTTGACCGCGTGGCCACCCAGGGTGGCTCCGTGCGTCATGTTGAACGCACCACGCCAGCTCTTGGCCAGGGGGGTACGGGCGGTGGAGACGATGACAGCTTGAGTCATGATGAATCCTTGGGTGTTCGGTCAGAGGACGTTGTTGAAGGTCTTGCCTTCAGCAGCCAGACGGGCCAGGAGCGGCGCGGGTTGCCAGAAGTTGGCGTCGTCCAGCGGGTTCTGGGCAAAGCGGCGCATGGTGTGCACCACGTTGAAGAGGCCGAACTGATCGGCGTACAGCATGGGGCCCCCGCGATGCATGGGGAAGCCGTAACCGGTGATGTACACCATGTCCACATCGCTGGCCTTGGCGGCAATGCCTTCTTCGATGATGTGCGCCGCCTCGTTGACGAGCGAGAACACCAGACGCTGCACGATTTCATCGTTGCTGATCTGTCGCGGGGTGACGCCCAGGGTCTTGCGGTGTTGGGCAATCATGGTGTCCACCGCAGCAGACGGGATGGCGTCGCGCTTGCCGGGTTGGTAGTCGTACCAGCCGGCACCGGTTTTCTGGCCATAACGGCCCATTTCGCACAGCAAGTCGGCGGTCTTGCTGTAGCGCAGGTTGGGCTTTTCCACGTAGCGGCGCTTGCGGATGGCCCAACCAATGTCGTTGCCAGCCAGGTCGCCCATGCGGAACGGGCCCATGGCAAAGCCGAATGCTTCAACCGCCTTGTCCACTTGCTGCGGGGTACAGCCCTCCTCCAGCAGGAAGCCGGCCTGGCGGCTGTACTGCTCGATCATGCGGTTGCCGATGAAACCATCGCACACGCCGGACACCACGGCAGTTTTCTTGATTTTCTTGGCCAGGGCCATGACCGTGGCCAGCACGTCTTTGGCGGTCTTGGCGCCGCGCACCACCTCGAGCAACTTCATCACGTTGGCGGGGCTGAAGAAATGCATGCCCACCACGTCTTGCGGGCGCTGGGTGAAGGACGCGATGGTATTGACGTCCAGCGTGGACGTGTTGGAGGCCAGAATGGCGCCCGGCTTCATCGTCTTGTCCAGTTGCTGGAACACCTTTTCCTTGACGCCCATTTCTTCGAAGACGGCCTCGATGACGAGGTCGGCATTCCGAATGTCGTCATAGCTGAGGGTGGTGGTGAGCAGTGCCATGCGTTGGTCGTACTTCTCCTGCGTGAGCTTGCCCTTCTTCACCTGGGCCTCATAGTTTTTGCGGATGGTGGCAACGCCACGGTCCAGCGCCTCTTGTTTCATCTCGAGCATGCGCACCGGAATGCCCGCGTTGAGGAAGTTCATCGAAATGCCGCCACCCATGGTGCCCGCGCCGATCACGGCCACGGACGCGATGGTGCGCACCGGCGTGTCGTCCGGCACATCGGCAATCTTGGAAGCGGCTCGCTGCGCGGCAAAGAGATGACGCAAAGCACGACACTCGGGCGTGGTGAGCAAGCTGAGGAACAGTTCGCGTTCATTCAACAGGCCCTTGTCGAACGCCATCTTGGTGCCGGCTTGCACAGCGTCCACACACTTGAGCGGCGCGGGGAAGTTCTTGGACATGCCCTTGACCATGTTGCGGGCGAACTGGAAATAGGCATCGCCTTGCGGGTGCTTGCAAGGCAGGTCACGCACGCGAGGCAAGGGACGCGCATCGGCCACCGAGCGCGCGTAGGCCACGGCTTCGTCCAGCAGGGTTTCACGTGAGGCAGCCATCTTGTCAAAGAGCTTTTGTCCGGGCAAGGAGGCGAGCATCTCGCTTTTGATGGCTTCGCCGCTCACGATCATGTTCAACGCCGGCTCGACACCCAGCACGCGGGGCAGGCGTTGCGTGCCCCCCGCGCCCGGAATCAGACCGATCTTCACTTCGGGCAGGGCAATGCTCGCGCCGGGGGCTGCGATGCGGTAATGACAGCCCAACGCCAACTCGAGGCCGCCGCCCATGGCCACGGTGTGTACCGCCGCCACCACGGGCTTGGGGCTGTTTTCGATGGCCAGGATGACGCTCAGCAAATTGGGGTCCTGCACCGCCTTGGGCGTGCCGAACTCCTTGATGTCCGCACCACCCGAAAACGCCTTGCCCTGCCCCGTCAGCACCACGGCCTTGATGGACGCGTCGTCCATGGCCTGGTGCAGGGCATGGACGATGCCCAGGCGAGTGGACAAACCCAGGCCGTTCACGGGCGGGTTGTTCAGGCTGATGATGGCGATATCGCCTTGGGTGGAGTAGTCTGCGCTCATGCGGAGTCCTTCGGGTAAAAAAGAACGATCGTTCGTTTTTGGATTGTATCGGGGAAACTGCAGCCGCCTGGACGTGCTGTCGAACTCACACTTCCAGCCATTCGCGTCGTGCGCCGGGGTCGTCGCGCAAGGACTGGGGCGTGCCGTCGAACACGATGCGGCCATGGCCCATCACCAGCGCACGGTCAGAAATCTCCATCGCAATGGTGAGCTTTTGTTCGATCAGGAGAACCGACATGCCACGCTCTTTGAGGCGCTGCAGGTACTGCCCGACCAATTCGACGATCTTGGGGGCCAACCCCTCGGTCGGTTCGTCAATGATGATGAGTTCGGGTTGCCCCATCAGGGTCCGGCACAAGGTCAGCATTTGCTGCTCGCCACCGCTGAGCACCCCGGCCTCGGTGTGCTGGCGTTCTCGCAGCCGGGGGAACATCTGGTACATGTCCTCGTAGTCCCATCGTGGTGCGCTGCTGTGGGAGCGTGCCGGGGGTTTCATCCCCAGCATCAAATTTTGATGAACGGTCAGGCTGGGGAAGATGTCCCGGCTTTCGGGAACGTAGCCAATGCCCCGTTGCGACACTTCAAATGCCTTGAGGCCGGTCAACGATTCACCGTGCCAGCTGATCCCACCCACCCCGTCGACCAGGCCCATGATGGCCTTGGCCGTGGTGGAGCGGCCCGAACCGTTGCGACCCAGCAAAGCCACGATCTCGCCCGGACGCACCTGCATGCTCACGCCATGCAGCACATGGCTCTTGCCGTAAAAGGCGTGGAGGTTGTCGAGTTGCAGCATCTCAGTGCCCTCCCTCGCCATTCGAGGTCCCCAGGTAGGCCTCCTGCACCTTGGGGTTGGCTCGCACGGCTTCGGGTGTGTCAAAGGCGATGACTTCGCCATACACCACCACCGCGATGCGATCGGCCAGGCCAAACACCACCCCCATGTCGTGTTCCACCGTGAGGAGCGTCTTGTTGTGCGTGACTTCACGGATCAGCGAGACAAAGCGGGAAGTCTCGCTGCGGCTCATGCCTGCGGTGGGCTCATCGAGCAAGATCACATTCGATCCGCCGGCGATGGTGATGCCAATTTCCAAGGCGCGTTGTTCGGCATAGGTGAGGTTGACGGCCAGCACATCCCGGCGCTTGTCCAGACGAATGCTGTCCAGCAAGGCCTCGGTGCGATCGTTGGCATCGTCAAGATCGGCCAGAAATTTCCAGAAGGTGTAGCGATAGCCCAGGCTCCACAGCACGGCGCAGCGCAGGTTTTCAAAGACACTCAGCTTGGGGAAAATGTTGGTGATCTGAAAGCTGCGGGACAAACCGAGACGGTTGATCTGATAAGGTGTTTTGCCGTCAATGCGCTGACCTTGCAACCAGATCTCGCCCTGGCTGGGGGCAAAGCGACCGCTGATCAAGTTGAACAGCGTGGATTTGCCGGCACCGTTGGGCCCGATCACCGCCACGCGCTCACCCTGCTGCACTTGCAAATCGACGCCGCGAATGATCTCGGTCTTGCCGAACTGCTTGCGAAGGCCCTTGAGCTCCAGCGCAGGCTTGACGCCTGCGCCGTGCAACGGGGCCGGGGAATGCAGGGTCTGCGCAGTGCTCACAGGGCCTCCCGTCGTTTGATTTCCTGCTCGATCTGCACCTGGATCTCGTCCCAATCCCGTCGATATTGCCGCCTGGCCAGCTCGAACAGCCCGAGGGCCGTGCACAGCACAAACCCGGCACCAAACCAGCTTCGCACGCTCAGCGCATCCAGGGTGATGCCGGCGTATTTCAAGGTAGGCCCCAAGGCCGAGTTGAGCTGGAGGTGGTACACCATTTCAATCCAGGCTCCCGCACCCAGCAAGGCCACCACCGCCAGCACTCCCAACCCCACATAGGCCACCCACAGCCGTCGCAGGTGCCCGAAGCTGGCCACGCGCAGGTTCATCATGATCAGGCTGGCCATGCCACCCGGGGCGTACATCACCATGAACAAAAACACCAGGCCCAGGTACAGCAGCCAGGCTTTGGTGAGTTCGGACAGCAGCACGCTGGCCAGGATCATCAAGATCGCTCCGATGATGGGACCAAAAAAGAAGGTGGCCCCCCCCAGAAACGTGAACAGCAAATAAGCGCCCGAGCGGGCTGCACCGACCACTTCGGCGGTCACGATTTCAAAATTCAGCGCGCCCAGGCCGCCCGCAATGCCGGAGAAGAAACCGGCGACCATGAAGGCGAAATAACGCACGTGCTGGGTGTTATAGCCGATGAACTCCACCCGCTCCGGGTTGTCACGCACGGCGTTCAGCATGCGCCCCAGCGGCGTGCGGGTGAATGCAAACAGCAAGGCCACGCACACAAAGGTGTAAAGCGCAATGAGGTAATAGACCTGAATTTGCGGACCGAAGTTGATGCCCATGAACGACGCACCCGCCACGCGATTGCCCGACACCCCCGCCTCGCCCCCGAAGAATTCAGAGAACATCAGCGACATGGCCGACACCAGCTCGGCCATGCCCAACGTGATCATGGCAAAGGTGGTGCCCGACTTGCGCGTTGTGACATAGCCCAGCAGACAGGCAAAGAACAATCCCCCGGCTCCACCCACCAGCGGAATCAGACTCACGGGCAACGACCAGGCGCCCGCGCTCACCGCATTCAAGGCGTGCATGGCCAGGTAACCTCCCAGCCCGGTGTACACCGCATGACCAAAGCTCAGCATGCCGCCTTGCCCCAGCAACAGGTTGTAGGCCAGACAGGCAATGATGGCGATGCCCATCTGACTCAGCATGGAGTGAGACAGATTGCTTTTGAACAGCAAAGGCGCCACCAGCAGCAGCCCGGCGAACAGACTCCAGATGATCCAGCGCCCGACGTTGTAGGGCTTGAAAGCGTAGACGGCACGGGACATCGTCATCCCTCTCGCGTACCCAGCAGCCCCTTGGGCCGAAAAATGAGGATGAGCACCAACAGCAGGTAAGGCAGGATAGGCGCAACTTGAGACACGGTGAGCTTGATCAGCGAGCTTTCACGTGCCGTGGCCGACAAGGTCATCCCCAAGGCCTGCAGCAGGTCGAGCACCGACGCATCCACCGCAACCGCGTAAGTTTGCAAGAGGCCAATCAACAGCGAGGCCAAAAACGCCCCGGCCAGTGAACCCATGCCCCCCACCACCACCACCACGAAGATCACCGACCCCACGGTGGCGGCCATGGCCGGCTCGGTCACAAAGGTGCTGCCGCCGATCACTCCCGCGAGGCCGGCCAAGCCCGTGCCCAGGCCAAACACCAGCATGAAAATTCGCGGCACATTGTGACCCAGGGCCTCCACCATCTCGGGGTGCGTCAGCGCTGCCTGGATGATGAGGCCCGTGCGGGTGCGGGACAGCACCCACCACAGACTGCCCATCATGGCCACCGCGGTCAACATGACAAAGCCCCGCGTGGCCGGAAACGGCGAACACACCACCGATGCAGCGGAGGCATCGGTGCACAGCGCGCCCGCAGCGCCCCAGACCCAGGACATGCCGTCAGCCGGGTGATGGATCAGGGTGAACATCGGTCCCTGCAACAAGGGGGGTGGCTGAAACTCCACCGCCACGCGACCCCAGATCAGTTGCACCAATTCCAGCACGATGTAGGACAGGCCAAAGGTGACCAGCAATTCGGGCACGTGACCATACACGTGCACCTTGCGCAGGCTGCCGCGCTCAAACGCGGCACCGAGTGCACCCGTGATGAGCGGCGCCAGCACCAGAGCTGGCCAGAACCCGATCAGGCCGCTCAAGGTGTAGCCGCTGTACGCCCCCAGCATGTAAAAACTGGCATGCGCAAAATTGAGGACCCCCATCATGCTGAAGATCAGGGTCAGCCCCGAACTCAACATGAACAGCAACAACCCATAACTCAGGCCGTTGAGGGTCGAGATGATCAAAAACTCCATGGGGACAGACAGACTCAAGTGCGAACACCCTGACCCGAACCTGCGTGGTCCAGGTCAGAGAATGTTCAAGCGTGACAAGTCAGCAGGGGTGCGTGTCAGCCCGGCGCCTTCATCTGGCAGCTGGTGGGCGTGCTGGAAATGTAGGACTCGAAGGTCTTGACCGGCTTCAGGGTCATGCCCGTGTTCTCGGCCGAATACGGGTGCTGCTTGTCGGTCTTGGTCCACACAGTCAGGTACAGCGGTTGCTGCAACTGGTGGTCGAGCTTGCGCATTTCCACTTCGCCACTGAAGCTCTGGTACTTCAGACCATGCAGCGCGGCCGCCACCTTGACCGGGTCGGTCGACTTGGCCTTGGCCATGGCTTCACCCAGTCCGGAGAAGATGTGAATCACGGACCCGGTGTAGAAGTCGTCGTTGAAACGCTTCTTGAATTCGGCCATCCACTTCTCCATCTGCCCGCCCATGTTGTAGTGCTGGTAGGAAATCTGGAAAACGCGGCCGTCCCCGCCCTGACCCAGCGCTGTGGGGGTGCCCGATACACCGGTGTAGTAAGTGAAGAATTTACCGGTGTAGCCCCCTTCGTTGGCCGCTTTCACCAACAAGGCCAGGTCAGAACCCCAGTTGCCAGTGATGACGGAGTCGGCACCGGAGGCCTTGATCTTGGCGATGTAGGGCGCGAAGTCTCGCACCTGGGCCAGGGGGTGCAGATCTTCCCCCACGATTTGCACGTCCGGACGCTTGCGCGCGAGGTTTTCCTTCGCAAACTTGGCCACCTGATGGCCGTGCGAGTAATTCTGGTTCAGCAGGTAGACCTTCTTGATGTCCTGCTTGTCCTTCATGTAGGTGGTCATGGCCTCCATCTTCATGGAGGTGTCGGCGTCAAAACGGAAGTGCCAGTAGCTGCACTTGCTGTTGGTGAAGTCGGGATCCACCGCCGAATGGTTCAGGAAAATGATTTCCTTGCCCGGGTTGCGCTCGTTGTGCTTGTTGACCGCGTCGATCAAGGCACCGGCCACCGACGACCCGTTACCCTGGGTGATGTAGCGAATGCCCTGGTCCATGGCCGCCTTGAGGGCGTTGAGACTCTCGGCGGGGCTGAGCTTGTTGTCGATGCCGATGACTTCGAACTTCACCCCGGCCGGGTTGGTCTTGGTGAATTGCTCGGCAAAGAACTGGAAACTCTTGAGTTGGTTGGAGCCCACCGGTGCCATGAGGCCCGAGAGCGGATCGATCCAGGCGATCTTGACCGTTTCACCTTTTTGCGCCCAGGCCGGTGTGGCCATCACAGCAGCAAACATCAGGGGGGCGGTCCAGGCAAGTCGTTTCATCATATTGGTCTCCTCAGTGACTGCCTGAGGGTAATCGGGAAAAGGGGCTGCCGGCCTCAGGGAAAGCCCTGCTGCCGATCGTGACCCTACTCGACGGTTCAAAGCCCGACATATTAAAGCCCGCCGAGTCAAAGTCCAGGCAGACGGTAATCCTTGAGCTGTTCGCGCAGCCGGGTCTTGAGCATCTTGCCCGTGGCACCCAGTGGAATGGCCTCGACAAACACCACATCGTCGGGGACCTGCCATTTGGCAATCTTGCCCTCGTAAAAGGCAATCAAGTCATCGCGGCTGACCTGCGCCCCGGCCTTCAAGGTCACCACCACGATGGGGCGTTCGTCCCATTTGGGATGGGCCACGCCAATGCAGGCGGCCATGGCGACCGCGGGGTGCGCCATGGCAATGTTCTCGATGTCAATCGAGCTGATCCACTCGCCGCCGGACTTGATCACGTCCTTGCTGCGGTCGGTGATCTGCATGAACCCATCCTCGTCGATGGTGGCCACATCGCCGGTGGGGAACCAGCCGTCCACCAGCGGGTCGCCCCCCTCGGCCTTGAAATACTCCCCCACCACCCAGGGCCCCTTGACCAGGAGGTCGCCGTAAGCCTTGCCATCGTGCGGCTGTTCCTGGTTGGCGTCGTTCACGATCTTCATGTCGATGCCGAAAATGGCACGGCCCTGCTTGAGGCGAATCTGCATCTGCTGTTCGGCCGGCAGGGAGAGGTGTTTGTTTTTCAGGGTGCACAGCGTGCCCAGGGGGCTGAGCTCGGTCATGCCCCAGGCGTGCAACACGTCGACACCATAGTCGTCGCGGAAGGTGTTGATCATGGCGGGCGGGCACGCGGATCCGCCAATCACGGTGCGCTTGAGGCTGGAGAAACGCAAGCCTGAGGGCTTCATGTGGCTCAACAGCATCTGCCAGACCGTGGGCACGCCTGCTGCGTAGGTCACCTGTTCGCTCTCGATCAGTTCGTAGACAGACTTGCCGTCGAGTGCCGGGCCGGGAAATACCAGCTTGCTGCCCACCATCGCGGCGCTGTAAGGAATTCCCCAGGCATTGACGTGGAACATGGGCACCACGGGCAGGGTGGAATCTCGGGCCGACATGGCCATGACATCCGGCAAGGCGGCTGCGTAGGCATGCAAGAGGGTTGACCGGTGGCTGTACAGGGCCCCTTTGGGGTTGCCGGTGGTGCCGCTGGTGTAGCACAGGCTGGAGGCCGTGTTTTCGTTGAAGTCGGGCCAGGCGTACTGGCTGGACTGGGCTCCTAACCACGCCTCGTAGCTGACCAAACCCGGAATGCCACTGTCGGCGGGCAGCTTGTCGGCGTCGCACAAAGCCACCCAGTGCTTGACGGTGGTGCAGCGTGCGTGCACTTGCTGCACGATGGGCAGGAAGGTCATGTCAAAACACAGGACCTGATCCTCGGCATGGTTGGCAATCCAGACAACCTGATCGGGATGCAGCCGCGGGTTGATGGTGTGCAAGACCCGTTCGGAGCCGCTCACCCCGAAATAGAGCTCCAGGTGCCGATAACCGTTCCAGGCCAGGGTGGCCACGCGGGCTCCGGCCTCGAGGTGCCAGGCGTCCAGTCCCCTGGCCACCTGGCGCGAGCGAGCTGCCACGCCGGCCCAGGTCGTGCGGTGGATGTCCCCCTCGACCCGGCGCGAGACGATCTCGACGTCCCCGTGGTGTCTTTCTGCAAACTCGATCAATGACGAAATCAGCAGGTTGTGCTGCTGCATCAGTCCTAGCATGGCGCTCTCCCCGGTTAGTTGTGCTTTGTCCGCTATTTTGCACAACTTGGCCGCCTCTTCGAACAACCCCGGCCACGGCAAAGACCTCGACGCCATCCCTGAGTTGAGGCAACGCCGACAATGTCAGCATGGACGCTCTGCACAACCCTGCCCTGCCCTTGACCTGGCGTGACGGCTTTGCCCGTCTGGGAACCACGTTCGCCACGCCCTGGCAAGCCACCCCCCTGCACGACCTGCAGTGGGTGAGTGTCAATCACCGGCTGGCACAGGCCTTGGGCTTGCCGCAGGACTGGCAGCATCGACCCGGCATGCTCGAGGTGCTGGGCAATGGTCAACCCTTGCCTGGGGCATCGCCTGTCGCAACGGTGTACAGCGGCCACCAATTTGGCGTGTGGGCGGGGCAACTGGGCGATGGCAGGGCCTTGTTGCTGGGGGAGTCCTGCCCACCGCCCGGCGCTGAGCTTGGCCCGCAGGAATGGCAACTCAAAGGGGCTGGTCGCACGCCCTACTCGCGCATGGGCGATGGGCGTGCTGTGTTGCGATCCAGTATCCGGGAATACCTGTGCAGCGAAGCCATGCACGGACTGGGCATTCCCACCACACGCGCCCTGAGTTTGGTGGCCTCTCCCGACACGGTGCTTCGCGAAGAAGCGGAAACTGCGGCGGTGGTGTCACGCATTGCGCCAAGTTTTTTGCGCTTCGGACACTTCGAGCACTTCGCCTCGCGAGACAACGTTCAAGCCCTGGTGCAACTGATCGACTATGTCGACACCCAAAACTTCCTGGCATTGCCCCCCACGCCACCAGGACGCGAACGCGCGCTGGCGCTGCTCGAGGTGGTGGTGCAACGCACCGCCCGCCTCATGGCCCAGTGGCAAGGGGTGGGCTTTTGCCACGGCGTCATGAACACGGACAACATGAGCCTGCTCGGACTCACCCTCGATTACGGCCCCTTCCAGTTCATGGATGGCTTCGACCCCGGGCACATCTGCAACCATTCCGATCACCAGGGTCGGTATGCGTTTGATCAACAACCCCGCATCGCACACTGGAACCTGTTTTGCCTGGGACAAGCCCTGATGCCGGTGATTGACGATGTGCAGGCCACCGTGGATGTGCTCAACACCTTCACGGTGCACTACGACCAGGCCTGGGGGGAACAGCTCGCCCGCAAGCTGGGATTGCCAGCTTCGGCCACCGCCACCGCCTCGGCCTTGGGTGAGCGCTTGTTGAACCTGATGGCCCGCCAGCAAGCCGATCACACGGTGTCCTGGCGCACCCTCTCCAATGCGGTGCGCGACTGGACGGGTCGAGAAGACGATGTGACGGCTTTTGCCGAGCTGGGTCGCCAACTCGGGGCGGGCGACGCCTGGGACGGGTGGTTGAAGGACTATCTCCAGGCCATGCGAACGACAACATCCACCCCGACCCTGCAGGGGGACGCCATGCGCCGTGTCAACCCCGTCTATGTGCTGCGCAACCACCTGGGCGAAATCGCCATTCGCCGCGCCCGTGAGGGGGACTTCAGCGAGATCGAGACCTTGTTATCCTTGCTGTCTGCCCCCTTTGACGACCGTCCCGGGTTTGAACCTTACGCTGCCCCGGCGCCGCCATGGGCCCAATCGATTGCTATCAGCTGCTCCTCATGACCCTTCCCACCACCGAATCCGGCTGGCGTGCCTGGCTGGCCCAACGCAACGCCGAACCGCTGGCCTATGAAGTGACCCGACAGGCGGCCACCGAACGGCCCTTCACCGGCCGCTACGAGAACCACTGGCAACCCGGCACCTACGCCTGTATCTGCTGCGGGTCCACACTCTTCACCTCGGACACCAAGTTCGACGCAGGCTGCGGCTGGCCCAGCTTCAACGCGCCGCTGCGTGAGGGTGTCATCGAAGACAAAGTGGACCGCTCCCATGGCATGGTGCGCACCGAGTCCCTGTGCGCCCAGTGCGGGGCCCACCTGGGACACGTGTTCGAGGACGGACCCGCTCCCACGGGCTTGCGCTATTGCATGAATTCGGCCTCGCTGGCCTTTGCTCCCGAGAAGGACGCCGAATGAAGCTGCTGGTCGATTTCTTCCCCATCTTGCTCTTCTTCATCGTCTTCAAGACGATGGGCATCTATGCCGCCACCGCGGTGGCCATCGTGGCCACCGTGGGGCAAATTGCCTGGCTGCGCTGGCGCAATGGCCGTGTGGAGCCCATGCAGTGGCTGAGCCTGGGGGTGATTGTGGTGTTTGGCGGCGCCACCCTGGTGGCCCAGGACGAAACCTTCATCAAATGGAAACCCACCGTGCTGTACTGGCTCATGAGCGGGGGACTGCTGGTGGCCGAGTACGTGTTCAAGCGCAATGGCATCCGAGCACTCATGGGTTCCCAGCTGGAGTTGCCGGATAGAGCCTGGCGCCAGTTGCTGCACGCATGGGCGGGCTTTTTTGCCGTGATGGGCGTGATCAACCTGTGGGTGGCATCTCACTTTGACACCGACACCTGGGTCAATTTCAAGCTGTTCGGCGGCCTGGGCTTGATGGTGCTGTTTGTGCTTGGCCAAGCCATTTACTTGTCCAAACACATGAAACAAGACGCCGAATGAGCCCATCCGCACCTTTGCTGCCGACCACCGAAGCGCTCACCCAACGGCTTCGCGAGCGCCTCGCGCCGGCATTTCTGGAAGTGCTGGACGAAAGTGCCGACCATGCCGGCCATGTCGGCGCCCATCCGTCCGGCCGTGGCACCCATTTCCGCGTCCGTTTGGGAGGCGGCGCACTGGCCCGTCTGACCCGCGTGCAGCGCCATCGGCTTGTGTATGATGCGCTGCAGGATTTTTTAGACCAGGGCCTGCATGCCCTGGCCATCGAAATCGTCCCCGTTTTGACCGAAAGCAATTCATGAAAAAGCAACTCCTGGTGGCCGCTTCGGCCATCACCCTGGCCCTGTTCACCCTGCCTGCTCTGTCGCAAAACCTGGCCATCGTGAATGGCAAGGCCGTTCCCAAGACGCGTGCCGACGCCCTGACGCAGCAGCTGGTGCGCTCGGGTCGTCCCATCACCCCCGACATCGAAGCGCAGATCAAGGAAGAAGTCATTGCACGTGAAATCTTCATGCAAGAAGCTGCCAAGCGTGGCCTGGACGCCACCGAGGATTACCGTGGGCAGGTCGAACTGGCCCGCCAGACCATCCTGATTCGCGAGCTGTTCGCCGACTTCCAGAAGACCAACCCGGTGACCGACGCCGACATCAAGGCCGAATACGACAAGTTCGTGGCAGCCAACGGCGGCAAGGAATACCGCGCCCGCCACATCCTGGTGGAAAAGGAAGAGCAAGCCAAGGCCATTCTGGCCAGCCTGAAAAAGGGCGGCAAATTCGAGGACATCGCCAAGAAGCAGTCCAAGGACCCGGGGTCTGGCGCCAACGGTGGCGACCTGGACTGGGCCTCGCCGGGCAACTTTGTCAAGGAGTTCTCGGACGCCATGATCGGCCTCAAAAAGGGCCAAGTGACCGATGCCCCGGTCAAGAGCCAGTTCGGTTTTCACATCATCCGCCTGGACGATGTGCGTGAAGCCCAGCTGCCCAAGCTCGACGACGTGAAGCCCCAGATCAGCCAGCAACTGCAACAGGCCAAGATGGGCACGTTCCAGCAAGAACTGCGTGCCAAGGCCCGCATCGAGTGATGCCCCTGTCCACCTGATGCGCCTCATTCCGGTATGAGTTTGCTGTCTCATCAGGTGGAGCTTCTGGCTCCCGCGCGCGACGCCGACATCGGCATCGCCGCCATCCACCACGGTGCCGATGCCGTCTACATCGGACCTCCTGCCTATGGCGCGCGTGTGGGCGCTGGCAATTCCCTTCAGGACATCGAGCGACTCTGTCGTGAGGCGCATCGGTTTGACGCGCGCATCTTCATCACGCTCAACACCATTTTGCGTGACGATGAACTCGAAGGCGCACGCCGCATGGCCTGGGATGTGTACAACGCGGGTGCCGATGTGCTGATCGTGCAGGACATGGGCCTGCTCAACATCGACCTGCCGCCCATCCAGTTGCATGCCAGCACGCAGACCGACATCCGCACGCCCGAGAAGGCCCGCTTTCTCCAGGACGTGGGCTTCTCGCAACTCGTCCTGGCGCGTGAACTGGACCTGACGCAAATTCGAGAGATTCACCAGACGCTGGACGCCGAGCGGTGCAAACTGGAGTTTTTCATCCACGGGGCCTTGTGTGTGGCCTACAGCGGCCAGTGCTACATCAGCCACGCACACAACGGCCGCAGCGCCAACCGGGGAGACTGCTCTCAAGCCTGCCGGTTGCCCTACCACGTCACCGACGCTCAGGGGCGCTTCATCGCGCATGACCGACATGTGCTCTCGATGAAGGACAACAACCAGAGCGCCAACCTCGAGGCGCTGATCGATGCGGGCGTGCGCAGCTTCAAGATCGAAGGTCGCTACAAGGACCTGGCTTTTGTCAAAAACATCACCGGCCACTACCGGCGCCTGATCGATCAACTGATCGAGGACCGCCAGGACAGCCGCGACCCGGCACGACCGCCGATTGCACGCGCTTCCACCGGTCGCACCACGTTGTTCTTCACACCGGATCCGAACCAGAACTTCAACCGCGAATTCACCGACTACTTCGTCCATGGCCGTCAAGACGACATCGATGCCATTGATTCGCCCAAGAACCCGGGCGTGCCCTTGGCGGATGTGCTCAAGGTCGGGGACCGCTGGGTGGATTTACGCCTGCATGACGCCAACGCGGTCCTCCACAACGGCGATGGCCTGTGTTACTTCGACTTGCACAAGCAGTTGGTCGGCATGGCGGTCAACCGCGTGGAGGCGTTGTCGCGCACCGGAGACTGGCGCGTCTTCACCAAGGACGATCTCGCCACCTTGCCCCACTTGCGCGCCGGCCTCACCGTCAACCGCAATCGCGACATGGCCTGGGTGCGCTTGCTGGACAAAACCTCGAGCGATCGTCGCATCGGTGTGTGGATGCGCCTGGCCGAAACCGCCACCGGCCTGCAACTGACCCTCATCGATGAAAACGGCCTGGAGGCCGTCGCCCGTCTCGGCACCGAGTTGCAACCCGCTCGGGATGCCACTCGACAGGACGACACGCTGCGCCAACACTTGAGCAAGCTGGGCAATACACCGTTTGAGATGCTGGGTTGTGAACTGCTGTTGTCACAACCGTGGTTTGTGCCGGCCTCCGCGCTTAACACCTTGCGGCGTGAGGCGGTCGACGCCTTGCTGTCTGTGCGGGCAGCCAGTTACCAACGCCCCCGTCGGGGCAGTCCGGTCTCACCGCCGGTGCAGTACCCGGAAGACACGCTCACCTACCTGGCCAACGTGTTCAACCACCCGGCGCGTGACTTCTATCGCGAACATGGCGTGAACGTCATCGCCGCCGCCTACGAGAGCCACGAGGAAGCCGGCGAAGTCAGTCTGATGATCACCAAGCACTGCGTGCGCTGGTCCATGAGCCTGTGCCCCAAGCAAGCCAAGGGGGTCACCGGCGTGCAAGGCACCATCCGGGCCGAGCCCCTCACCCTCATCAACGGCAACGAGAAACTGACCTTGCGGTTTGACTGCAAGCCGTGCGAGATGCACGTGGTGGGCGCCCTAAAAAAATCCGTGGTGCAGCAACGCAAGCGTGAGGCGGCTGAACTACCGATGCGGTTTTACCGGCAGCGCCCGCCTCGCGTCCCGGCCTGAGCCGTCAACCCACCCAGCGTCGGGCGTTTCTCCACAAGCGAATCCAGGGGCTGAGACCCTGCGGATCGACCGGCACCGATGGATCAAACCAACTCATCTGCAAGCGGCGGAACACGCGCTCGGGGTGCGGCATCATGGCCGTGAAGCGGCCATCGGCCGTGGTCACCGCCGTCAAGCCTCCCGAGCTGCCGTTGGGGTTGAATGGATAGGCCTCGGTGGGTTGCCCCTGGGCATCGACAAAGCGCATCGCGGCCAACACCTGGGCTGCATTGCCGCGTTGTGAGAAGTTGGCCTGCCCCTCGCCGTGCGACACCGCAATGGGCAAGCGACTGCCGGCCAGCCCGTCAAAGAACAAGCTGGGCGACTTCAACACCTCCACTTGCGAGAACCGCGCTTCAAAACGTTCGCTGCGGTTGGTGGTGAAGCGAGGCCAGGCCTCGGCACCCGGAATGATGGTGGCCAATTCGGCAAACATCTGACAGCCGTTGCACACGCCCAAACCAAACGTATCGGGACGTGCAAAGAACTGCTGGAAGCGGTCGGACAGTGCCGGGTTGAACAAAATGCTGCGCGCCCAGCCCACACCGGCTCCGAGCGTGTCGCCATAGCTGAAGCCACCGCAGGCCACCAAGCCTTTGAAATCGTCCAGGTTGGCACGCCCCTGCTGCAAGTCGGTCATGTGAACGTCATGCGCCTCAAAGCCAGCCAGATGAAAGGCATAAGCCATCTCGACATGCGAGTTCACCCCTTGTTCACGCAGGATCGCCACGCGCGGGCGAGCGCTGTGCACAAACGGTGCCGCCACATCGTCCAGCGCGCCCTCACACAGGTGCACCTGCAAGCCCAGATCGTCCGCGCGGCCCGCACTGGCGTGCTCGGCATCGGCGCAATCTGGGTTGTCGCGTTCACGGCAAATCTTCCAGCTCACACTGTCCCACACCTGGTGCAGGTCTTCGAGCTTGGCCGAGAACACCTCTTTGGCGTCACGCCAGACCGACAGTTCACCCTTGCCCTTGTCAATGGCCGCATCCGCGGGCCGCGTGGCCCCGACCACATGGCTGTGGCGCGACAGTCCCTGCTCGCGCAACACCTGCAACACATCGTTGCGATGCGCGGCCGGCACTTGAATCAACACCCCCAGCTCTTCGTTGAACAAGGCCTTCAGCGTGAGTTCATCCCGGCGCACCGAGACCTGCGATGCCCAGTTCTTGCTATCGCCATGCTCGGCGCGGCTGTCGCTAATGCCGTCTCCTTCGGTGATCAGCATGTCGATGTTGAGGGCCACGCCCACATGACCCGCAAACGCCATTTCAGCGGCCGTGGCCAGCAGGCCGCCATCACCGCGATCGTGATAAGCCAGCAGCCAGCCTTTCTGACGCAAGGCGTTGATGGCGTGCACCAGGCGCACCAGCCACTGAGGGTCGTCCAGATCGGGCACCGTCTGGTCGGGCTGCTGATGAATTTGTCCCAGCACACTGCCCCCCATGCGCATGCGACCTTGACCCAGGTCGATCAGGATCAGCGAACTGTCCACCTGGGCATCGAGTTGCGGCGTCAGGGTGCCGCGCACATCATCCAGGCTGGCAAACGCCGTGATGATCAGACTGACCGGCGACACCACTTTGTGGACCTGCCCCTCGGTCATCCACTGGGTGCGCATGGACAGGCTGTCTTTGCCCACCGGAATCGAAATATCCAGGGCCGGGCACAACTCCAGGCCAACCGCGCGCACCGTGTCATAAAGCGCGGCGTCTTCACCGGGCTCACCACACGCAGCCATCCAGTTGGCCGAGAGTTTCACCCGCGGGAGGTCGATCGGCGCTGCCAGCAGGTTGGTGATGGCCTCGGCCACCGCCATGCGACCCGAAGCCGCCGGGTTCAAAGCTGCGAGCGGCGTGCGCTCGCCCATGGCCATGGCTTCGCCAGCGTGACCGCGGTAATCGGCCAGGGTCACTGCACAATCGGCCACCGGCACCTGCCAGGGACCGACCATCTGGTCCCGGTGCGTGAGACCGCCCACGGTGCGGTCACCGATGGTGATCAGAAAGCGCTTGGAGGCCACCGTCGGGTGGCTCAGCACCTGAATCACCGCCTCGTGCAGTGGCACACCGCTCCAATCAGCCGCAGGCGACTGGAAGTTCACACGCTGCACATCGCGGTGCATGCGCGGCGGTTTGCCCAGCAACACCTCCAGCGGCATGTTGACCGGATGCGGCGCGTGTGGCGATGCCTCAGGGACCTGGGGAGCTTGCAAGTCTTGCGGTGCCAGCACCAGTTCACGGGCCTCGGTGGCAACGCCCACCACGGCAAACGGGCAGCGCTCGCGTTCGCACAAGGCCTTGAACTGCGGCAACGACGATGGCGCGATGGCCAGCACATAGCGTTCCTGGCTCTCGTTGCACCAGATTTCCTTGGGGGCCAGGCCCGACTCCTCCAGGGGAATGGCGCTCAAATCAAATCGCGCACCGCGACCGGCGTCGTTCACCAACTCGGGGAAGGCATTGGACAAGCCCCCTGCCCCCACATCGTGGATGGCCAGGATGGGGTTGTGCTCGCCCAACACCCAGCAGTGGTTGATGACCTCCTGGGCACGACGCTCGATCTCCGGGTTGCCGCGTTGCACGGAATCAAAGTCGAGCGAGGCGGCGTTGGTGCCGCTGGCCATGGAACTGGCGGCGCCCCCGCCCATGCCGATGCGCATGCCCGGCCCACCCAGTTGAATCAGCAAGGTGCCCGCGGGAAACTCGATCTTGCGGGTCTGGCGGTCATCGATCGATCCCAGGCCGCCCGCAATCATGATGGGCTTGTGATAGCCGCGTTGCACGCCCGCCACCGACTGCTCGTACTCTCGAAAGTAGCCCAGCAAATTGGGGCGACCAAATTCGTTGTTGAAGGCCGCACCGCCCAGGGGACCTTCCATCATGATTTGCAGCGGGCTGGCCATGTGGTCAGGACGGCCCAGCGGGCTGTCCCACAGCTTGGACACGCTGAAGCCGGTCAGGCCAGCTTTGGGACGCGATCCGCGTCCCGTCGCGCCCTCGTCTCGGATTTCACCGCCGGCGCCCGTGGACGCACCGGGGAACGGGGAAATCGCGGTGGGATGGTTGTGCGTCTCCACCTTCATCAGCACATGGTGCGTGGCGGTGTCGGCCTGATAAACCGGTGTCGAATCGCCCGCCCCTGACATGGGCGCGACAAATCGCTCCAGGGTGTGGCCGGTCATGACGGAGGCGTTGTCGGAATAGGCCACCACCGTGTGCTGCGGGCTGGTCTGGTGGGTGTGCCGAATCATGCCAAACAGGCTGTGCGACTGGGCCTCACCGTCAATCGTGAACTGGGCATTGAAAATCTTGTGGCGGCAGTGTTCGCTGTTGGCCTGCGCGAACATCATCAACTCCACGTCCGTGGGGTTGCGCCCGAGCTCGCGGAAGTTGCGCTCGAGGTACTCGATCTCGTCGTCGGCCAGGGCCAGGCCCCAGCGCTGGTTGGCGTCGATCAGGGCGGTTTGACCGCCACCCAGCACATCGACTTGCTCGAGCAGCTGCGCCTCGAGCTCCTGAAACAGGGCAAAGCCCTGCTCCAGCGAGGTGAAGACCGATTCGGTCATGCGGTCGTGCAGCAGGTTGCCCAGGGCCAGCAGGGTTGGCTCGTCCAGATCGGCCTTGCCCAGCAGCGGACGCGACAGCTGAAATTCGACCTGAACCAGACGCTCGATGCGGCGCACCGCCATGCCGCAGTTATGGGCGATATCGGTGGCCTTGGACGCCCAGGGCGAGACCGTTCCCAATCGAGGCCCCACCCACAAGCGGGGTCCGTCGACAGAGGCTGCCGCCGGTTCACCGTAGGTCAGGAGCCGCTCAAAACCGGCGCGGGCCGTGGTCTCCAATGCCTGCGGTGTGGACACCAGGTGCACAAAACGGGCCCGCACCCCCTGAACGCGGGGGCTGATGGCCTGCAAACGGGGCAGCAAGGAGCGCAACCGAAAGTCGCTCAGGGCATTGCCTCCCTCGAAAGACGCAAGGTGCAGGACGCTGTGAGCGGCCTGGGCGGCGGGGTGCGGCGAGGAGATCGACGAAGTCACGGCAATGGGGCCCTGGGTGGCTGGAATCGCGGGGTGCCGGGGGTCGCTGACTGGGATCCCGGCCCGAAAAAGTCATTTTACCGGCAGGCTCATGCTCCCCCTGAGATAATTCGTCCCCATGACGATACAACTCAAAGACGACGCCGGCATCCGCGGCATGCGCGTGGCCTGCCGGCTCGCCGCCGAGGTACTGGACTACCTCGAGCCTTTCATCAAGCCCGGCATCACCACCAACGAGATCGACCAACTGGCCCACGACTACATGGTCGACGTCCAGCAGTGCATCCCGGCCCCGCTGAATTACGCGCCCAACGGCTACAAGCCCTATCCCAAGTCGATCTGCACCTCGATCAACCACCAGGTCTGCCACGGCATTCCCAATGACAAGCCTCTTAAAAAAGGGGACATCCTCAACGTCGACATCACCACCATCAAGGACGGTTGGCACGGTGACACCAGCCGCATGTTCTCGGTGGGTGAGACATCTATTGCCGCACGCCGACTGTGTCAGCTGGCCTTCGAGGCCATGTGGCACGGCATTCTCCAGGTCAAGCCGGGCGCTCGCCTGGGGGACATCGGTCACGCCATTCAGCGCTTTGCCGAAAGCAATGGCTGCTCGGTGGTGCGCGAATTTTGCGGTCACGGCATTGGTCAAGGCTTTCACGAAGAGCCGCAGGTGCTGCATTACGGCAAACCCGGCACGCTGGAAGAACTGGTGCCGGGCATGATCTTCACCATCGAGCCCATGATCAATGCCGGCCGGCGTGACATCAAGGAGCTGGGTGACGGTTGGACCATCGTCACGCGCGACCATTCGCTGTCGGCGCAGTGGGAACACACAGTGCTGGTGACGCCCACCGGCTTTGACGTGTTGACGCTGTCGGCAGGCAGTCCCGCCTTGCCGAGTTTTGTCACCACCACCGCCTGCTGACCCCCATGGCCACGGGCAGCTATCGACAGCTCAAGTCTGAACTGCTGGCCCGTTTGACCGGGGCCGAGGGTTCTGGCTCGAGCTCACGGGTGGGCCGGGTATTGCATGCGCTGCAGCAACTGACCGATGAGACCCTGATAGGCCTCTGGCAAGCCAGCGAGTTGGGGCCTTCCATGGCGCTGGCGGCTGTGGGCGGCTATGGACGGGGGCAACTTTTTCCTCACTCCGACATTGATGTGCTGGTGTTGCTGCCCGAGGGGCGTGTGGAGGATCTCGATGCCGTCACGCGGGGGCGGCTGGAGAGTTTCATCACGGCCTGTTGGGACCATGGCCTGGAGATCGGCTCCAGCGTTCGAACGCTGACCGAATGCCTGGCCGAGGCCCAGGCGGACATCACGGTCCAGACGTCGATGCTCGAATCGCGTCTGCTCACGGGCAACGGCCAGCTGTACCAGCAGTTTGTAGAGCAGTTTCACGCCGCACTCGACCCTCGCGCCTTCTTCATCGCCAAGTCCCTGGAGTTGCGCCAGCGGCACACCAAGTACGACAACACGCCCTATTCCCTCGAGCCCAACTGCAAGGAGTCACCGGGGGGGCTGCGCGATCTGCACGTCATCCTGTGGGTGGCCAAAGCCGCGGGGCTGGGGAGCACCTGGGACGAACTGGGGCGCAATGGCTTGGCCACGCCACTGGAGGTGAGGCAACTCAAACGGCATGAGGCGGTGCTGCTGACCATTCGCAGCTACCTGCATTGCGTGGCTCAACGTCGGGAAGATCGCCTGGTGTTCGATTTGCAGCACGCGGTGGCGCGCGCCTTGCATCTGGATATGACAGGCCACGCCTCAACCGCGCGCGCCGCCAGCGAGGCGCTGATGAAGCGCTACTACTGGTCAGCCAAGGCCGTGACCCAGTTGCATCAAATTTTGATGCTCAACATCGACGAGTGGATCAACCGTGATCAACTGACGCACGAACCTGAACTGGTGAACGAACGATTTGCCATTCGAGCCGGCATGATCGACATTGTCAGTGACGATCTTTACCAACGTCACCCGCACGCCATCCTGGAAACCTTCCTGGTCTTTCAGCGCACTGTGGGAGCCCAGGGACTGTCAGCCCGCACCTTGCGAGCGCTGTACAACGCACGGTCGCTGATGAACGCGGCCTTCCGACGCGACCCGGTCAATCGGCTTCAGTTCTTGCGCATCCTGCAGCAACCCGAAGGCATCACCCATGCCATGCGACTGATGAACCAGACGTCGGTGCTGGGCCGTACCCTGTGGACCTTCCGTCGCATCGTCGGTCAGATGCAGCACGACCTGTTTCATGTCTACACCGTGGACCAGCACATCCTGATGGTGCTGCGCAATGTGCGCCGCTTTTTCCTGGCCGAACACGCCCACGAGTACCCGTTTTGCTCGCAACTCGCCGCCGGCTGGGACAAACCCTGGGTGCTGTACGTGGCCGCCCTGTTCCACGACATTGCCAAGGGCCGTGGCGGTGACCACTCCGACCTGGGCCGAGCCGAGGTGCGTCGTTTCTGCAAAGACCACAACGTGGCAAAAGAAGACGCCACGCTGATCGAATTCCTGGTGGGCGAGCACCTCACCATGAGTCACATTGCCCAAAAGCAGGACTTGAGCGATCCGGACGTCATCCAGGCCTTTGCTCGTCGAGTGGGCAACGAACGCAACCTGACCGCGCTTTACCTGCTGACGGTGGCCGACATTCGCGGCACCAGCCCCAAAGTGTGGAATGCCTGGAAAGGCAAGTTGCTGGAAGACTTGTTCCGCGCCACCCTGCGTGCGTTGGGCGGACATGCCGCCGACGCCAACGCCGAGATCGAAGCACGCAAGCGTGAAGCCCTGACCTTGCTGGCCTTGCATGCCCTGCCCTTTGAAGCGCACAAGGACTTGTGGGACACGCTGGACGTCGGTTACTTCATGCGCCATGAGGCGTCTGACATTGCCTGGCACACGCGACAGATTTCCTTGCCCATGGCACGCGCACGCGCCCAGAGTGCACCTGCCCCCACCCTGGTGCGTGCCCGCATCTCACCACTGGGTGAAGGCCTGCAAGTCATGGTCTACACCCCCGACCAGACGGATTTGTTCGCGCGCATTTGCGGCTACTTCGATCATGCGGGCTTCAGCATTCTGGACGCCAAGATCCACACGGCACGCAACGGTTATGCCCTGGACACCTTCCAGGTGGTGACCCCGGTGCTGCAAGAGCACTACCGTGAGTTGATCGGCATGGTGGAGTCTGAGTTGGCACGCACGCTGGACACGCAAGCCCCCCTGCCCGCCGTCAGCCGCGGACGGGTGTCGCGCCGGGTCAAAAGCTTTCCGGTGGCCCCGCGCGTGTCACTCGAGCCCGATGAAAAAGCGCAGCGCTGGCTGCTGAGCATTTCCACCAGCGACCGGGCGGGTCTGCTGTACGGTGTGTCGCTGGTGCTGGCCCGTCACAACATTGCGGTGTTGCTGGCCAAGATCAGCACGCTGGGCGAACGGGTCGAAGACACTTTCCTGGTGGTGGGTGCCGAGTTGCAACACAACCGCACCCAACTGGAAATCGAAACGGAATTGCTGCAGACACTGAGCGCTTGATGAGCTTGATGTGCATCATGCCCTTGATGCATCTTCTGCGCCGGCAACGCCTGTCGCTGCTGCCGCGGCTGTCACAACCGCAGCGCCTGAAGCTTCGCCAGACTAGGCTGACTCGTTGTCAACGTCCTCGGCATCCTGAGCGCTGACCAGCGCACGCAGGCCATCTTCATCCAGCACCGGAATGCCCAGGGCCAGGGCTTTTTCGAGTTTGCTACCGGCATCCGCACCCGCAATCACGCCATGCGTTTTCTTGCTCACGCTCC
>CANFMY010000008.1 GCA_947448375.1 Comamonadaceae bacterium | reverse complement strand
CGGGCCGTTGACCTGGCAGTACATCCCCCAGAATGCATTGGGCAATGGTG
Organism: Comamonadaceae bacterium; assembly: GCA_947448375.1. Classification (GTDB taxonomy): domain Bacteria; phylum Pseudomonadota; class Gammaproteobacteria; order Burkholderiales; family Burkholderiaceae_C; genus Limnohabitans. Next base: position 34,530 of record CANFMY010000008.1, on the reverse strand, counting down.
ACCACACCCTGAGCGTTCGGCTGGAAACCATCAGCGACTCGCCGGTTGTTCGACTGGCAATGGAGCAACACCTGTCGATTGCATTGCCGGTGCTGAGCATTGCACCGCAGGCAGTGGGCGATCCCGCCAATGACACCGGGTGGTCCAGCACCGATGGGTACAGCAGCAACAGAACGCCGACCTTGCGCATGCTGTTGCCCGAGGGTGCCTTCCAGGTGGGCAACAGCATCACCGTCAAAGGAAAGATGACGGGTAGCACCGTCACCACCGATGTTGCCGGGTATCAACTGACGCAGCAGGATCTGGATCGCGGATTTGCCGACATCACCACGAATTCCCTGGGGGGGGCGAATCTGCCAAACAAAGTCTGGAGTTTGTGGGCCAGCTTCGACAACACCACGGGTGGGTTGTCCGTGTCGCAGACGTCGGTATTGAACTATGAGCTGGACACCTCCAAGCCAGACCTGCCGACGTCGTCGCAGATGAGTTTGGTCGAGGACACCAGCAATGGACAGTACACAACGCGAAACCCCGCGCTGAATTCCATCCCCTACGACGCCAGCACGGTCCAGTTGCAATACCAGGTCTACAAGGACGGAAAAATCATTCAGGCCTATAGCGATGCAGGTTCGAATCTGACCCCCACCGTGACGCTGGATGGAAAGTACAGCATCACCGCTCGATTTGTGGATAAAGCCGGCAACTTCAACAATCCCACTCCATCCGCTGCGCTGGGCGTTGGCAACGGAACCGTCAATTTTGTGCTGGATACGGTCGCGCCCCTGGCCTTGACCAAGCCCACGCTGTTGGTCAACACCACCAATGGACTGCCGCTCAACGCAACGGACAACATCACCAGCAATTTCCTCCTGAAAGATCCCACGCCGACCCTGGAAAACAAAGCACAACTGCAATACACCGTGCAGCGCTCGGGCAGTTCCAGCGCCGGCAGTCCGTCCGTGGTCTGGTACGACAACTACCTCGACGCCATGGGTGCTGCCAACGGGCTGAGCGGCACCGCGTTGACTCAATGGAAAACCCTGGCCAATGGACAGCCCGGCGAGGTGTTGCAAGCGGTCGCCCAGCTCACGGAAGGGCTCTACTCCGTCACTCGCCGACAAGTCGATGTGGCGGGCAACATCAGCCCCGAGTCGTCGATGAGCTTTCTGCTGGACGCCCGCGCGGATCCCATCTCGGTCGCGCTGCGCAACGATACCTCGGCGGGCAGAAAAATTTCCAGCGATGTGAGCATCAATGTGACGGGGCTGGAAGGCACGGCGGGGGTGGACGTGGTGCTCACCTACACGTTGACCCGCTACGCCGACGGGACCCGCAAGAGCGATGGCACGCGGGATGCCAACAAGCGGGTGGGCACTTCTGTCGTCACCACCGTCACCGCCAGCAACCCGTACAGCCCTCCCACAACAGAGGGTTACTACACCCTGGAGGTCAAAGAGACCAATCGGGCGGGCCTGATCAGCACCGCCACCCTGGACTTTCAAATCGACACCACGCCGCCCGGGCCGCCGGGTGTCATGTCCCTCGATGCCAACTCGAACACGTCGCGCCAGGCTTTTGCTGGCGACACGGTGGGCACGGCTGACACCATCAGCCAAAGCACCTCGCCAACGCTCAGGGTTGCGCTGCCGACGGCATCCAATCCCACCCGGCCAGGCGACTACCTGCAACTGTTTCTCAACGGCGATCTCATTCAGCCCTGGGGTAATGTGACACTGAGCGATGCTGACATCGCTGCGGGTGTGGTGTCTGTCGGCCTCAACCCGTTGCCGATCCAGGCGGATGGAACACCAGTCGATGGTCCCTACTCCTTCAGGGCACGAATAGTCGATGCCGCTGGCAATGCGTCGGCGTGGAGCGCGCCGTTCACCTACACCCTGGACACGGTCGCCCTGACACCCATCCTTCAACCCTTGCAACTGAACGGGCTGCCGGCGAATTTCATCAACCACCAGTCGAGTGTGACCTTCAGCGGATCAGGCGAGCCCCAATCCCGACTGACGCTCACCTGGACGTCCACCGATGACCAGGGCAACCCGGTGGTGAAAACCTTTGGTGCGGATGTGGGCGCCACCGGCGCATGGGCACTGACCGTGAACGCCGCCGATTTCCCGCCTGATACCGCACGCCTGGCCTACACCAGCACGGTCAGCGTGTCACAGATCGACGCGGCGGGTAATGCGTCCACCCTCTCGTCGCCACTGTATCTGGCGTTGAACACAGCGCAGCAATCCATCACGGCCACCATCACGGCCATCACAGACAACAACACCAGCAGCGTGGCCAGTGGCGTGGCGTTGCCTGCCAGCTATTACGCGGTCAACCCCGGTGGTGTCACCCTCGGTCAAGGGCAAACCACCGATGAGCATCGTCCGCTGTTGTCAGGTGCGTTAAGTGCTGCGCTGCCTGCAGCTCAGAATGCGGACGGCAGTGACCAGACGGTGGTGCGCGTCTACGATGGCACAACCTACCTGGGCAACGCCACCGTGGTGGGCAACGCGTGGACCTATCAAGTCGCCTCTGCGTTGACGGACGGTATTCACTCCTTCTCCGTCGAGGTCTACGACCCGCTCACCTTGCAGCCTGGTACACGAAGCGGTGTGTATGCCATTCGCAGCAACGTGCTCACACTGGACCCGCATGACTTGAACGCGGGCCCCCAAAGCACCTGGGTGATCACCGATGACAGCACGCCGACCTTGCAAGGCACCTTGAAGGCAGCGCTGGCCCCGGGCGAGGTCCTGGCGGTGTACGACAGACAGGCAGATGGCCGCTACACCCTGCTGGGCATGGCTGACACGGGTCCATCCCCCTCCAATCCCGCCGACCTGGTGTGGACCTTTGACATGCCCCGGGCCATGTTTGGTGAACACACGTATCGGGTACAAATCGAGGCACGCACGGCGGTCAGCAATGGCCTCAGCCTGCCAACGGCTTTGCTGGCCATCGACCAGGCGGTTCGGTATGACTTCAACAGCATCACGCTGGATCCGCTGTCGGATACAGGTCGCTCGGATTCGGACAACCTCAGCCGGGAGTCCAACCTCACGGTGCTGGTACACCTGTCGGCCAGTACCCGGGTGGATGATCAGGTGGTCTTGTCCGTGACCGGCAGAGTCCAACAGACGTATGTCATCACGCCAGCCGACAAGGCGGCGGGCGTGATCAGATTGTCCCTACCCAATTTGAATGGCTTTTCCAACGTCGAAGACAACACCGGGGACGGCACGTTTGTCATCACCGCCACCGTGGGGGGCTCGCCTGTGGTGAGCTCGATCGACTATCAACTCGACACCACGGCGCCCACGTATACGCCCGCGGTGCGAATCAAAAACACCACGGGAGGCGATGCGACGCTCGGGACAGATGCCCGATACACCGCAGACAAAACCCTGGAGTCGTCCACCATCAAACCTCTCAACGACCGATCGGTCTATGAGCAAGTGCAGGTGGTGTCCACATCCACGAATCAAGTTGTCAGCGACTGGATCAGTCTGAGCGACTTCAACAGCACGCTTCAACTGGCGGATGGCGATTACACGCTGCACACCCGGATGGTGGATGACGCGGGCAATATCGGCGCCACAACGGGTGACGATGTGCTGCTGCGTCTGGATACGCACGCTGCGCAGGTGACCATCTTCAAGCCCCAAGTCAGCGCTGCCAGTACGTTGCTGCTCCAACAAGACGGCTTGTTGAATCAAGCGGAAGTGGATGGGGTTGTGCAGTTCGTGCTGGTCTTCACCGAGAAAGTCAAAGGACTGACGCTGCAGAACCTGCAACTCGCGGTTGACGGCTCTGCGGGGAACCCGCCCACGCTCAGCGACTTGACGGCGTTGAACCCGGATGCCAACGGCTATGCCACCGACTGGCGCGTCAACGTCACCAGCCTCAGCCACCTGGCCCAGGGCAGCACCGTGCAACTGCATGTGATCAACGGACAGAACGTGGTGGACCAGGCGGGCAACCACGAGGACACCCTGGCGTTGTCGACGGCTGCGTTGACGGTCGATAGGCAGGCGGGGATCAGCGTGACCTCCATCGCCACTTTGGCAGCAATTGCCCCACGATCTTTGTTGACCAGTGGCGCAACGACTGTCACGATCAATGGCACAGCACTCGCCGACGGTGTGCGGATATCAGGCAGCACCACCGGAGTCGAGCCAGGACAACCGATCACCGTATCGTTGATGGGCGCAAACTCGGTCGTTCCACCTCAACCGACCACGACTTTCAGTGCCGTCCAGGTGCAGGCTGACGGAAGTTGGGCGATCGATCTGACCCGAGAGGCCTTGCAAGCGGCACTGCAGGACAGAACCGACTACACCGTGGTGGTGGAGGTGCACGACAGCGCTGGCAACCGCGCTAGCGCAAACCCGTTGACGCTGCTGTCCCGCTTGTCGGCGAGCATCGATGTCGTCAAGGTGGTGGCGAACAATCGGGAGGCCAGTGGCCTGGACGGCACTGTGCTCAATTTCGACCCGTCGCCGACAAGCTCAGACTCTTACATCAATGCGGCTGACAAAACAGTCGGCACGCGAAACACCGGAGACCCGTCAACCACGGGTTTCACCGTGAGTGGCACCTCCACCATCGGCGCTGGGCGAGTCGTTACCGTTCAGCTTGTCAAGGCGGGCAGCACATCCCTGACCGGTACGGGTGGCGTGGTCAACAGCAGCGGCGAATGGTCGGTGGTTTTCTCACGCGGCATGGTCGGTGATCTGACCGATGGAACCTGGCAGTTGGTCGCCCAAGGGTCGGACGCCGACGGTAACGACGCCGCCTTGAGTGCGGGCAGCAGTGCCCGCTTCACGGTGGATACCCTGGCCAGTCTGGGGCTCGATGCGGTGGGGGATGCGGATCGGCATGTCAACCTGACCCAGACCGGTGCCACGCTGGCACTCAGTGGCACACTCGCCCATATCGACGCTGGCAACAGCCTGACCCTGTCGCTGCGCGACCGAAACGCGACCAACACCAACCAGGTGATCTGGTCAGAGGTCATCCCTGCTCAAGACCTGCAAACAGACAGCAACGGTCACTGGCAGTACGCCCTGGCACTGTCAGCGTGGGATGCCTTGACTTTCGCCCATGCGGCGGGCGCCAGCCTGTCCGATGTGGCCAGCTTGTCGCTGACCGCCAGCACCACCGATGGGGCTGGTAACAAAGCTGCGGATATCGCTTTCTTTGAACTCGACCGCACCCCGCCCGCCGCCCCCGTGGCGGGGTCTGCTCTGCGTCAAATCGCTGGGGGTACCCTGGAGGTCGGCTCCACCACCCACTTGAACAGCACGACCACGCTGCAGGACTCCGCCCTGGGCGTTTTCATGGCGCCCAATGCGCAAACCCCCTCGGCCGGCGATATTGCTGGCATCACCGTGGTCGCCACTCAGGCACACGCCGCGACCGATCAGTGGCGTCTGGGCGGACTCCTGCACCCCCTGAACCTTCCCCTGACGGCCATCTCCCTGTCCATAGGAACTGGCGCATCGGCGGTTGCCGTGATCTGCAGCTTTGACACAGCCAGCCAGCAACTGCTCATCAAGCCCAACAGTGGCACCTTCGCCCCGACTCAGGTGCAAACGGTGTTGAGCAGCCTGGCCTGGGTCAACACCACCCCGGACAGCACCCTCGATCAATCCGACCGGGTGTTCACGGTGCGGTACACGGATGCGTTTGGCAACGTGAGTGCCGATACCCCCATCACCTTCCGTGTGGACACGCGCGCTCCCCTCACGCTGAGTGACATCACCGTCACGTCCGCCGTCACAGGCACGGCCACCGATGGCACTGTGGTGGACAACACCCTGAACGGCACCAATACCGCGCTGAAGTTCGTTGCCACGATCGGGGCGGGTGAAGCCACGGGAGGCTATGCCGAGTTCTATGTTGGCAACGCCCTGGTGGGCACGAGCAGCCCCATCGCTGCAGCAGAGTCGTCAATCACCTACACCACCCAAGACAGCAATGGCATCACCAGCACGCCTGCTGCATTGCAAGGTAAAGTTGCCGCCGGTGGCGCGGTCAGCGTGAAGTTGTATGACAAAGCCGGTAACGTGCTGAGCGGGACTGGCCCCACCCTCACGCGTGATGTCGCTGCCCCCACCATCACGAAGATCAGCTCCAGCTCTGCGGATGGTTCATACAAAGCCGGCGCCACGATTGCACTGAGCCTGTTGACGGATGAGGACATTGCGGGTGATGGCAGTACCCTGGACGTCACGCTGGCCACTGGTTCAGCGGCCCCTGCGGGCGTGCCAGACCGTGTCATCACGCTGACGCGAGACGTTGTCAACCACCAACGTTTCACGGGTTCGTACACGGTACAGCCCGGTGACAACACCATCGATCTGAATGTGATCCATGTGGCCGTGAGTTCGGTCATGGGGGCAGTGCTGCCGCAGGATGCGGCAGGCAACGCATTGAATCTGAGCATCGCATCACTGGGTGCAGAGAACACCTTGTCGGGCAGCCATGGCATTGTGATCGATACCACGTCCCCTGCCGCTATTGATCTGGTGAGTGGGGGTGTGGTGAACATCACCCAGTCGCAGTACGTCTCTGCGGCCAGGGCAGGCATTGACACGGATGTGATGGGGGCCGTGGACCGTGTGTCAGATCACGACGTCAGCACCATCACCCTCGCCATGCTGGGTGCCGATGGCCTCAACGATGTGCTGATCTTTGGCGGGGTGAGCTTGCCTCTCAATACAACGGCCAGAAGTGGCACCGTTTCTGCTGGCGGTGTACTTGCAAATTGGGCCTACAGCGCAGCAGGCGTCTTGACGTTCACCCTGCCGGGTGGGGGTACCTGGAATCCCGCAGACATTCAGGCCCTGGAAAGCAGCATCAAGTTCAAAACTTATCAGACCGCACAGATGGGCGTGCGCACGTTCACACTGACCCATGGCGATCAGGCTGACAACACCAGTCAGGCATCCACGCAATCCTTGATCGTGGATATGGTGGCTCCACAAGCGCCTGATCTGGATGCCTTGAGTGGTGGCATTCAGAGGGTCGGCACAACCTATTACGGATTGGCAGATGTGGAGCGCAACAAAGTCATTGCACCTAAAGCGGATGCAAGTCAGGGCGACATTGCACAGATCGTCATCACCGTGGGTGGGGTGGTGTCCAACGCAGATCAGTGGGTGATGGGCAACGTGACTCAGTCTTTGAATCCCAACTCAAGTGTCAGTGGCACCGATCTATCGATCAACGGGGTGACGGGTGTCGACTGGACCTACAGCACGGAAAAAGTGCTGACACTGACCCGCAATGGGGGCGGAACCTGGACGGCGGCGCAAGTTCGCGCTATCGAGCGTGGATTGAGTTTCAACACCACGGCAGGCGCGCCAACAGGTGCTCGCACATTCACAGTGCAGAACATCGACGCCGCTGGCAATGCCAGTGCTGCGTCGATGCAAACACTGGTGAATGATTTGACGGCGCCCACAGTCAACGCAGTGACCATCACGGGGGTCACCCCTGCTGGCGCTCCTAAATCGATATTGGGCGTCGGCGACCAGGTGCGGGTGGAGTTGACGCTGAGCGAGGGGGTGGTGGTGGACACTTCCTTGGGCATCCCCAGCTACCGTGTCGTGCTGGACACAGGAGGCACCGTGTCTGCCACGTACGTCAGCGGTAGCGGCACCAACACGCTGGTCTTCAGTTACACCGTGGCGCCCACCAACAGTGACAGCAGTGGGGGCATTGTCCCAGCGGCTTCGCCTGTGAATTTGAATGGCGCCACAGTTCTGGACCTGGCGGGTAATGCCTGCTCCCTCGCGTCGCTGCCGCCACCAGCGGTCAACACCCTCAGGGTGGACACGGCCGCACCGGCTTCTGTGTCCAGCATGACGGTACTTGACACCAATATGCCCGCCAGCACAAACGGCACGGTCAAAGCGCTTAACTCGTCCTTGTTCCAGTTGATGTCAGCGCGTGGCGTTCACTATGGATTCAACAACACGTCAGCCGTGACCATCAGCTATCGGCAGGATGATGGGTCCTCGCTCACGTTTTCCTTCACTGACAGCACCACGTACACGAGTCTGGGGGGTATCAAATCCGCTGCTTCGACTGCATTCACCAACAGTACCTTGGGACAGGCCGGGTTGTTTGATTTTTCGATCGATGGAGCGTCCGGCAATGGTTTCTCGTCCAACAGTTCGAGCAGCCCTGCGTCGAGTGGCGATGGCGTGACACGCATGATGTGGATGTATTTGCAAGCCAAGCCGGGCAAGGTGGTGGATGCCTCGAAATTAACGTTTTCCAACTCGTTCTATTACTGGCTCCCAAGCACCGCCTCGGCAAATAATCCGGGTGCCACGGCGGTGACATACGACACAGCGGTTGGGTGGGGAAGCAATACGCCTGCCGTACCTGGTAACGCTTCGGTCAATACAGGCCAGGGGATGTCCACCATACAACTGGCGGTGGGAGGGCACATCAACAGTGGGAGTACCTCAACCAATGGCTGGCTTTACCAATACCAGGGTTTGACACGCAGTACGCCCACGTCCGAACCTGTGGTCGATACCGTGGCAGACAACCGGTTGGTGTTTGATTTTTCTGCGGCAGGCGGCATGGCCAAATCCACCGTGCTGAGCACTGTCACCGCGGGGGAGGGGCGACTGACTGCAGCAGATGCCTTGACGGTGTTGAATCTGTGGCGCAGCAAATTCACGCCAGTTTCGGGCGCGCTCCCCACGTTTGTTGAACTGTTTGGTGCGGCGACCACGTACAACGTCTCGGCGCAGGAGATCACCAGCACGGGCGGGGAGGGGTACATGGTGAGTTACCAGTATCTGGCCGGTTCGAGCAGCTTGGTTGGCAAGGTCATCATCGATCTGGGTGCAACGTCGACGAAATCCAAATGGCTGGGTGGTAAATTCACGTTTGGATCTGGCTCAACAGCGACGGTCCTGAAATTGCCCACCGCCTGGGCCAATGACGGGGGGGCGCAGATCAATGCCGTGCCCACGTTTGATATCACCTTGCCAGCGGGTGTCGAGGAGGGGTCGGTCATCACGTTGTACGATGGCACCACCAGCAGCGGCACCATCATCGGTACCAAGTTCCTGACAGCCAACGAGGTCACACGGGGTTTTGCCAGCCTGGCGGTGTCACCCGACACGCCGTTCGCCAACACCAGCAGCGGCGTGGTGGTACACAGTCTGTCAGCCAAAGTCACTGACAACGCTGGCAACGTGTCCACCAACGACAGTTTTTACAACTACGCGTTCCAGGACAGCTCAGGGCCTCAGGTTCGTGCCGTCAAGGTGTGGGGAGCGACCGCAGCAGGCACGGCCAAGACGTCACCCTTGGTCGCAGGTGACCAGCTGATGGTGACGCTGGTCTGGGACGAGACCCCCGTGGTGACGGGCGTGCCCACCTATTCCCTGAACATCAATGGTGTGACACAAACGGCCACCTACCATAGCACCAGTGGCAAAGACATGCTGCTGTCCTACACAGTGGGCGTCACGGACTCCTCTGTGGGCGTGACCGCCACCACCACTGCGTTGACCCTGACCAATGGTGCCACCATCCAGGATGCATCGGGTAACGCTGCAAGCCTCACGACACCCGTTGTGGCGGCCATTGACAGTCCCGTGATCTTGGCCAATTCACGTGGTGAGTTGATTGCCGAGCGAGCACAAGCCCTGGCCACTGGTGAGAGTCAACCCGCTTTCGCGCTGAGCTACGACGGATCTCGAGCCCAAGTAGGCGATCGGCTCGTGCTGATGGAGAACGGCGTGTGTGTGGGCAGCCGTGTACTGACCAGCAGCGATGTGGGCGCTGGGTCGTACACGCGCAACGTCAACACCGACAGCAGCTTGGTGTCGGGTACTCATGCCATCACGTTTCAGTACCTGGACAACACCGGGGCTGGAACCCCCTACACAGTCAATGGCTCGCCGGTGACGGAGTACGTTTCGGTGGGGGCCCATCCATCGGCACCGGTCCTGACACTCGATGCCATACGCCTCAACAACGAAGGCGGCCAAGCGGGCCGCACCGTGTCGGATGGGAGCACCTATCAAAGTACATCAGACCCCGACCTCGTGTTTGGCGGAACAGTCGACCAGGATGCCACCGTGACGGTCTATGCCACCAGCAACACGACAGGAGCGGTGCAGACCGTGGGCACTCAGTCGGTGTTGGCCAACGGGACGTTCACGATCAGCGAAGTCGCCTTCAGCCTGACGCCGGGTGTGTATCAGTTCAAGGTGGTTGCTCAAAACACGGCGGGCCAGGTGGCGAGCGTGTCCACCGGATCGGTTGGGGTATTTGCCACCAGCACTGGCGGTGACACCATCGTGGGCACGGCCGGTAACGACAAAATCAATGCGGGCCAGGGTAACAATACTGTGTCGACTGGTAGCGGTCTAGACCTGGTGTACCTGGGGGGGTATGGCGCGCTCGCCAGCAACACCGGGCCGTCTAGCACCACCATCACCGACTTCAAGTGGGGGCAGGATAAGATCGATCTGACGGGGGTGTTCACACCCGGCACCGTCAACACCAGCAACTTCATGCAGTTTGTCTCGCAGTCGGTCAGCAATGGAGACACGACCCTCACCATCGACAGCAATGGCCTCGCGGTGGCAGGCGGCACGACTCACACGGTCATCCTGAAGAACTTGGCGCAATTGCCGCTGGACAGCACGGTGTTCAACTACGCGGTACTGTAAGAGACCCCCAACAACAAGGCCCGCATTCGCGGGCCTTGCATGGTCTGTGTCGGCTTTACAGTCCGGCGGCAGATCGCAGCGCTGCGGCCTTGTCGGTCTTCTCCCAGCTGAACTCCGGCTCTTCACGGCCGAAGTGGCCGTACGCAGCGGTCTTCTGGTAGATGGGGCGCAGCAGGTCCAGCATCTGGATGATGCCTTTCGGTCGCAGGTCAAAGTGTTCGGCCACCAGCGCGGCGATTTTCTCGTCGGAGATCTTGCCGGTGCCCAGGGTGTTGACCGTGATGTTCATGGGGCGTGCCACACCGATGGCGTAAGCCACCTGGATCTGACATTTCTCGGCCAGGCCGGCAGCCACCACGTTCTTGGCCACGTAGCGGGCGGCGTACGCGGCCGAGCGGTCCACCTTCGTGGGATCCTTGCCGGAGAACGCGCCGCCGCCGTGCGGGCAGGCGCCGCCGTAGGTGTCCACAATGATCTTGCGACCGGTCAGGCCGCAATCGCCCTGCGGGCCGCCGATGACAAAACGGCCAGTCGGGTTGATCAGGTACTGGGTGTCGGCGGTGAGCCACTCCTGGGGCAGCACGGGCTTGATGATTTCCTCGCGCACGGCCTCGTAAAACTCGGGCTTCATCTTGTCGCCCAGGCTCATCTCGGGGGCGTGTTGAGAAGAAATCACCACGGTGTCGATGCTGTGCGGCTTGCCGTTCACGTAGCGCAGCGTGACCTGGCTCTTGGCGTCCGGGCGCAGAAAGGGCAGGCGGCCGTCCTTGCGCAGCTGGGCTTGACGCTCCACCAGGCGGTGTGCGTAGTGAATGGGCGCGGGCATCAGCTCGGGCGTTTCGTTGCAGGCGTAGCCAAACATCAGGCCCTGGTCGCCAGCGCCGGTGTTGAGGTGATCGTCCGAAGCGTGGTCCACCCCCTGGGCAATGTCGTTGGACTGCTTGTCGTAGCAGACCATGACGGCACACCCCTTGTAGTCAATGCCGTATTCGGTGTTGTCGTAGCCGATGCGCTTGATGGTGTCGCGCGCCACCTGGATGTAGTCCACATGGGCGTTGGTGGTGATCTCGCCGGCCAGTACCACCAGACCGGTGTTGCACAGCGTTTCGGCGGCCACGCGGCTGCGCGGGTCTTGCGCGAAGATGGCGTCCAGAATGGCGTCGGAGACTTGGTCAGCCACCTTGTCGGGGTGACCTTCCGAAACCGATTCGGAGGTGAAGAGATAGTCGTTGGACATGAAAAAAACTCCAGTCAGTGGTGGATGGGCGCGTTGCCTGTCCCTGAGTGGAGTGTCGGCTAACGCTTTAGCAGTAGGGACTGGCACCTGACCAGCCCGCACGGGTTGCCCCGCGATGTCGCCCTGCAAGTTGCTTCATTAACTCGGCGACAATCGTCATTGTATCGAACCTGTCGGGGCCACCGGCCCCCAGGGGCTGGCCCGGCTGGCTCCGCAAGCCGGGTTCGTTGGTTTTTTGCACCGAAGCTGATGTCTTTTCTCTTTCGCGTCCTGGCCCGATTGCCGCTGCGGTTCATGCAGGCCGTGGGGGCCGTGCTGGGCTGGCTGGTGTGGCTGCTGTCGCCCCGCTACCGACGCCAAATGCGCGACAACCTCCTGGCTGCGGGCCTGCCGCTGTCGGTCGAGCGCGAGGCCATTGCCTCGGCCGGGCGCATGGTGGCCGAGTTGCCCTGGTTGTGGATGCGCCCGCACCACCAAGGCGTGCTCGAGCGCATGGCGTGGGACGGAGCGGAACACTTCGAGGCCGGCATGCGCGCCGGGCGCGGCGTCATCATCACCTCGCCGCACCTGGGGTGCTGGGAGATGGGTGCCCAGGCCATTGCCGAGCGGTTTGGTCCGCAGTACGGCCCACTGGTGGCAATGTTTCGACCGCCGCGCAAATCCTGGCTGGTGCCCTTGGTGACGCATTCGCGCGGGCGTGCCTGGCTGGACACGGCCCCCACCTCGATGGCGGGCATTCGTCTGCTGGTGCGCACCCTGCGTGCCGGGGGCTACACCGCCTTGCTGCCCGATCAGGTGCCGCCCGACGGTCAGGGCGTGTGGGCCCCCTGGATGGGGCGCGACGCCTACACCATGACCCTGTTGCCTCGACTGGTGCAACAAACCGGGGCCCTGGTGCTGTTGACCTGGTGCGAGCGGGGCGCCAACGGGCGCTTCACACTGCACATGTCGCCCATTGACCCGCCCTTGCCCACCGGCCCCTCGGTGCCGCTGGAGGCGTCGGCCACCGCCATGAACCAGGCGGTGGAGGCCATGGTGCGCGCCCATCCCGGGCAGTACCTGTGGGGCTACGCGCGCCACAAGCGTCCGCGCCAGGACGATTGAGGGCCATGCCGATGCAAGTGCCTGGTCATGGGGAGAAGCAGCATGCGTGAGGTGTGGCAAGCAAAGCGGACCCGCGCGCTGGGTGGAGCTTGCGCATGACGTGGGGGGTCCTGTCCCTGATGCGCATCCTGCGCTGGCTGCCGTTGCCCGTGCTGCGTGCGTTGGGCGCGGCGCTGGGCGGGTTGCTTCACGCCAGTGTGCCCAGTCGACGTCGGGTGGCCAGCACCAACCTGGCCCTGTGTTTTCCGCAGTGGTCCGAGGCGCAGCGTGCGCAGGCCGTGCGAGATCACTTTCGAGTGTTTGCCCAGACCTGGCTGGACCGCAGCTGGCTGTGGCACGGCTCGCCCGAGTTGGTGCGTCGCCGAGTGAAGTTGTGCGGTGACCTGACGGTCTTGAGCAACGAGCAACAACCCGTCGTCATATTTGCGCCACATTTCGTCGGGCTCGACGTGGGCTGGACCATGCTGGCCTTGTCGGTCGACCGTGCCCTCACCACCATCTACACCCAGCAGTCCAACGAGCAGGTGGACCGATGGGTCGAGCGTGGTCGCAGCCGCTGGGGGCGCGTGCGCTTGTTTCGACGCGAAGCCGGTGTCAAAGCCATCATCAGTGCCTTGCGCGATGGCGAAGCGCTCTATTTGTTGCCCGACATGAACTTTGGTGTCGAGGATTCTGTCTTTGTGCCGTTTTACGGTGTGCCGGCAGCCACCGTTCCCTCGTTGTCGCGCTTTGCCCAACTGGGGCGCGCCACCGTGGTGCCCGTCATCACCCGCCTCACCCCGCAAGGCTATGACGTGGAGGTGCTGCCCGCCTGGGACGACTACCCCACGGGCGACGCACTGGCGGACACGGCCACCATGAACCGCCGCCTTGAGCAGATGATCGACACCATGCCCAGCCAGTACTACTGGGTGCACCAGCGCTTCAAGTCGCGACCGCCGGGGGAGGCGGGGGTGTATCGCTGATCCTGAACGGGTGTGCCCGTCAGGTGAGCCGGTCATGAGGCTGACGGCCTATCACCTAGGCGGCAGCGCACGAGTGAAACCCACCTTGACAGACACCCAGGTGGCTCTGATCATGGGCTTACCAGGTGCAGCGAGGTGAGGGCCGGTTGTCCTCCTCAAACTTCGCTGTGGCTTTCCTCTCATCATGATCAGCCACCATGAGTATCCACTTCAACTTGAACGGGCAGCCTGTGCACACGCCCACCGACCCCAACACCTCCTTGTTGGCGGTGTTGACGCAAGACTTCGCTGTCAACGGCACCAAATACGGTTGCGGCAAGGCTCAGTGCGGCAGCTGCACCGTGTTGATCAACGGCGATCCCGTGCGCTCGTGCGTGACGCCCGCCTCGAGTGCGGTGGGGCGATCGGTCACCACCCTGGCAGGCTTGTCGCGTGACGGTCAGCCCAGTCGACTCCAGCAAGCCTTCATCGATGAGCAAGCGGCCCAGTGTGGCTACTGCACCTCGGGCATGATTTTGCAAGCCCAGGCATTGCTGGATCGCAACCCGTCGCCCAGCGAAGCCCAGGTGCGCTCCGCACTCGATGGCAATCTGTGCCGCTGCGGCATTCACAACCGCATCGTCAAAGCCGTGATGCGCGCGGCCAAGGGAGGTTGACATGAATGCACCCATTTCCCGTCGTCGACTCTTGCAAGCAGCGGGCTTTCTGAGCCTGTCGTTTGGCATTCCTCTGGAAACGGCCTTGTCGCAGCAACCGGCCCGTTTGCCGGGTGACCTCAACTCCACACGCGTGTTGCGTGCCTGGTTGCGCATTGAAGCCGATCACCGCGTGACCTTGCTGGTGGGCAAGGTCGAGTTGGGCCAGGGCATCCTCACGGCCGTTCAGCAGATCTGCGCCGATGAAATGGACGTCGCCTTCGAGCAGGTACAGGTCATTTCCGGCGACACCGCCCTGGTGCCCAACGAAGGCGTGACGGCCGGTTCGTTCTCCATGCCCAACTGCGCGACGGCGGTTCGCTATGCAAGCGCGGAAGTGCGCAGCATCCTGCTCGGACTGGCCGCTGAAAAACTGGGTCATCCGGTGTCCAGTCTTCAGGTGTCGCAAGGACTCATCAAAGCCCCCGGCGGCGCGCAGTTGCGGTATGCTGACATTCTGGTGGGTCAGGCGCTGGAGCGAGAGGCCACTGGCCAGGTGCCGCTCAAGCCCGCGTCCGAGCACCGCTACATCGGCCGGCCCGTGCAACGCCCGGACATCCGCGACAAGGTCATGGGCAAGTCCATCTTTGTGCAGGAAATGCGCTTGCCCGGCATGGTGTACGGACAGGTCGTGCGACCACCCACCTATGGCGCCACACTCAAGACGCTGCCCACGTCCGCCGTTGAGCGACTGCCGGGTGTGATCCAGGTGGTGCGCCATGGCAGCTTTGTCGGTGTGGTGGCCCAACGCATCGAGCAGGCGCAAGCGGCCGCCCAGGCCTTGGCGCAGGCGGCCACCTGGGATGTGCCGCGTGCCTTGCCCAAGCAAGCCGACCTGGCCACCTGGTTGCGTCAGGCGCCGAGTCGGCTGATTGAAACCAAGCGGCAACCCCGCGCGGGCGGTGAGACCGCCGCCAAGACACTCAAGGCCACTTACTTCAGGCCTTACCAGATGCACGCCTCCATTGGGACTTCGGCGGCCATTGCCACGCTGCGTGACGGCGAGTTGCTGATTCAAACCCACAGCCAATCGGTGTTCGAGACCCGTCAGGCCATTGCCGGCATGTTGCGCATGCCGCTGGACAAGGTGCGCTTGCAGCATGTGCAAGGCTCCGGCTGTTATGGACACAACATGGCCGACGATGCGGCTGCCGATGCCGCCTTGTTGGCCGTGGCCGTGCCGGGTCGCCCCGTGCAGTTGCAGTACACGCGCGAGCAGGAACACCGCTGGGAGCCGTATGGTTCGGCCATGCTGATCGATGTGCAGGCCGGGCTGGACAACCAGGGCAATGTGCTGGACTGGGATGTGCAAATTCGCTCCACGCCGCACGGCACCCGGCCGCAAGGCATGCCCGGCAATCTGCAGTCGGCGCTCTACCTTGAGACGCCGTTCCAACAACCCGTTCCCGGCAATGCCGGCGGGCCCAACTACGCGGCCGACCGCAACGGCATCGCCCTGTACGATTTCCCCGGTCATCAGGTGCTGACGCACTTCATCACGCAAATGCCCTTGCGCGTATCGTCGCACCGTGGGTTGGGCGCTTACGCCAACGTGTTCGCCATCGAGTCCTTCATGGACGAACTGGCGCATGCGGGTGGGGTGGACCCGTTGGCCTACCGCCTGCGCTTTCTGAAAGATCCGCGTGGTCGCGATGCCCTCACCGAAGCGGCCAAGGCGTTTGGCTGGGACCGCTGGCAACGTCGTCCGGGGTATGGGCGCGGCATCGCCTTTGCCCGCTACAAAAACATCGCCGGTTACTGTGCGGTGGCCCTGGAAGTGGAGGTCAACCCGGCCAGCGGTCATGTGCGCGTGGTCCGAGCGGTGGCCAGTGCCGACAGCGGACACCTGGTCAACCCGGACGGTGTGTCCAACCAGATCGAGGGCGGTCTGATTCAGTCGCTCAGCTGGACGCTGAAAGAGCAGGTGCACTTTGACGAGACCCAAGTGCTCTCCAGTGACTGGGCCAGCTACCCGATTCTGGGGTTCAGCGAGGCGCCACCGATCGAGGTGGTGTTGATCAACCGGCCGGGCGCGCCGTTCCTGGGAACCGGTGAGGCCTCGCAAGGACCCACCGGCGCGGCCCTGGCCAACGCCATCTTCGATGCCACCGGTGTGCGCTACCGCGAGTTGCCGCTCACGCCGCAGCGCATCCTCGATGGCCTGAAGAAGACAGGTTGACAGTCATTCCCGATCGTTCACTATCTTTCAAGAGGTACCCGCAATGGCCTTGATCCACAACACGCCGACTCGCACGACTCTACCCAGACGCTGGATCCTGGGGGGGTGGTGTCTGGTGCTGTTCGCTCCCTTGACGGCCTGGTGTCAGTCCGCTTATCCGCAGCGTCCGGTCAAGCTGGTGGCGCCCTTTCCGCCGGGTGGTACCAGCGATGTGCTGGCCCGCGTGATTGCCCAGAAGCTGGGCGAGGGATTGGGGCAACCCGTGACGGTGGACAACAAGCCCGGCGCGGGGGGCAACATCGGCCACGAACTGGTGGCCAAGGCACCGCCCGATGGCTACACCCTGGTGTTGTCCAACAGCAGCACCTTGCTGAACAACCCCTACTTGTATAAACGCATGGGCTTTGATCCGCTGACGGACTTTGCGCCCATTTCCACCGTGGCCTCGGCCGGTCAGGTGCTGGTGGTGCATCCCTCGGTGCCGGTGCGAACGGTGGCCGAATTGACGGCGCTGGCCAAGTCTCAACCCGGCAAGCTCAATTTCGGATCAGGTGGCAAAGGGATTCAGTCGCATATCAGTGGCGAGATGTACATCACCGCGGCAGGGGTCAACATGGTTCATGTGCCCTACAAGGGCACCATACAGGCGGTGACCGACTTGGTGGCGGGGCAGGTTCAGGTGGTGTTTTCAGACATGGTGCCCGCCATGCCGCAGATCAAGGCCGGCAAGGTGCGGGCCATTGCGGTGACATCGACCGAGCGGTCTGCCGCTCTGCCCGAGTTGCCGACCATGATTGAAGCCGGTGTGCCGGGGTTCAATGCAGGTGTCTGGTGGTCCGTGCTGGCACCCAAGGGGACGTCACCGGAGATCATCGCCCGACTCAATGCGGAACTGGCCAAGGTGGTCAAGCACACGGACGTGATCGACACCTATAAACGCCTGGGCGTGAACACCGAGCACAGCACCCCACCTCAGGTGCTTGAGCGGGTGCGCGCCGAGGGCCCCATGATGGTCAAGATCCTCAAGGAGGCCGGCGTTGATCCTGAGTGACGAGGCGCTAGGTCAGGTGTGCGTGCTCGTCGTCATTGATGGTGGTGCGCCGTAACTCCCGACGCTCTGCAACGTCATAACGGCGGCCGCGGTGCAGGGTGCTGCGGTTGTCCCAGATCACCGTGTCACCTGGTTGCCATTCATGCACGTAGACGCTCTCGTGTCGGGTGGCATGCTCCAGCAAATCTTGCAGGAACATGCGGCTCTCGGCAGTGGGCCAGCCAACGATTTGCCTGGCATGCGCCCCCACAAACAACAGCTTGCGCCCTGAACCCGGGTGGGTGTCCACCAAAGGCCAGACCACGGGTGCCAGCTCCTTTTTCTGCTCGTCGGTGTAGGCTTCGTCGCCCAGCAACAGGCGCGTGTGCAGCGCATAGTGTTCGGCCTGCAAACCTTCTGCGTCCTGGCGTGTGCGCTCATCCAGCGTGTCGTAGGCGTGGCGCAGATCGGCAAACTCGGTGTTGCCACCCCAACTCGGCGTGATGAGGCAGTGCAGCATGGAGTAGGCGGCCCGCGGTTTCATGAACGAACTGTCGCTGTGCCACAGTTGATTGGCAAAATTCGACAGGTTTTTGGGGGAGTCGCGGCGGTCCACCTGGCCCTGGGCGTTCACATTGGAGATGTCGATCAGACGCTCGTCACCCAGACGCTCCGGTCGCTTGAAGACACGCTTCAGACCAATGTCGATGTCGCCAAACGGGCTGATCAAATCGATTTGCTGTTGCGCGGTGAGGGGTTGGCCGCGAAACACCAGCACGGCGTACTGGTTCATGGCGGCGTTGATGGCAGAGACTTGCTCGGCTGAGAGCGGTTGCGTCAGGTCGATGCCATGGGCTTGCGCGCCCAAGACAGGGTGCAGTGGGGTACAGGTCAGGCTCATGACGAACTCCGGTCATTCTTGTTCAATGTTGGCATCCTTGATGATGCGTGCCCAACGGCGCATCTCGGCCGCAATGAAGGCGTCGAATTCTTCTGGCTTGGAGGCCACGATTTGCATGCCGAAGTCCTGGGCACGTTGCTGCACATCAGGGGAATTCAGCGCGCGCGCCGTATCCGTCTGAATTTTTTGCAGCACGGCTTTGGATGTTCCCGCCGGGGCAATGAAACCCAGCAACGCACCCACGCTGAAGCCCGGCACCGACTCGGCAATCGTGGGGTAGGCGTGACCCGCCACCCGCTTGTCACCCAGGGTGGCGATGACCTTCATCTTGCCGGCCTGAACATGGGGAAACACCGATAGGAACGGGTCAATGACCAGGTCGAGTCGGCCTCCCAGCAATTCGGTGTGGGCTGGGGCGCTGCCTTTCATGCCGATATGCTGCATGGCGAAGCCGGCTTCGCGTTGCAGCAGTTCGCCCCCCAGGTGGGTGGTGCTGCCGGGGCCAGGCGTGCCGTAATTGAGGCCACCGGGCTTTTTGCGGGCGTACTCGGCCAACTCCTTGAGGGTGTTGAACGGTGCGTCGGCACGCGCCACCATCGCCAGTTGCATGTTGAAGAGTTGTGTCACCCCCACCAGATCGCGTTGGGTGTCATAGGGCAATTTTTTGCGCAAGCTGGGGTTGACGGCAAACGAGGAGTTGACCATGCCCAGGGTCGTGCCGTCCGGGGTTGACTTGGCGACAAAGTCGGCCCCGATGGCAGTGCCCGCACCGGGCTTGTAGTCCAGCACCACGGGCTGTCCCCAGATGTCCTGGAGTTTTTGCGCCAGCAGGCGACCCACGGTGTCGGTGGGACCGCCGGGTGGAAAGGGCACAATGATTTTGACCGGCCCCTTGGGGAAGTCTTGAGACCAGGCGGATGGATTGAAGCCCCAACACCCGGCCACAAGCGTCAGCACCACGACAAGCATGCGTTTCAAGAGGCATCTCCTTGGAAGTGCCACGGAGCCTATCACAGGGCTTCCCACGCGAGGAGAGGCGGCCTGTCCCGTGCGCAACGCGCGGGGGCCATTGGCTGGCAACTTGCCTGGACAATCGAGCTTGCAATCCCGATAGACCGTGCCAGGAGATTCGATGAAGCTCACTCAGTTGCTACGCCATGTATTGCCCGTCTTGGCCGTCACAGCCGGTGACCCCGGGTGGACACAACCAGCCCCCACCCCGCAAAGCGATACCTGGGTCGTCAAGGATTTCAAATTTCACACGGGCGATGTGTTGCCGGAACTGCGGTTGCACTACACCACGCTGGGAGACCCGAAGAACCCGGCCGTGTTGATCCTGCATGGCACCAACGGGTCGGGCGCGGGCATGTTGACGTCCGCCTTTGGGGGCGAATTGTTCGGCCCTGGTCAGACCCTGGACGCCAATCGGTATTTCGTGATCCTGCCGGATGCCATTGGCACGGGTCAGTCGAGCAAACCTTCGGATGGGTTGCGCACCCGGTTTCCCGCCTACAACTATGCTGACATGGTGTCGGCCCAATACCGATTGGTCACCGAGCACCTCGGCATTCGACACCTGCGCATGGTGCTGGGCAATTCCATGGGGGGCATGCAGACCTGGCTCTGGGCGACGCGGTATCCGGGCATGATGGACATTGCCGTGCCGATGGCGTCGATGCCAACGCCGATGTCGGGGCGCAACTGGATGCTTCGCCGCTTGCTGTCGGAGTCCATTCGCCGTGATCCGTTGTGGCGGGACGGCAACTACACCCAGCAACCCCCCAGCTTGCAGTTGGCGTCGGTATTTTTTGTGGCGGCCTTCAATGGCGGCGACCAGGGCCTGCAGAAATTGGCGCCCACCAGCGCTCAAGGTGACGCCTGGGTGCACAAGCGTCTGAACGAGCGCTTTGCGGGCGACGCCAACGATCACCTGTACCAATGGGAATCGTCCCAAGACTACGACGCGTCCACCGCACTGGAGAGCATTCAAGCCAGGGTGCTGGTCATCAATTCGGCGGACGATGAGCGCAACCGCCCGGAACTGGGTGTCTGGGAGACCGTCAAGTCACAGGTCCGGGACATCCGGGTTCATTTGATTCCCGCCAGCGCCGACACCCTGGGGCATGGAACCACGGGCCAGGCACGCTTTTGGAAATCTGAGGTGGAGGCGGTGTTGAAGGCGACACCCGTGCGCCAGACCCCCTGAGTCTGACCAGCGCTGACCGAGGGGGCTGTGGACCACCGGCGGCTTCCGCTCGGCCATGCCATTCGGGTGTAGGATTGTTGCGGGCCATGTGCGGTGGACTCACGACCAGCACCCATTTCAGCGAGGGATCATGTCCAAGATCAAAAAAGAACTGCTCAAACATCTGCGCGACGGGGTGTACTGCCACCTGGGTGTTTCCAAGGTGCATGGCATCGGTGTGTTTGCCATCCGCCCCATTCCCAAGGGGGTTGAGCCCTTGCGCTCCCTGGTGAAGGTGGATGACGTCAAGTTCACCCACGAGGAGATCAAGTCACTGGCCCCGGGTGTGCGCCGCGAAATCAAAATGTTTTGTTACTACGACGACAAGCATGTGCACATTCCCCGCATCGGGCTGAATGCGGCCAACCTGTCGGTGTACCTCAATCACTCCAAGAAGCCCAATCTCAAATTCAAGAAGAACGGCGAACTGGTCAGCCTGCGCGCCATCAAAAAGGGCGAGGAATTGTTGATGGACTACGACATCAGCTTTGATGCGGTCCACACGTTCGACTGAGTGCGGCGCGGCGCCGACTCAGGCGGTGACAGTCCGATAGATCTGGTTCCACACGTCGGGTGTGAAATCGGTGTGCAGGGGTGAGGTGGTGTCCAGTGCCAACGGGTGATCCGGATCGGTCAGCGCAATGGCGTAGATGGGTTCAAAGTCCGTCACAAACAGCATTTTGTAACTGTAGTCACCCACCGGACCCAGGTTGTAGTAGCGGTACCCATGGCGGGCTGTCCAGCGGGAGGCCAGCAAGCAGGCATAGATGCCAGGCGAGCGATTTTTATAGGTGAGGTTCCATTGACAGAAACTGCCGTACACCTGCTGACGCTCGGGTAGCAGGACGGAAATATCGGTGAGCACCAGATCGCCGTTCTCGGCGTGCACCTGAATCATCAGGATGTCCAGGTCCTGAATGTAATCAATGAACCCGGCCACTTCCTGGTCGTGAATTTCGTAGGCGCTGAAGTGTTCACTGCCCAAGGTGAACAACTCCTCCACGGTGAGTTCTTTTCCGGGGATCACCCGTTCGGTGGTCTGAAAGCGCTTGAAGGCATTGTCCAGTTTTTTGAACTTGTGAACACGCAAGGGTTCAGTCCAGAAATCCGGAGCTTGTACGTCCACGAGACCATACCGGTCGCTGATGGGAACACCGTAAGGTCCGTCTGGCGGCACCGCATACACGATGAACGGTTTTTTGGTCATCGCCAGCAAGTCCGGATTGACATCGATGTAAGGACACAAGGCGTCCCATCGGCAGGTGTAGTACCGGATGTGTTCGTGAAAACTCTCCACGCACAGGTTCTCGGGTGTCCAGCTTTGGTAGGACAGTCGATGCACAGTCTCAACAGTCATGGCCGGATTTTCTTGTTGGCTTGAGCGGGCCGCAGGGGTTGAATGTCAAAGTAGTCAGAGTCCACTTGAAAGTTCTTGCGCAGATAAGCCGGCTCATCGACGGCCAGTTTTTCAATAACCGTTGTCATGCGAGACAAATGGAGCGAGGCCTCACTGGCTGCATCGTCAAGCTGCTGGCGGTAAACCGGCATCAGCGGACAGGCTGCGTCGAAGAAGAAATCCTTCGTCTTGGGGTTGTACGACAAGGGGTAGAGCTGACAGCCAAAAGGTTTGTCATCTCCCAATGTGCAGCCTTGCGCACCCAGATGTTCACACGAGGTGGTGATGCACAAGCCGCCCATGTTGTTTTTCTCGGCCTTGCTCAGAGTGATTTCCAACGGCGGGAAACCTGCATCGACACGACAACATAACTGGCACTCGGCGCAATGATCAAAAAGCATAAAACTTTCCAGAGGTCCCTGGAGGGGCTGGCCTGACGAGTGACATCATATTCACTTTCACGTCAAGAATTCAGGTTTTTGCAACGCGTGTGTCATGGCGATCCCATGGATTTTTCAATCATGCCGATGTGCAATGTGGGTACAAAAGCGCTCAATTCGTGATCCGGGTGTTGCGCCCCCATGGGCGGCATCGCGACGGAAAGAGGGCTGGTCATTTCATCTCGTGTCACGATGGATGAAGGCCAGGATTCATGCGCTGTAGTGGCTCCAGGCCTTGAACATCATGTAGAAGGACAAGGCCAGGAGCAACACGGAAAACCCCAGCTGCACCTGCTGGGGATTCAACCGCCGTGACAGTTGACGGCCGGTGAGCATGCCGCTCACCATGGCCACCACAAACGTCGAGGTTTCAAACCAGGGCAGCGCGGCCCCCGATAGCACCGCGTTGATCACGCCCCCGGTGCTGACCATGAAAATCAGAAACAAAGAGGTGGCGACAATGCCCGGTAACGCCAGGTTGGTGAATCGCCGCATCAGCGGCACGATCAGAAAACCACCTCCCACACCCAGCAAGCCCGTCATCAGTCCGGTGAAGAGACCGATACCGCCCAGCACCAACGCGGTGAGGGGCGTCCAGATGAACTTGCCCGTTGCGTCGCTGATGAAGGCCAGGGCGAGTAAGTCGTCCGAGGTGTGCGATGTGTGCCGAGCCTGTTGGTAAAACCGCCAGGCCACCACCAGCATGAGGGCCGCAAAGCCTCCCATCAACACATGCTGCGGCAGTGCGTGCGCCCATTGCTGTCCGAGGTGAGTCATGGGAACTCCGCAAGCCGCCATCAAGATGGCGGCTTTGTAGCGAACCAGCCGATGCTTGAAGCCATCCAGGGTCCCCACCAGCGCGCCGGCCGCGACGGCCACCAAGGCAACGGGAGCGGCTTGCTGCATGCTCCAGTGCAGGCCGGCCACCAGCACAGGCACCGCCAAAATGCCGCCGCCTGCCCCCATGATGCCCATGATGGCACCAATCAACACCCCCAGCGCAACGACGATTCCCATGCGTGGGATTTTAGTCTGCCTATGTCATCCCGCCACCTGGCCAGGTGCCAGGCTCGCAGGGGGGAGTAAGTCAACGGTTCAACCCGCTTTGGCGAGACGCTCGTTTTGCGGATACAGGAACTTGCGGGCTTCGGCATCCAGCTCTGCCTTGAAGACGTGTCGGCTTTTGAGGGCCTCGGCGCGTTGTGCGGCAGGTCGGGCATTGATGAGATCCAGCAGCCGCTTCACGTTGGGGTATTGGTTCCAGGTGGCCTCCCCAGTACCCAGCACATACGGCACCATGCGGGCCCAGCCCCAGAAGGCCATGTCCACGATGCTGTAGTGCCCACCCACCATGAATTCGTGTTGGGCCAGGTGTTGTTCAATCACCCCCCAGTGCCGGTTGGCCTCAAAGTCATAACGGTTGAGCGCATAGTCCTTGGGTTCTGGCGCCACATGCCGGAAGTGAACCGACTGACCGGAGAACGGACCAATGCCGGTGGCAATGAACATCAGCCATGAGAGCATCGCTGCTCGCTCGGGGCTTCGGACATCGGTGGCCACAAATTGTTGTTCGCGGTCAGCCAGGAACAGCAGGATGGCATTGCTGTCAAACAGCGTGACCCCACCCTCCACCACGGCGGGCACCTTGGCGTTGGGATTGACGGCCAAAAACTCGGGCGCAAATTGCTCGCCCTTGCGGGTGTCGACCGGGATGGCTTCGTAAGCCAGACCCAACTCCTCCAGCAACAGTGCAATCTTCATGGGGTTGGGGGCGGCGTTGTAAAAAAACTTGAGCATGTTGTCTCCGAGGGGTTGTGGGGTGTGAGCCGTTCGATGGATTCTAGGAAATACCGCTATGCTTTGCTCAGAGCTCCCCCATCTCCTTATATCGCTATCAGACTGCACCACAGCATGACGACACTCACCCACATGCCTTCTCGCAAGACCATCGTCCTGGTGGGACTGGTGGGGTGTTTCTTGACTTCTGTGGCGGGCATCACGGGCTCCCTGTTGATATCTGGATGGGCCGCCTCGGGCGGTTGGTTGGAGTGGTCCAGGAGGTTGGCTTGGGGCTATCCGTGTGCCTGTGGGGTGGTGGTGGGGGTGTTCCCGTTTTTGGTGCCCTGGTTGACGCGGCGATTGGAGGCGCCATGAGCGATGCAACCCAATTGCAGGGTTGAAGATAAGAGAGGCGCAGGGCGGCGTTGTGGTCTTGGCAGCCGACGAGGCAGCCGACGAGGCCAAGGTCAGAGCCCACCCGTGAGCCTGGAGGGGAAAGACCCAGAAACACCGAAGCCCACCTGTCTTGTGACTTCAGTGGGCTTCAATGGATGAGTTCTGGTCGGGGTGAGAGGATTCGAACCTCCGGCCTCCACGTCCCGAACGTGGCGCTCTACCAGGCTAAGCTACACCCCGATGTGTGCAGCCATCGATTATAGCCTGGGTGCGTATCAGCCTGCGCCTGGCGATGCGCTGTTGGATTCTCTATGGGGCGTCACCCAAGTTCGCCTCCGAGGTTGCGGCCAATTCAACCCCTCGCCTCAGCCGCGTGAGCTAGCAGGTCAACAGATTTTTCATAGTCAAAAGCAAAACTTGGCGCCTTTCAAGCGCGAAGGCATTGTGCAAACAATCGGTCATCGAACACATCGGGATTCGATCGTGTTCAACACATAGACAAATGAATGGCTTTGCCGACCACTCGTCATCAGTCACAACACCTGGGAGGCCCTCTGAAACTTCTCACAGCGTTGTTCTTATCCGTGACGACAGCCCTGCTGGGCCTATCGGCTTGCACCACGGCGCCGTCTGGCGGTTATCCACTGCCATCAGCCACCATCAAAGAGCAGTGTTTCCAGAACGCCATGAAAAGCAATGCCCATTGCGAGTTCATGAATCAGGAAAACCCGCAAGGGTTGGCCGAGTGCAACAAAACCAAGATCTTGGCCGACAATCGCTGCAAGCGGCTGGGTCATTGACATGGATCGATCGACCAGCCGGCCCGATCCTTCCTGTCCATGCCCGCCCTCTCATGAACTTCTCCTCGCTCATCAAAGCCCGCACCAGCATTCGCGGCTATCTGCCCAAACCCGTTCCCCGTGAATTGATTGACGAGATCATCGAGGTGGCCAAATGGGCGCCCTCGTCCATGAACACCCAGCCCTGGTACGTGCATGTGGTCACCGGGGAGCCGCTGGAGCGTATCCGGCAGGGCAACTCCGAGAACATGGTGGCAGGGGTTCCGCCCAAGCGGGACTTCCCGATGAAGGAGGCCTACGAGGGGGACCACCGCCAACGGCAGGTGGCCATTGCCGTTCAATTGTTCGAGGCCATGGGCATTGCGAGGGACGACAAGGCGCGGCGCACCGATTGGGTGATGCGCGGATTTCGGCAGTTTGACGCTCCGGTGTCCCTGGTGCTGACCTACGATAAAAAACTCGAACCCGCAGCGATCAGCCAGTTCGATCTGGGGGCTTTTTCTCACGCCATTGTGCTGGCCGCCTGGGAGCGCGGACTGGGCTGTGTGATCAATGGCCAGGGCATCATGCAGTCAAGCGTGGTGCGCGAGCATGCGGGCATCCCCGACGATCAAAACATCATGATCTGCATTGCCATGGGGTATCCCGACGAGTCGTTTGTGGCCAACCAGGTGAAGTCGGTGCGCGAGGACAACGCGCACTTTGTTCGTTACGTCGGCTTCTAGTTCACAGGCGTCAGTGGGTCCAGTTCCACAGCTGCAACGCCAGGGTGTCCACCCCCTGTTTTTTCAACGCCGAGAACAATTGCACCGTGCCACCGCCGGCTTGCAGGCGGGCGATGGACAAGGCCTTGTTGGCCTCGGTTTTGTTGAGCTTGTCGGCCTTGGTCAGCAGCATGGTGAACTTCAGGCCTTCTTCCACCCGGGGACGGATGACTTCGAGCAGGATCTCGTCGAGTTCGGTCAGGCCGTGGCGCGGATCGCACAGCAGCACCACCCCCACCAGGTTGGATCGACTCACCAGATAGTTAGCCATCACTTGCTGCCAGCGCAGCTTGTCCTGTTTGGGCACGGCGGCGTAGCCATAGCCCGGGAGGTCGGCCAGCACGGTATCGGTCTGGCCCTGTCGGCCCAGGGCAAAGAGGTTGATGTGCTGGGTGCGCCCCGGGGTTTTGGAGGCAAAGGCGAGGCGTTTTTGCTGCGTCAGGACATTGATGCAGGTGGATTTGCCAGCGTTGGAACGTCCCACAAAGGCGATTTCGGGCAGGTCGTAGGCGGGCAGGTGGTGCAGTTGAGCGGCCGTGGTGAGAAAGCGCGCGGTGTGCATCCAGCCCAGCGCCTGCTTGGCGGGGTCTACCGCGGGCTGGGTGGGGGCATCCGAGGACGCTTCCGTGGCGGGTGCAGGTGCAGGGGCGGGTTCAGGGGGCGTGGGCTGCGTGGCCCCACCGGAATTGGGCTGGGCTGAGGCGTCTGAATCGGGCGACTGACCAGCGACGGGATCGGTAGGGGAGGGCATGGGGCAGGGACTGTTGGGTTGGCGTCAGGGAGACCCCAGACCCATCATTGTAGAATCCCGGGGTTTTGCGCACCAACCTATTCATTGCCATGAAGCTGTTTGCCTCCTTGCTGATTGCCGCCTCCCTGGCCGTTCCTGTCCTGAACGCGCAGGCCAATGCCCCTCAGGCTGCCGCCAAGCCTGACCTCGCCAAAGGCGAAGCCAGCTTTGGAGCGGTGTGCGCCTCCTGCCACGGTGCTGATGGCAACTCCGGTTCGCCTGCCAACCCCAAGCTGGCCCAGCAACACCCCGAATACCTCGTCAAGCAGTTGCAGGAATTCAAATCGGGCAAGCGTGCCAACGCCATCATGAGTGGCATGGTGGCCAGCCTGTCCGACCAGGACATGAAGAACATCGGCGCCTGGTTGGGCACCCAGAAAGCCAAGCCTGGCTTCGCCAAGGACAAGGAATCGGTGGCCCTGGGCGAGCGCATTTACCGCGGTGGCCTGGCTGATCGCAACATCGCAGCCTGCTCGGGTTGCCACAGTCCCAACGGTGCCGGTATTCCGGCCCAGTACCCCCGCCTGTCGGGCCAGCACGCCGACTACACCGCATCGCAACTGGTGTCTTTCCGTGACGGTGTGCGCAAGAACAGCCTGCAGATGAGCCAGGTGGCCGCCAAGCTGAACGATCGCGAAATCCGCGCCGTGGCGGACT
Source organism: Comamonadaceae bacterium (assembly GCA_947448375.1). Taxonomy (GTDB): domain Bacteria; phylum Pseudomonadota; class Gammaproteobacteria; order Burkholderiales; family Burkholderiaceae_C; genus Limnohabitans. The sequence continues at coordinate 6,434 of CANFMY010000008.1, read as the reverse complement.
ACATCGCCGGCCTGCGCTGATCGCATCACCCTCCCTGCTCAAAACACCCGGCTGGTCCGGGTGTTTTGTTTTGTGCCTCACCCGCCACCCGGTGTTGGGCTCACAATGGGCGTCAGGTCGCAGGCCGACTTCAACCAGGAGCTTTCATGATTGTGCACACCCACGACGATGGTCGACAGCACCAGGTGCCCAGCGAGATCACGCCCGCGCGCCTCTACCGCGAGCGTCGCCAACTGCTGCAAACGCTGGCCACCGGTGTCGCGGGTGCCGCGCTGGCCTCCTGGGCGGCACGCGATGCGCAAGCCCAACTGGTGACGCGCCCCAACAAGCTGGCGGCACTGTCGGGTGCCAAATCGAGCGTGAGTGGTGCTGCGGTGATGGAGAAAATCACGGCGTATGAAGACGCCAGCACCTACAACAACTATTACGAATTTGGCACCGACAAGTCCGATCCAGCGAAAAACGCCCACACGCTCAAAACACAGCCCTGGACCGTGGAGATCGAAGGCCTGGTGAAGAAGCCTGGCCGCTGGGCTCTGGAGGATTTGCTCAAGGTGAGCGCCATGGAGGAACGCATTTACCGCATGCGTTGCGTGGAAGGCTGGTCGATGGTGATTCCCTGGGTGGGCTACTCGTTGTCCGAGCTGATTCGTCGCGTGGAGCCCCTGGGCAATGCCAAGTTTGTCGAGTTCGTCACCTTGGCCGACCCCAAGGTGATGCCGTATGTGCGTTCCCCGGTGCTCGACTGGCCGTATGTGGAAGGCTTGCGCATGGATGAAGCCATGCACCCGCTCACCCTGCTCACGTTTGGCATGTATGGCGAAGTGCTGCCCAATCAAAATGGCGCACCTGTGCGCCTGGTGGTGCCCTGGAAGTACGGATTCAAGAACGCCAAGAGCCTGGTGAAAATCCGCTTCACCGAGAAGCAGCCTGCCACGGCCTGGAACAAGGCGGCGGCCAACGAGTATGGGTTCTATTCGAATGTGAACCCGCTGGTGGACCATCCGCGCTGGAGCCAGGCCACCGAGCGACGCCTGGGTGAGGACGGCCTGCTGAGTAAAAAGCGCAAGACGCTGATGTTCAATGGCTACGAAGCCCAGGTGGGGCAGCTCTACGCGGGCATGGATCTGCGCAAGAATTACTGAGCCGCGCATGGTCGGTTCCTGGTTGTTGCATCGTGCGGTTCGGCCCTGTCTGGTGGTGGTGTGCAGTCTGCCGGCGCTGCAACTGCTGTTCAAGGCGATGCTCGATCAACTGGGCCCCAATCCTGCCGAGGCCTTGATTCGCGGCACCGGTGACTGGACCTTGCGCTGGCTGTGTGTGGTGCTGGCCGTGACGCCCGTGCGCATCGTGTTTCACCTGCCGGCGCTGGCGAGGTTGCGCCGAACGCTGGGTCTGACGGTGTTTGCTTACGCTGTGTTGCACCTCTTGTGCTACGCCTGGCTCGACATGGGGTTGGACGGGTCTGACATCGCCCAGGACATTGCCAAGCGGCCGTTTATTTTGGTGGGGTTTGTGTCGTGGCTGGTGTTGCTGGCCCTGGCGGCCACATCATTCAACGCGGCGGTGCGCTGGCTGGGCGGGCGACGCTGGCAGTGGCTGCATCGCGCGGTGTACCTGGTGGCACCGCTGGCCATTTTGCATTTTTACTGGATGCGCGCTGGCAAGCACAACTTCACCGATGTCGTCATGTACGCGCTGGTGCTGGCCGCGCTGCTGGGTTGGCGATGGTGGCGCAAATGGCGCGGCGTCAACTAGGCAGCAAATGCTCGTGACGCATCTGGTCAGCCGCGTTTTCACGCGAGCGGATCACATGGGCGTGAGCACCGTCCACCAGAATTTCGGCGGGTCGGCCACGCGTGTTGTAGTTGCTGGCCATGCTCATGCAGTAAGCGCCGGTAGAGAGCACGGCGAGTAAATCGCCCGGTTGCGCCTGCAGGCTGCGGTCCCGGCCCAGCCAGTCACCGCTTTCACACACCGGACCCACCACATCACACACCAGGGCGGGTGCGCGATTCGCACCGGATGTCTTGAGTTCGACGATGTGGTGATAGGCCTCGTACATCGCAGGACGCGGCAAATCGTTCATGGCCGCATCGACGATGCAGAAGTTTTTTTGCTCGCCGGGCTTGAGGTATTGCACCTCGGTCAGGCAGACCCCGGCATTGCCCACCAGCGAGCGGCCGGGCTCCAGCATGAGGCGGCGGTGACCGTGGCCCCGCTCGTCCAAACGTTGCAGTAACCGGCCCCACAACGCGTCCGCAGCCGGCGGTGTGTCACCCTGGTAGTTGATGCCCAGGCCGCCACCAAAGTCGATGTGCTGCAAGGTGATGCCGACCTTCTCGATGGCCTCCACCAGATCGAGCACACGGTCCAGCGCATCCAGGTAGGGCCCCATGCTGGTGATTTGCGAGCCGATGTGGCAATCAATGCCCACCACCTGCAATCCAGGCAGGCTGGCTGCACGCTGATACACCTCGACCGCGCGCTCATGGGCAATGCCAAACTTGTTGCCCTTCAAGCCGGTGGATATGTAAGGGTGCGTTTGTGCGTCCACGTTGGGGTTGACGCGCAAACTCACGGGAGCGCGCAGGCCCGCTTCACGCGCCACGGCGTCAAGCACCTCGAGCTCGGCCTCGCTCTCCACGTTGAAACACTCGATGCCAGCCAGCAAGGCGGTGCGCATCTCGGCGCGGGTTTTGCCCACGCCCGAAAAAATCACTTGGGATGGATTGCCCCCGGCAGCCATCACCCGCTCGAGCTCACCGCCAGAGACGATGTCAAAGCCACAGCCGGCCTGGGCAAACACCTGCAGCACCGCCAGCGAGCTGTTGGCTTTCATGGCGTAGTGCACATGGGCCTCGCGCCCCTGCAAACCGCGGCGGTACGCGTTGAGCGCCGCCAGCATCGAGGCCTTGGAATACACGAACAGCGGTGTGCCGTGTTCGCGCGCCAGATCCGCCAGACGCACGTCCTCCAGAAACAACTCGCCCTCGCGGTAGGCCAGAAACGGAGCACCGGGCAATGGGGATGAGGTCATGGGGTGTCAGAGGGCTTGCGCGAGGGCAGGGAGGGGGTGAGGATTTGCGGCAAGGTGGCGCGGTCTTGGGCGGCCGATTCGGTGGGCAGGTACAGCGAACCGCGTTGTCCGCACCCGCTCAGGCCCGAAGCCATGCCGCCCGCAAGGGCAAGGGCCGTGACTAGAATGCGCGCGTTCATCCGGAAATTGTATCCAGACCCCTTGGGTCTGCATTTTGTGGCCATTTCATCCCGGGGCACGCCATGTGCCTATCATCACGCATGACCGATCCCGAATTTCTTGACCGTGCCGAATCGCTCCTCAGTGCCCTGGAGCAGCAATGCGATCGCATCAACGACGACACCGATGTGGACATCGACAACCAGCGCGTGGGCGGCATGATCACGCTCACCTTCAGCAGCCGCAGCCAGATCATCGTCAATCTGCAAAAGCCCTTGCATGAGGTGTGGCTGGCGGCTCGATCGGGCGGTTACCACTACCGCTTCGACGGGCAACAGTGGGTGGACACCAAAGGCCAGGGCGAGTTCTGGGCGCAACTGAGCCGCGATGCCAGCGCGCAGGCTGGCTTGCCCCTGATCTTCAGTTCTTGAACAAGTCGAGAATTTTGCGTTTCTCTTCAGCCGCTGGCACTTCGCCCGCGCCTTTGCCGTCGAGTCCGAGGTTGGTCACCCCCGTGGTGCGCGGAAACTCGCGGAAGTACCACTCGCCGCCTTCGTTGACCACACCCGCCGGCACCGGCATTTCCTGAATCGGCACGCTCTTGAGTGCGTGCTGCATGTAGCTGATCCACACCGGCAGGCTCAGGCCACCGCCAGTTTCACGCTCACCCAGTTTGCGCGGGGTGTCGTAGCCAATCCAGGTGATGGCAGTGAGGGTGGGTTGGTAGCCGGCAAACCACGCGTCCATCGAGTCGTTGGTGGTGCCGGTCTTGCCATACACATCCGGTCGTTTGAGTGTGGCCTGCGCCTTGGCGGCCGTGCCCGAGCGCGTCACTTCCTGCAACAGGCTTGTCATCAGATAAGCATTGCGAGGTTCGATGGCGCGGGCCGATTCTTCCTGTTCGATGGGCGTGTACTGCGACAGCACCTTGCCCATCGCATCCGTCACCTTGGTGATGAGGTACGGGTTGACGCGGAAGCCGCCATTGGCAAACACCGAATACCCCACCGCCATTTGCAGCGGTGTGACGGAGCCGGCCCCCAGCGCCATGGTGAGGTAAGGGGGGTGACGCTCGGCCTCGAAACCAAAACGCGTGACCCACTGTTGGGCATACGGCGCGCCAATCGATTGCAGCACGCGAATCGAGACCATGTTCTTCGACTTGGCCAGGCCGGTGCGCAAGGACATCGCCCCTTCGAACTTGCCGTCGTAGTTTTTGGGCTCCCAGGCCTGACTGCCGGTGACGCTGGCATCGAAGAACAAGGGGGCATCGTTCACCACCGTGGACGGGGTGAAGCCTTTTTCCAGCGCTGCCGAGTAGATGAAGGGTTTGAAACTCGAGCCCGGCTGGCGCCACGCCTGGGTGACGTGGTTGAACTTGTTTTTCTCGAAGTCAAAGCCACCCACCAGCGAGCGAATGGCGCCGTCTCGAGGGTCGATGGCCACGAAGGCCCCTTCCACTTCGGGTAACTGCGTGATTTCCCAGCCCTTCGCGCCTTTGGCAATGCGCACCAGGGCACCCGGGCGCAGCTGGAGGTTGGGCGGGGCCTTGTCACTCAGGCCGGATTGCACCGGTTTCAAACCATCGCCGGTGATGTCAATGAACTCGCTGTTGTGGCGCGCCACGCGCACTTTTTTCGGGTTGGCCTCCACCACGACGGCGGCCAGCAGATCGCCCTTGTCCCCTGCGTCGATCAGGGTGTCATCGATCAGATCCTCGGCTTCGGCGGGAATGGCGGGCAGCTTGATGAATTTTTCGGGGCCACGGTAGTGCTGGCGCAGTTCGTAGTCCAGGATGCCCCGGCGCAGTGCCTGGTAAGCCACCTCCTGGTCCTCGGCCTTGATGGTGGTGTGCACATGCAGGCCACGCGTGTAGATCTCGGGCCCGTACTGCGCAAACATGAGTTGACGCGCCATCTCGGCCACGTACTCGGCGTGGGTGTGTTGCACCGTGGCGGCCGTTCGAATCTTGAGTTCCTCGCGCTTGGCCGCCTCAGCCTGCTCCTTGGTGATGTAGTTGTTGTCGAGCATGCGCTCGATGATGTAGAGCTGGCGCGAGCGGGCGCGCTTGGGGTTGTTGATGGGGTTGTACGCAGACGGTGCCTTGGGCAGACCCGCCAGCATGGCCGCCTCGGCGATGCTGATTTGCTGGAGCGGCTTGCCGAAGTAGGTTTCACTGGCGGCCGCAAATCCGTAGGCGCGTTGACCGAGGTAGATCTGGTTGAGGTAAATCTCCAGAATCTGGTCCTTGCTCAGCAAATGCTCCAGCTTGAATGTGAGCAGGATTTCGTAGATCTTGCGGGTGAAAGTTTTTTCTGACGACAGGTACACGTTGCGTGCCACCTGCATGGTGATGGTGGACGCGCCCTGGCTTTTGGCACGCCCCAGGTTGGCCAGGCTGGCGCGCAGCAGGCCGATGTAATCGAGCCCGCCGTGCTGGTAAAAGCGCGCATCCTCGATGGCCAGCACCGCGTTCACCATGACCTGCGGAATGTCCTTGAAAGGGGTGAGGTTGCGACGCTCCTCGCCAAATTCACCGATTTGCTTGCCCTCGACCGAGAACACCCGCATGGACAACTTGGGCTTGTAGTCCGCCAGGTCGGAGACATCGGGCAGTTGGGGGTAGGCCATGGCCAACGCCACGGCAACGACCAGCAAGCCTGCCAGGAGGCCGGCCGCCAGCAAGCCCAGACTCCAGCTGAAAAACCCGATCAACAGACCTGCCAGGGGCGAACGCGAGCTGTGTGGCTCAGGCGAGGGAGAGCGGGGCGAGTCAGGGGGTAAGCGGGTGGCCATAGCGTGCACTGCGTGGAGCAGTGCTCAGTGTGTGATGCGTGATTGTAAAAAATTACCAGGCTGGGACATCCGAAAAAGGGACGATCGGCGCGGCCTTCAATAGTATCAAAGCATTCGTTTGGATATCGGACTTGTCATGTTTCTACCCCTCTCCTTGTTGACGCGCTGGGCGCGACGGCGTGCCTGGCATGGGACGCAACGCTGGGCTGGCTGGTTGCGCAGCCGTCTGATGCAAGCCCTGAGTGCGCCGCTGCAGGTCGGGGTGTTGTTGCAGCCAGAGGGCTGGCATGTGGTGTTGCACGAACCCGGCGTGTCAGGGCTGATGGCCACCCGCGCAAGCCCAACATCGCCAGTGCGGGCCGATGAGTCGTATCGAGCGTGGTCGCCGGGCACCCTGCCTGATCTCTTCAGCTTGCCGCCTGGGCTGCCTCATGGGCCG